>NC_015578.1:2810677-3122974 GCF_000214375.1 Treponema primitia ZAS-2 | reverse complement strand
ATGCTCTGGTTCAATGTCGCCCGGTATTCAGGAAGGTACACTGTCAGGGTCTCCCCATTAAAGGCAATCACCTGCTCTGAGGGTTTGGTAAAATCAATACGCAGGAAGGAGGGGCTCAGGTGGCTTATGGTGCCGAACATCTCGGTATTGCCGGAATAGATGGTGATCCGCGCCTCATAGTCCCGAATAGCGCCGTAGCGCTCGGAAACCGTTTCAAGGTACCGTTCGGCGGTGATAATTTCCTGGGAGGAGAGCCTAAAAATACCAATTATCGACAAAAACAACACAAAAAACCGGCTTACCGCCGCCCTAAATCCCATTAAAGGCTCCTCATTTACTATATTAGCCAAGGGGTGGGCCCTTGTCAACGGGCATTACTGGATAATGGCCCTGTCAATAGAGGCCAAAAAAAGTTTGACAAAAGAAAATAATTACAATATAATTACATACAGGGAGAAAATGATGATTGTTTCAGTTGTATCTATTGGCAATTCCAGGGGCATTAGAATTCCCAAAAGTATTATAAATGAATTTAATATTGAGGATAAAATTGAATTGCAGATACATGAAGATGAATTGGTATTAAAGCCTATATCAAAAAAGCCCCGCTTGGGGTGGGAAAAGGCGTTTAAAAAAATGAACGAAAATCTTGATGACAAACTCATCATATCAAATACCCTGGAGGATGATGTCTTTGATTGGGATTGGGAACCGTAATGGAACAGTACGATATTTTTTTGATAAATCTTGATCCGACAATAGGGCATGAAATAAAGAAAACACGGCCATGTCTGCTTATTTCTCCAAATGAAATGAATGAAAATATTGCAACGGTTATTATTGCGCCAATGACAACAAAATCACATAAATATCCAACCCGGGTAAAGATTAGTTTGAATGGAACTAAAGGATGGGTTGTTTTGGATCAAATACGATCAATCGATAAAAAAAGGATACTAAAGAAAATTGGAAAGTTAAATGCAAAAAACATAGAAGAAGTAAAGAATATAATAAGAGAAATGCTGGTAGAGTAAATATGTTAAGGATGGTTCACTAACAAGGAGTAGTGTGTTACTTCGTAACACTTCCAATTAACGTGGCGGCAAGCCGCCTTTTGTAAGGAGTAGTGTGTTACTTCGTAACACTTCCAATTAACGTGGCGGCAAGCCGCCAATTTATAGGAGTAAATATGAGAAGATCAGATCGGGAAATAACGGATGTCGAAGAAAAACTGAAGATACTCCGGAAAAACAAAGTGTTCCGCCTGGGCATGGCGGAGCAGAATCAGCCCTACATAGTTCCCCTGAATTTTGGCTTTGAATTTGACGGGGGCTTATTGACCCTGTATTTTCATGGCGCCCGGGAAGGAAAAAAGGCGGACATCCTGGCACGGAACAGCCAGGTCTGTTTTGAGATGGACGGGGAACATTCCCTGGTCACCGGAGAAGAGGCTGCCGCTTACAGCTTTGCCTATGAGAGCATCATTGGTTTCGGAACCGCAGAGTTATTGACTAAGGACGAAGAAAAGATCCGGGGACTTGATGCGCTGATGAAGCACCAAACCGGGGAGGACCGGGAGTGGCACTATACTGAAAGCCAGCTGAAGGCGGTAGCCGTGTACCGGATACGGGTTTCTTCTTTTTCCGGGAAACGGCGACCGCAGAAATAACTTATTTTACAAAGTATCCGGGGAATCCAGCATGGCTGGAAGGCGCATATAGGTTTCCATGTAGCCCATGCGGCGTTTCTTTACATTGATATCCAGCAGGGCATAGCCGTCGCTTTCCTCGATCTTGAAGCCCCGGATGGATACCGGGTCCTGTTCTGAAAGCCCGGCTTCGTCGGCGATGGAACCCCGAACAACTTTTTTTACCAGGTAGGCCGGGGCGATGCCCCTGTTCAGGGAAGGGGTCAGGATGAGGCCGAACAGGGCTGCGGCCATACGTTCCCGGCTGTCCTTTTTGGCGGCTTCCGCCAGGGGAATCTCCGGGCGAACCGTGGTTTGGAGAACCCGGTGTTTCCCGTCTGAGGTTTCCAGGGATACCAGCTCCCCCGGGCGGCCCGGAAAAAGCCGGTCCTGTAATGCGGGGATCAGGGCGCCCTGGGGGGCCCTGACTTCCTCGCCGTTAATGGATTTGATGAAGCTTCCCTCGGTAACCTGTTGTTCCGCCGCTGGGGTAAAGGGGGCCACATAGATAATCTCTGCCCCTTGGGCGGTTTCGCTTATGGCAAGGCCGAACCAGGGCCGCTGGGCTTTGCCTCCGGCGATCAGGGCCGGCAGGGCTGCAGCTAGCCGTTCTGCAGGGACTGCAAAGTTGAGCCCCTGGTACTGCTCTACCCCGGCAAACACTATGCCTACCAGGCGGCCTTCGGTATCAACCACCGGGCCCCCGGAATTGCCGTGGTTCACCGCAGCATCTATTTGGATCACGTCCCCGATCTGGAGGAAACGCCGGCCCAATGCGGACACAATACCCCGGGTGACGGTCTTTTCCAGCCCCCCGGGCGAGCCGATGGCCAGCACCGTATCCCCCACCTGGGGAATTACCCAGTCCACCAGGGAAAAGACATATTCCGGTTTCACCTCAGCTTTGATCAGCGCCAGGTCCAGGGCCTTGTCCCAGCCTATTACCTTGGCGGGGATACGGGGGCTTGTAGAGTCTCCCAAACGTATATACATCCGTGAATACCCCTCGTAGCTGGGGTCCACCTCGCTGGCGATAACATGGTAGTTGGTGATCATCAGCCCTGAAGAATCCACAAAGAAAGCGGAACCCAGGACCCAGTCCGGGGAACCCATGCCCCGCTGAATCCGGTAGCCCCGGTTTACCAGCACCGTGACCACCCCTTTGATCATATCCGAGGCAGAGTCCTGGCCTTTGGCGAAAAGCCCCAATTCTTTAGGGAAGCTTCCCCCCTGGCTTTCGATAATCGAAAGGAAGAAGTTCGCCGCCCTCCGCTGTTTCAGCTCCGCCGCCCGCTGCAGGAACAGTAATGCGTTTTCGGCGTCCAGGGGTTTCAGGACATGGGAACGGGCCGCGCTGAGGAAGGCCGCCAGATTGTCCCCAGCGGCAAGTTTTTCCTTCCCGTCTTCCAGGAGGAAGTCCGGTTCCATCCCGGTGTTTTCCACGGCAATACCCAGGCTCCCCAGGGAGCGGGCCAGGGAAGCCGCGTCTTCCCAGCGTTTTTCACTGATCGCCAGGGTTTGGGCGTCCTTCAGGTTTTGTATCGCCAGCCCTTCCAGTATCCCGAGCCGTTCATTCAGGGCCAGATCCTGCTCCGGGTGGGGGCTATCTTCCCCGTAAACGGTTCGGTAGGTCCCGATAAGGTGAATGGCTCGGGCCGGCTCTGAGGAAGCGTATTGTTCTATATCATTAAGACGCAATGCCCCGGTTGATACCATGGGGCTAAGCCGTTTTTCCGCCCGGGCTTCTGAGACACAGGAGCATATAAACAAGCCGGTCCCCGCAAGGATCAGGATAGCTGCGATTTTTTTATTGTTCCATAAACCCATGAATATCAATTTCTCAAGCCTGTCTCAGTATATTCTTTAATACCATCCTTATCCATATCCCAGGCTCGGATCTCCTGATTCCCCATATAGCTTTCACCGTATTCGTAAATTCCGTCACCGTCCCAGTCACTCTCCGAGGAGGCCAGCTCCACCGAATATGCCAGGGGGTCCTCCGGGGGCAGCTCTGGGCGGCGAAAGCGGCGTACCGTTTCCAGCCGGCCATCCAGGTCCAGATCAATACGCTGAACCAGGGGCTGGCCCAGGAGGAATTCGGTCTCTGACACAAGCCTTTCCCCCAGGTATTCCCGGGCACGGTGGGGAACCCCGGAATTCATCTCTATCCGCTCAATACTTCCGGGGATTTCCCTGCCCTGCCGTTCTATGACTAAGGCAAAGGAGACCAGGGTGCGCCGGGATATACGGGATACAAGTTCCCTTTCGGGGTAGAGCAGGGTACTCCCCAGAAGTTCCCTGAATTGCAGAGGCGTAAAGAAAAATTCATTAGG
Source organism: Treponema primitia ZAS-2 (assembly GCF_000214375.1). Classification (NCBI taxonomy): domain Bacteria; kingdom Pseudomonadati; phylum Spirochaetota; class Spirochaetia; order Treponematales; family Treponemataceae; genus Treponema; species Treponema primitia. The sequence continues at coordinate 3,118,954 of NC_015578.1, read as the reverse complement.
CCGGGGAATGTAGCGCACCCCCTCCAATTCCGCCTGGAGTACTGCGGGGTACTGTTCCCATTCCAGGGAAATCCGCGGAAAGCTTTCCGGCTGAAGCCGGCGCTGTTCCCCGGGGAAGCCCGGTTCGGCATAAGCGCTTAGGTCCGCCCGGACAGGCAGACCTACGGAGAAAAAGACCCCCAGTTCCGGAAGCCCGTCCTGATCCGCATCGTAGCTGTACGCGATGGGGCTTCCATCTGTGTAAAGGGTCCGGCACTCGCTCCGGCCGTCCCGGTCAATGTCTTCGGTAATAGCTCCGGAAAACTGGGAAAGGAGATTGCTGAAACGGCTGCGGCCGGCGGCGCCCCGGAGCAGGCCCCAGACTGTTTCCAAAAGATCTTTATCCAGTAAAGGTTCCTGAAAAAGTTCCGTTACCGCCTTTTCATCGTCTATGAGGCCCAGGTTAAGCGCCGAAGGAATGGCCTCAGGGTTTGTGCTACCCCCGGCCCGGTAAGCCGCCATTAAGCGGCGGGCTTCTTCGGTATCCCGGATAAAGGGAACCGCCAGGTAGGCCAGTTCCCTGTCCGCCCCAATAAGCTGGGGCAGCCGGCGCAGGCAGGTGGTAATCAGTTCCCGTTCCTCGGCCCCGGGTATACGGCCCGCAGCGTAATTAAAAAGGATGCGAACCGGTTCCGGCGAACGGGGGTAGCGGTTCAGGGCTTCTGCCATGGTAACGTTGAAAGAGCGGGTATCCGAAAGGCCCCGGAGGGCCAGGAGCCGCAAGCTTATGGCCCGGACGCTTTCCCCGGCCTGATCCAGGCTGCGCAGGGCTTCCGCATAGGACCGGATACCGATGAGGGTTTCGGCTTCCAAAAGCCGGGCATCGCCGGGCTTGTACCGGTTCCAGCGTGCTGCTTCCAGGCCCCGGCGCAGGGCTTCCAGCACCGTCCCGGAAGGCCGGCCCAGGTGGGAGCGGGTAAGGGCTAACAAATAGGAAAGGTCCGAAGAAACATCGGCGTAATCTGCGGCCCGGTCCAGAGCTTCCTCAGCCAGGGACCATTGATCTCGGTTTATGGCTTCCAGGGCCCATGCGGCATATTTTTCCGCCGCCCCAGTATCCCCCCGCGCCGGGGCATCTTCATCCCGGGACTGGGCCCCAAGCCGGGACTGGCCGCCCAGGACACCCAGGGCTGCCGTCAGAAAAAGCGCCGGTATCAGGGAACGGCAGATCATGCTTCCAGAACGGCGGATCATCAGGCTTCCGGGGTGGGTGATGGGGTTTCTCCCAGGGGTACGCTCAGGGTGGCTGAATTTTCCCGGGGGGGAAGCCCCAGGATGGATCGTACCTCGTCGTCGATGAGGGTTTCCCGGGCTATGAGGGCGTCGGACAGTTTTTCCAGTTCATCCTTATGGGCAAGCAGTATGGTTTCCGCAAAACCCTTTGCAGTATCCAGTATCTTCTTAACAGCCCCGTCGATAAGCCGGGCGGTATCTTCGGAATATTCCTTGTGCCGGGCAATTTCCTTGCCGATGAAGATGGGCTCATCCTCCTGGCCGTAGGTCACGGGCCCCATTTCTTCGGTCATGCCCCATTCGCAGACCATGCGCCGGGCCATTTCCGTGGCCTGTTGCAGGTCCTGCTTGGTTCCCGTGGTGGTTTCGTCGTAAAAGAGCTTTTCCGCCACCCAACCGCCGTAGCAGATCACGATCCGGTCCTCAATCCAGCCCCGGGTGCGGCTGTAACTGTCTTCTAAGGGGAGGGACATGGCCATGCCCAGGGCCCGGCCATGGGGAACTATGGTTACCTTGTGGAGGGGATCGGCGTTTTTCAGGAAATAGTGGAGCAGGGCGTGGCCCGCCTCGTGGATTGCGGTCATGCGCCGTTCCTTTTCAGAAACCACCAGGGTCTTCCGGGCCACCCCCATGAGTACTTTGTCCCGGGCTTCTTCAAAGTCAGGCATTTCCACCGTGGGCTTATCCTGCCGGGCCGCAAAGAGGGCCGCCTCATTGACCAGGTTGGCGATTTCCGCCCCGCTCATCCCCGGGGTCGCCCGGGCAATACGGCCCAGGTCAACCTCGGTTGACAGGGGTATCTTTTCGGCGTGGATCTTGAGGATAGCCTCCCGTTCCTTGATATCCGGCATGGCCACCACCACCTGCCGGTCAAAACGGCCGGGCCGCAGCAGGGCTGGATCAAGCACATCGGGCCGGTTAGTGGCCGCCAAAATGATCACCCCGTCCTTGGAGTCGAAGCCGTCCATTTCAACCAGAAGCTGGTTCAAGGTCTGCTCCCGCTCGTCATGGCCCCCGCCGTAGCCCGCGCCTCGGGTCCGGCCAACAGCGTCTAATTCGTCAATAAAGATGATGCACGGCGCGTTCTTCCGCCCCTGCTCAAAAAGGTCCCGGACCCGGCTGGCCCCGACACCCACAAACATTTCAACAAAATCAGAACCCGACATGTGGAAGTAGGCCACCCCGGCTTCCCCGGCCACCGCCTTTGCCATGAGGGTCTTCCCCGTGCCGGGCATACCCACCAGGAGCACTCCCTTGGGTATCCGGGCCCCCATCTTGGTAAATTTCTGGGGGCTCTTCAGGAAGGAAACCACTTCTTCCAATTCGTACTTGGCGTCCACCTGGCCCGCCACATCCGCAAAGGTAGTCTTTTTCCCCTCATCCTGGTAGCGTTTCGCCCGGCTCTTCCCGAACTGGAAAGCCTTGTTCCCCGTGCCCTGCATATTCCGCATCATGAACCAGATAAACCCGAACCCGATAAGCCAGGGGAGGAATTCCATGAATATACGCCAGGGGCTTACCCCGGTGACCGCCCCGGAAACATTGATCCCCCGCTCCCGCAGGGTGGGCAGCAGCGAAGGGTCCTGGTAGGGAATGAGGGTTTTGAACTGCTTCAGTCCCCCGGTATTGTCCCTAAAGGTTCCTTCAATTATATTAGTATCCATTATCTTTACCGAGCTGATTTCATCCCGTTCAAGGTAATTGGTAAAAGCTGAGTAGGAAATCTCCTTTACCGCCGGCGTGTCGTTCCTGAAAAAATAGGCAATAAAAATACCCACAATAACGAGGAAAAAAAACAAGGCAAAACGGTTAGGCCGACCCCCGGTCAAAGGCGGGCGCGGCTGCGGCGTTTTATTATTCTGATCATTGAACATCAATACCCCCAACTATTATAGAAAAGAACGGGCTGGTATCCCGGTCTTTCTGATTCATCTCTTCCCTGGCCAGCAAGACACCGATACCCGGCCCGGCCCGGCCCGGCCCGATAAAGGCCACAGGGCCCCTGGCATCGTAAGCGGTGATAAGGGCGGCGCGTCCGGCTTTATCGGTGATATCCGCCCCCCGGTAATGCCGTCCGCCCCGACTTATGCTGTCCCCGGGATAATACCGCCGGAAAACCAGGGGAAGGCCGGTGAAAAACCCGGGAACCTTCGCTGGAAGTACTGCGGGGAACTTTCCATCTTCATTCGAAGCCGACCCTGGATTTTCCAGTTCTGCTCCGCTCAGTATCTTAATGGTAAGCTCTTTTAGCTTATATATTCCCGGCTCTTTAATCAACAGTGAAAAGCCCTTTTCATAGCTGCGGGGCTTCCTGCGCAGGGTAATATCGGCACCCTCATCCGCCAGGGAGGCGAATCCCAAATCCAGGGATGAAACTTCCCGCTGGGCAAAAAGCCTGAGACTCCGTCGCCGGGGCTGCCCCCCCGGGGAATCCTTGCTTCGCATCCGGTCCAGGGCGGCAAAAAGCGCTTCCTCCCGGATAATCTCGCTATGTGAGAAAAATTCTTCAACAGGCAAAGTAAGGGTTTCCGGGGCCGTTGTTTTCCAGGGAATCCGGGCGGCTTCTGCGGACAAGAAATCCGCACTGAGCCGCTGAGTTTCCCCCAGTTCCAGCACAGCCTTCCTCCAGAAAGGGAAAAATTCATCCAGGCAAGGGATCAGCTTGAGCCTGATCCGGTTCCGCAAATAAACAGGGTCCGCATTGGTAGAATCCGTACGGTAGGGCAAACCCCGTTTCGCCAGGTAAGCCAGGACCTCCGCTCGCCCCAGTCCCAGGATAGGCCTGAGTATGCGGCCCCGGGATTGCCGCAAAGCCGCCAACCCCCCAGGCCCGGACCCCCGGAGGAAGCGCATCAGGGTAGTTTCCAGAAGATCATCCCGTGTATGGGCCACCAGCACCGCTGCCGCCCCGATACGCTGGGCCTCCCGGTTCCAGGCCGTATGCCGGTAGAGCCGCGCCGCCGCCTCGATGCCTATCCGCTTTTCCTTCCCAGTCTCCGCAATTTTCCCCGGCCTGATAGAAACCACCCGGCAGGGAACCCCCAGTTCCGCGCAAAGGGCCTTCACCGCCGCCGCATCCCCCCGGCTTTCAGCAGCGGGCCGTATCCCGTGTTCCACATGGAGGCAGCGCAGTTCAAAGGCGCCACCGGCAGCCCCGGCCCGGTCCCGGAGCGCTGCTAAAGCTGCCAGCATAGCGGTGGAGTCCGCCCCCCCGGAAACCGCGGCGAGGAACACCGTGCCCGCAGGCCGGCTGCCCAGAGCCGCAGCAACGGAGGCCTCAAAGGTTTTCATATAGTTCAATGTAACATACTCTGGAAATTTTAGCCATAAAGACGCAGAGGGAATGGAATACAAAGGGGCCCGTATAATATACTATTATTACTGCACCAATCGGCGGGAGGACAGGTCATGAACAAGGAAGAACAGGTCCTATTGGCTTTCAGAGAATTATTTAACAAGATGGTTTGGCTTGACAAGCTCAAGATGGAAGACAGCCTTAAAGGGTATAAGCCTTCTGAAGTACATTGCATCGAATACATCGGAAAAAATGCAGATTCCAATGTGACAAAACTTGCGGAAGCTTTTTATATGACCCGGGGGGCCATAACAAAACTCACCCGGAAGCTCATGGAAAAAGGTATTATCGAAAGCTACCAGAAACCGGATAATAAGAAAGAAATCTATTTTAAGCTTACTAAGCAAGGGAAAGCAATTGACAAACTCCATGAAAAACTGCATAAAGAGTTTCAAGAGCGGGATAAAGCCGTATTTGAACAGGTAACTGAAAAACAATTTGACAGCATGCTGAGCTTCGTGGAAACCTATAGCCGGCATTTGGACGGAGAAATCAACAAGCTCACCCTTTAGGCTAAACTTGATCCCCATTTTATTCGTGTTGAGGGGTTTAATACCCCGCCCTTTAGGGCGCTTAAAAAGGGTATTAAACCCCGAATACAAATACCTTATGAGAACAACATACCTCGTCCCTTTAGGGCGAGGTTGTTGATTAGAAGATTTAATAACCACGAAGGACAGAAAGGGAGAGGGTATATGCCTAAAATAGAAATAAGCAAATTACACACTACAGAAATGGGCATTGTACGTATCAAGAGGAACCTCGGCCTGGATACTGATGATGTAGTTGCTTGGTGCAAGCAGGCAGTAGGCAGCGCTGATAACAAATCTATTACCCAAAGGGGTAAAAATTGGTATGTCCATGGCGATGGCTATGTGTTGACCATCAATGTGAACAGCCACACCATAATCACGGCGCATAAAGCGTAATTATCTCAGACTACCCCGAAGAGGCCGCATTTTTTTTGGAAATTTCCTGAAAAATTATGTTGACAAGGAAACAAAACAATGCTAGGCTTGATATGTTTCCAGGGAAACAAAATAATAACACCTTTTCAGGGGAGATTTAACCAATAACCATGCATAAAAACCCGATGTTTTCAAAGGATTTCATACTTGTCGCCATAGGCCAGATTATTTCCATCTTCGGCAATCAGATAGTACGTTTTGCCCTTCCTCTTTACCTGCTAAACCAGACAGGTTCGTCCGTTTTATTCGGGACCATCCTGGCAGTATCGTTTATCCCCATGCTTTTACTGTTCCCCCTAGGGGGGATCATTGCCGACAGGCTTAATAAAAGGAACATCATGGTGATTCTGGATTTCAGCACCGCAATCCTCATTTTCCTGTTTTATGTGCTGTCAGGGAAAATAGATATTGTGCCGCTTGTGGCAGTGACCATGATTATTTTATACAGCATCCAGGGCGCCTATCAGCCGGCGGTTCAGGCAAGTGTACCTATTCTGGTAGGGGCGGAGCATATCATGCAGGGGAATTCGGTAATAAATCTGATTAGCTCCCTGGGCAGTATGGTTGGGTCGGTGCTTGGGGGTATTTTGTTCTCCCTTGTCGGCTTAGCGCCAATCCTGTATGTAAGCGTCGGCTGTTTTTCCGCATCCGCAGTAATGGAGATTTTCATCCATATTCCCTTTGAAAAAAGGAAACCCACAGGAAACATATTCGTTACGGGCTTCAACGACCTTAAAGATAGTTTTGTCTTTATGTTTAAAGAGCGGCCTGTCCTATGGAAAGTGTCCGTAATATACGCTTCTGTAAATTTATTTTTAACTCCATTGATTTTAATAGGATTCCCGGTTTTAATTACCCAACACTTGGGATTCACCTCAAATACCGCCAATCGCTTATACGGATATGCTCAGGGCGTAGTAGCTGCCGGCGCTATATCCGGGGGTCTGCTCGCAGGAATACTGTCAACAAAACTGAAATCCAGGGCAAGCCCGCTTATCTTACTAGGCTGCTCAGTATCCGTGCTCATAGGGGGAATTGCCCTACGAACTCTGAAAGGGTCAATGGAAATCTACATCATCCTGGTAATTGGCGGCGGCCTGTTGACGGCCTTATCAACCTTATTTCAAATTCAGGTAATAACAAACCTACAAATTTTAACGCCTAAAGAGTTAACCGGAAAAGTCATTTCATGCGTTATATGTTTATGTATGTGTACAATTCCTCTTGGCCAGTTCCTGTACGGCATTGTTTTTGAGAAGATAGGAAGCAATACCTACCTTCCGTTTTATGTTTCAGGATTGTTAATGATAGGAATTGGTGTTTTTACCCGCCGTATTTTTTATGGAATCGACCAACTGATAGAAGGGTAAATAAAGTAAAAAGCGCCGGTTTGGGGGACAGAGCTGCGCCCCATCCCCCTTTATACTAAGCGGCTCTTCTAGGCCTTGGCGTCCTTGGCAGGTTCCTTGGTATCCTTGACTTCCGCAGTCTCTGCAACAGCGGCTTCCCCTTCGGCGGCGGTTTCAGTTTCGGCCTTGGCGAATTTCACCAGGGCAACCACCTGATCGGGGTTGGAAATAAGCCTGACCCCTTCGCCCAGTTTGAGGTCCCGGACGTGGATGGACTGGTTCACTTTGAGTTCCGCGATATCCACATCGATGCGCTCCGGCAGGTCCTTGGGGAGGCATTCCACTTCAATATCGTGGAGAGGTGATTCCAGGATACCCCCTTCACGGACACCCACGGGGTTTCCGTGAACATGGACTGAGACCTTCGCCCGGAGGGACACACCCCGTTCAACCTCGTAGAAGTCCACATGGAGGATCTGCCCATCGGTGATGTTCCGCTGGGTATCCTTCACAAAGGCTTCGTGGGCTTGCCCATCGACATTAATAGTGACAATGGTACTTTCGGAAATGCCCCTGACGCTGTTGATAAATTCCAGGGCGTCCAGGTCAATGGACAGCGCCTTACCGGTGCGCCCGTACACTACTGCGGGAATGCGCCCTTCCTTCCGGGTCCTGCGGGCTTCGGCGGACCCCGATTCTGCCCGATTCCGGGCTGCAAAAACTACCTGACTCATACATTACTCCTATAGATTGGGGCAATAGGGTTCAAACCCTGCCTAGTACTGGGACGACAGGGGTCGCCTTCCGTTCGCAAACATCCATGTTTGCTCACTCCAGGCCGGGGTTCAATTCTTTCGGCGCCATCCATGGCGCCTTTTCCTCCCGTTGGTCGGCGAATTGAACCCTTCGACCCCTGTCTTCTTACTGGGACGACAGGGGTCGAACCTGTGCATGCCGGAGCCAAAACCCGGTGGCTTACCACTTGCCTACGTCCCAAAGATTCCTATATTTCTACAGTGGGATCGTCCTGAACATTACCAAAATCATACCGGTCCAGGATTTTTTTCTGTAGTTCTGCCCGAAATTCCGGATGGATAGGATGGGCAACATCCTTGTACTCTCCAACCCGGGTTTTCCGGCTCGGCATGGCTATAAACACGCCGCTCTTACCTTCGATGATCTTTACATTGTGTACGACGAAACAATCATCAAATGTGACCGTCACATAAGCCTTTAGTTTTCCCTCACCGGCTACCTTGCGGACCCTGATATCGGTAATCTCCATGACGTTTCTCCTTTTTTGGTCCAGGTTCACTACGATTATATTCTATCTTAATACCGTATTAGCCAAACGCGCAAGGGGAAAGGTTAGAAGTGTGAAAACTCCCAACCTTAACAATGACTCTACTGCCTTTTTCGCCGTTCCTCCATCTGTAAATATCCCAAAACAGGCCGATCCCGACCCGGTAAGACCACAAAAATCCGCCCCCTGGGCGCCCAGCTTTTCCAGGATTGCCCCGTAGGCATCCCGAACCACCGGTTCCCCCTTTGCCAGAAATACCGGCAAAAAGTCGTTCCCATAGGGCCAGCGGGAAGGGTGTGCCGCCAAGGCACCTATTAGTGTCTCCGGCAACAAGTCCCGGACACTTTCCTCATTCCAGCCCGTTTCCGCCCTATAGGCGTCCAGCAACCGGAAGGCCCCCGCAGTATTGCTGGGAAAAGCGGGCTTAACCAGGACTACTCCCAGTTGCCCCGGCCCCGCTATGGGCCGTATTTGCTCTCCCCGGCCGCTCACAAAGGCCGCTCCGCTCCCGCCAGGAGCGCTTTCACCGGCCCCAGGGGCGCCTAGAAAAAAAGGCACATCACTGCCCAGTTCCGCCCCTGCCAAAGCGAGGGCTTCAGCGCTAAGGGGCCTCCCCGAAAGCTCGTTCAGGGCCAGCAGGGTGGAAGCCCCATCAGAAGACCCACCTCCCAGGCCCGCCCCCAGGGGTATACGCTTTTCCAGCCCTATCCGCAAGGGCCGGTCAAACCCGGTCTTTGCCCGGAAAAGCTCCGCCGCTTTCAGGACTATATTGCCCTTTTGGGGAACTTCCTCCAGGCCCGCCTCAGTTACGGGGCGCCTGTCCTCCGCAAGAAACTCATCCCCGCCGGCTTCCTTCAGCTCAAAATGCAGGGTATCCCCGAAGGCCAGGGCCAGAAAAATGCTTTCCAGCTCATGGAACCCATCGGAACGCCGGCCCTTTACCCTAAGGTGCAGGTTTATCTTGCAGGGGGCTTCAATGCTCAGGGCGTTCTGCATAGCTTGGTGGAGTATATATGAAAGGGCGGGGTTTGTAAAGCGGGGTATGGCTGTAAATGACGGCTGTATTGGGGAATCGCCCACCTCCTCCGGTATGAGCCGCCATTGCCAAAACCGGGCATAGCCCCGGGAGAAGTTGCAAAAAAGCGGTTATTAAGGTATATTCACCCAGCCATGAATTTATTCAACCTGATTCCCGGGCAACTTTTTTCCCTCCTGGCCTCCGGAAACGAGGTGCAAAAAGTATGAGTGCCGGAACTGAGTTGCATGATATATATATCAATCACAAAAACGAGCTGGAAAACAGGCTGGACGATTTCCGCAGCCGCTGGGCAGAGGGGAGCGATCAGGATATTTTTGAAGAATTGTGCTATTGCCTCTGTACCGCCCGGGAAAAGGCAAAATACGCCTTTGCCGCCATGGGCAGCTTACGTAAGACAAAAAAACTGTTTAAGGGCAGCGAAGCGGAGATAGATGCGGTTTTGCTTGAAAGCGGAATAGCCCTGCACCCCGCAAAGGCGCAGAGGATTATTCAAAACAGGGAGATTTACTATCCCGGTACAAAAAAGAAAATTGAAAAAGAATTTTTGTGCTTTAACGATATTTTGCTTTCCCGAAGGGAACTGAAAAACAGGATCAATGGTTTCGGTTTTAAGGAAGCCTCCCACTTTTTGAGGAACCTGGGGTTCGGCGAAAAGATCTGCATCCTTGATACCCACACGGCCCAGCAGCTGGTCCAGTACAAGGTGATAAGCGAAAGGCCCTCGTCCTGGACAGAGAAAAAGTATCTGGAAGTCGAACGGGCAATGATTGGGTTTGCAAAAAAAGTAAAGATACCTGTTGATGCCCTGGATCTGGTTTTCATGCTTAAGGAGAACCCGGAGATTATCAAATGAACGAGGAAACCATGCCGGAACAGAGCCGTTATCCGGAATATGAAAAACCCAGGCAGGAAATACGGGATTTGAGACAAAGCCTGGCCGCCCTGCTCCTGGAACACCATGAGCTGGAATTTCATATCCGCAAAAAAGTTGAAGCTGAATACGTGAGCGCCATCGGGTCCCTGGAGCATAAGGCCCTGGAGTTTCAGTACAAAGAGCTGCGGCTGAAGCGGAAAGAGGAGCTGATCCAGGGCAGGATCAATTCCCGGGATGTTTTTGCCCTTTCCCAGATAGAAGCCCAGTTGATCGGTGAATTTAACGGGCAGAACGAAAAGCTCTCCGCGTCAATGAGCCGCATGAATGCAGCCCTGGAGCGCCGCTTCGCCGGGACTGTGCTTTCGGACAGGGAGGAGGCGGAGCTGAACCTGCTGTACTCGGGGCTGATAAAAAAACTACACCCGGACCTGAATCCTGTTCAGAACGAAAAAATAGAAAAACTGTTATCCGCCTCCATTACGGCCTATAAAAACGCCGCCCTGGACACTTTGCGGGAGCTCAGTGTCCAGGCTGAAGGGTATAAGGAACTTGTGGACGAGCCGGTGGGCAGCATGGTAAAACTGGCAGCCACGAAAGAAAAACTGCTGGCCCGGGTAGAATCGCTGCAGAAGACGGTTGGGGATATCAAAAATTCCTACCCCTGTAATAAAAAAGCGCTTCTGGATGATGGGGAAAAACTTCGGGAGCGGGCAGGGGAGCTGGTCGAACAGATACAAGAACACCGGAAAGCCTGCGACGATCTGGACAGGCGGCTGGCGGAATTGCTGGGGAAATCGGTGTGGACGAAATGAAGGGGTACCCAGTGGAAAAACAGCGGAGTGTATTGGGCGAGGACTAAATACAGGCCATACAGCTTTCCCCCTTGCCAAAATCCTCCGATTACCCTATTATATCATATTAAAACCACGTACTTAATAGGAAAAATTTATGAGCGATCAGACCTTAGCTAATCTCCCGGTTCCCCCCGCCCAGGCGCCCCAAACAAGTCCCCGTATCCGTAAATACCATCAACCCTGGATACCCAGCCTTCAGGGCTGGTCCTGGATCATCACCATAGTCTGGATAACCATCGCCAATATCTGGAAACCCTTCGGCCTCTACGGCTTTGTCTGCATGTTCACCCCCATCGGTATCGCCCTTTCCGGCCGGGGGAAGATGCACTGCGCCCGGATCTGTCCTCGGGGTTCCTTTATTAAGGTCTTTACCCGGCGTATCTCCCTGCATTTGCCCAAGCCTGCATTTATGAAGAAAACCGCTTTCCGCTGGGCGCTCTGGGGCCTCATGATGGGCAGCTTTATTACCCTGATCATTTATTCCATTCCCCGGGGAGTAGCCTTTCTGGGCAATACGGTCCTGGTTTTTATGGAGATTGCCACGGTCCTGGCCTTTATTTTTGGCATCCTTTTCAGTCCCCGAGCCTGGTGTACGGTTTGCCCCATGGGCTTTACTACCGGGAACCTGCGGGGCCTGTTGGATAAAAAAGGGAAACAATAGAATGTGCCTGTAGATTGACTTAAATTTTCCGGACCCTTGCAAAAGCGGCGCTTCTCCAGTTAGCATAGAGGTATGATAACTGGTTCATCTGCCGTATATACGGTAAAGCGGGTTTCCCTCCTGCTTTTGGGTTCCTTTCTCATGGCCTTCAATATCAATACTTTTGTCCATGCCGGGGGGTTGCTTCCCGGGGGCTTTACAGGGCTTACTATCCTTTTCCAGCAGATCGCCCTCCGCTATGGAAATATTCAGCTTCCCTTCAGCATTATCTACTTTGTCCTGAACTCGATTCCGGCGGCTATCTGCTTTAAGTATATCGGGAAGAAGTTTACCCTCTATTCGCTTCTGGTGATTGTGGTTAGCGGTGTCCTGACTGACTGGATGCCCAGTATGTTTATCGATTTTTTGCAGCTCCACGACATCCTGCTTTCGGCGGTCTTTGGGGGCATACTCAACGCCGTAGGGATAAGCCTCTGTCTGTACGCGGACGCCACCAGCGGGGGTACGGATTTTATCGCCATATTCATTTCCGAAAAGTACCATAAGGAAAGCTGGAACTTCATTTTTGCGGGAAACTGCGTTATTCTGGCGGTGGCTGCTTATTTGTTCAGCCTGGATAAGGCCCTGTACTCGGTGATTTTCCAGTTTACCACCACCATGGGCTTAAGCTCTCTGTACCACGGCTACCAGCAGAAGACCCTGCTGATCATCACAAATAAGCCTGACGAGGTGTACACGGTGATTAAGGAAAAGACCAACCACGCCGCCACTTCCTTTAAGGGCTTCGGCTACTTTGACAAGGCCGAGCGGACCCTGCTCTATTCGGTGGTGTCTGCCCATGAGACCGCAGCCCTGGTCACCGCCATTGAGAAGATCGATCCCGGGGTCTTTATCAACGTGATCAGGACCGAACAGCTCAATGGCAGGTTCTATACCCGGCCCAGGGACTAAACCGGAAAAACAGCCCCAGCTTATCCGGCAGGAAAATACCTCAAGCTCAATTTTTCTGTTTTCCCCATTGTTAAAATCCACTTTTTTTAGTATAAATTGATATATGGTAAAAGTATGGCCCGGGAACAGATAGCCCCCACTAAAAGCAACCTCATGCGGGTCAAAGAACGGCTCGTCACTGCTAAGGAGGGTTACGACCTTCTGGAACAGAAGCGGGAGATCCTGGTCATGGAGCTTATGCGGAAGGTGGAGCAGGTTAAGCTCCTGGAGCGGGATTTGGACCAAGGCGTGGAGACTGCCTACCCCTGTTTGAAACGGATGCTCATCGTGGTGGGCCGGGAACGGGCGGATCGGCTATCCCGGAACATCAAGTACAGCTTCGATCTCCGGGAAAAACGGGTTGCCGTGGCGGGGATGACCCTGCCCAGCCTGGAAGTACGGCTTCCGGAGGTAGAATTGAAGTATTCCCCGGCGAATTCATTTGCAGAATGTGATGAAACCGTGTTAGAATTCTTTAAATTGCTGAAGATACTTACGGAACTTGCGGCGGTCAGGACCATAGCCTGGCGTCTGGCCCGGGAGGTTCGGAAGACTCAGCGCAGGGTTAACGCCCTGGAAAAGATGGTGATCCCCACGGCGCGGGACACAAAGGTTTACATTGAAGCAGCGCTTGAAGAAAAGGACCGGGATGCCTTTTTCACCAGCAAGCTATTAAAAAAGAAAGGGGTTTCTGGGAGCAACGCATGATAAAGCCACTCTTCTCCAATTTAGTTGTCGCAGTTTCAGGCTCTGATGCTTCCATACTGGCGGCGAAATATGCAATCATTATGGCCAAGCAATATCGGTGCCATCTCTGTGCAGTGTATGTGGTGGATACCGCCACTATCCGGCAGCTCACCCTGAGCAAGATCTTTATCCAGGAAGAGAGCCTGGATTATGAACGGAGCTTGACCGCTAACGGGGAACGGTACCTTTCCTTTGTGGAAGAACTGGCCCGGGCTAAGGGGGTTAAGGCCGAGCGGGATATCCGCAAGGGGGCGATCTATACGGAGATACTCACCGCAGCGGATGAAAAAAAGGCGGATCTTATCATATTGGGGGGCTGGGAAAAGGAACGGAGTCCCCGGGACATAATTTCCCATTCCCATCGAGAAATTATGGTCGGCTCAAAGTGTTCCGTATTGATCGTGAAAGAACCCCTGGTGGATCAGCTCTATAAGCAGGCCTGACCATCTTGTTTAATTGAGGTAAAAATGAGAATTGCCCTGGTAAGTGTGCCCGCCTCAAGAAGGGGTGTCCCGGATTATGTAAACGCCCTGGCTAAGGGTATGGAATCCGCCGGGCACCGGGTTGATATCCTGGATGCCTGGACCGGCGATGGGTTCAGGCTGCCGGGTTACGAGTATATTGCGGTTATCGCCGAGGCGGCCTCCCTTTTCGGCGGTAAAATGCCCGATGCGCTCCCCAAAATCCTTGCTTCAGGCAACCTGACGGGGAAAAAGAGTGCCGCTTTTCTCAGGAAAACCAGCCCTTTCACCGTAAAAGCCATGGTGAACCTGATGCGGGCCATGGAAAAAGAGGGAATGTACATTAACTGGAGCGAAGTTATCCTTTCCGCCGCCCATGCGGAGGCTTTGGGGAAGCGAATTGGATAATTACTACTCCCGGCTAGGCATACAACAGGGCGCTTCAACCCAGGATGTAAAAAAAGCCTTCCGGGAAAAGGCTAAACAGCTGCACCCGGACATTGCGGGGGAATGGGCCTCGGCGGAGATGCGCCGGATTATCAGCGCCTACGAAGTCCTCTCGGACCCGGAGCGGCGCAGCGAATACGACCGGATCTACGGCCGTTTTATGGGGAAGTATGTTTTTGACTACCGGACCTTTCTCCGGGAACAGCCGGAGGATCCCGAATCCCAAGCCAAGCTTATCTTCTTTGAACTTCTCCATCGGGAGGACGAGGAAGCCTTGAAGGTCTGGGAAGCCCAGGGCGGGGTGGAATTCCCCCTGGAAAAGTACCTGGACCGGGAAGACTGGATGGATTGTGCCTTTATCCTGGCAGAGGAATTAGAAAAGCGCCAGCGTTACTATGAGTGCTTTGTCCTGCTGGTGATGCTGGTCCGGGAAGAGCGTAGGCGGCCCTATTTCCGCCATTTTATGCCGGATGTGGAAACCTTCCTCAAGGAACTGGTCCGGCTCAGGCTGAGAACTGCGGTGGATAACGAGACCTACCTGGACTGTATGGGCGCCCTGCTGGATCTGCGCTTTCCCCCTAAGGATGAGGCCCGGTGGCTGCGTTCCATGGCGGAAACCCTGGTCCGTATGGGGGACCTCAATTCCGCTCAGGGTGTTTTTAAGGAAGCCCTCAAGCGGGACCCCGGCCTGTCCAATGCGGTGCAGCTGCGGCGGAAACTGAATGTATAGGAACAACTATGATACGATTAAAAACTGAAAGGCAAATTGCGGGGATCCGGGAATCCTGCCATCTCCTCAGCACCATGTACAGGGAATTGCTGCCCCAGGTAAAAGCCGGGGTCATGACCCTGGATATAGACAAATGGGTACGAAACTGGATTGCCAAAGCCGGGGGCAAGCCCATTTTCCTGGGCCAGGGCTCCAAGAAGAACCCCTATCCGGCGGCTATCTGCATTTCCATCAACCACGAGGTTATCCATGGCATTCCCTCCAAACGGCGCATCGCCGATGGGGACCTGGTATCTCTGGACTGCGGCATAGACCTGGGGGGCTTTATCAGCGACCAGGCCATCACCGTGGAAGTGGGGAAGGTCAGTGCCGCCGCCCACGCCCTGAACATTGCCACCCGGGAGTGCCTCTATAAGGGGATAGCCGCCGCCAAAGCCGGGGATCGGCTCCTCCAGATAGGCCGGGCTGTGCAGGACCATGCCCTGGAAAGGGGCTATGGGGTGGTGAAGGAATTCTGCGGCCACGGGGTAGGGCTGGCCCTCCACGAGGACCCTTCGGTGCCTAATTACCCCCACGGCGCCAATCCCCGGATGAGCGGGGGCATGGTGATAGCCATTGAGCCCATGATCAACCAGGGAACCGGGGATGTGGAAATTCTGGAAGACGGCTGGACCGTGGTAACAACGGACAGGAAACTTTCCTCCCACTGGGAGCATACCTTGGCTATTTTCAGCGATCATACCGAAATATTAACCGAAGAAGGATCCGGCCCACCAAGGGACAATGAGCCAAAAGCACTGTAACCATTAAATCGAAAAACTATTATAATATAGAGAGACTTAGTTACGGCATTTTTAAATTCTATAAAATCAATAGAAGGGGTCAAAGGGCATGAACTTTACGAAGAGCTTGGCATCAAAAAATTTCTTTTTCTTTAATCTGGTACTCCTGGGGGCAATTTTCGGGTTCTCCCTGGCGTTTCTTTCCTTTTCCTGTTCAACTCCGGTTTCTTCCAGGACCGCTAAGGCCCAGGAGAATCCGGGTTATTCCGATGTGGTGATCCCCGAGGACGCCCTCCGTATTGCCGAGGGGCTCCAGACCGCCTTCCGATCCGTAGCGGACAAGGTGCTACCCTCGGTGGTGGAAATTAAGACCGTTTCCATCAGGCGGCAACAGACTCCCAATTTTAACGGCATACCCTGGGAATTTTTCTTTGGCCCTCGGGATGGCAACGGCGGCAATCAGGAACGGGAATATCGATCCCAGGGCCTAGGTTCGGGGATCATAGTCCGCCATTCAAGCGATACCTACTATGTGTTGACCAATAACCATGTGGTGGAGGCTGCCAATGAAATTGTGGTAGCCCTCAATGACGGCAAAGAAATTTCCGCAGAATTGGTGGGGAAGGATGAACGGAAGGATCTGGCCCTGGTGTCTTTTAAGTCCTCAGAAACCCTCCCCATAGCGGTACTGGGTGATTCCGATGCGGTTCGCGTGGGTGACTGGGCCATTGCGGTGGGCAATCCCCTGGGCTTTATGTCCTCGGTAACCATGGGCATAGTCAGCGCCGTGGGTCGCACCGGCGGTCCCGGGGGCAACATCAATGACTTTATACAGACCGACACTTCCATTAACCAGGGAAATTCCGGGGGCGCTCTGGTGAATATCCGTGGTGACGTTATTGGGATTAATACCTGGATAGCCAGCAACAGTTCTGGCGGTTCCGTGGGGCTTGGCTTTGCTATCCCCATCAACAACGCCAAACGTACTATTGATGATTTTATCAATTCCGGCGAAGTCAGTTACGGCTGGCTGGGAGTTTCCCTTGCCGAAGCGGACAAGGAAACCACAGAGGCCCTGGGCCTGGATGGAAAACGGGGCGCCCTGGCCGCCCAGGTGTTCCTGGGTTCACCGGCGGACAAGGGGGGCATACAGCCCGGAGACTTTATCACCCACATCAATGGCCGGGAAATGCGGGGAGTTAACCCCCTGATGCTGGCCGTGGGGGATCTCAAGCCCGGTGAACAGGCCTCCTTCACGGTGTTCCGCTCCGGTGCTACCCTGGAAATAAAGGTCCGCATCGAAGCCCGGAACAATGAAACTGCAACGGAGAACAACAAACTCTGGCCCGGGCTTATGGCGGCCCCCATCAACGACACTATCCGAAACGCCTTTAATCTGGATAAAAACATCCAGGGCATTGTGGCGGTCCAGATAGTTGATAAGAGCCCCGCTTCGGTGGTGGGCCTCCAGCGAGGGGACCGCATCATTGGTATTAACGGCGAAACGGTCCGTAACCTGGCCGATTTCTACCGACTGCTCCGTGAAAAGGCCGGCAAAGAACTCTGGTTCGAGGTAGTCCGGGGCGAAAATACCTTGGAGACATTAAAATATAAACGATAGCAACGGTACTGCTATGGTGAAACAGGTATTCCACCCCGTTGTGTACAGCAATGTTTTAAGGTAAATATACCGGAATAGAGGCAGGGGCGGGCGGGCAATTCCCCCGCTCCCGTCTCTGGAATTCTTCCCCGTAGCAGACCCGCAGGGGCTGACGGAGGGGAATTCTACAGGTTAGGGAGCGGGGGAATTGCCCGCCCGCCCCGATCACTACCCCAATAGATTTATCATAACAGAATAGAATTGCTAGTACACAAGCCCCCATTCGCGTATAATCCCCCCTATGGGCAATAAAACTTTTACAGTAAACGGGACTGTCTACGGTTCTGAAAACGTGCTTGTTATCGCTGAATTGGGGACATCCCACGGGGGTTCCCCGGAAAAAGCCCGCGAATTGGTCGACGCTGCTGCGGATGCCGGTGCGGATTGTATAAAATTCCAGATAGTCTACGCCGATGAAATCCTCCACCCAAACACCGGGGATGTGGATCTTCCCGGCGGCAGGATGCGGCTCTACGATACCTTTAAGAAACTTGAAGTTGATATCAGTTTTTACAGAGATCTGAAGGGCTATGTTGAATCCCGGGGCTTGCTGTTTCTTGCAAGTCCCTTTGGTATGAGGAGCGCCCGTGAACTATGGAGCCTTAAACCCGGGCTGCTGAAAATTGCCTCTCCGGAACTGAACTATACGGGTCTGCTGACTGAACTTGCCTCTTACGGGCTTCCGGCGCTGCTTTCTACCGGGGTTTCTCGGCTGTCGGATATTGAGACCGCACTGGAACTATTTCCCCCGGAACGGGCCTGCCTCCTCCACTGTGTTACCGCTTATCCCGCACCGGAGGGGGATTATAATCTCCGTGTATTGCGGAACATTAGCAGTCTTTTCGGTGTTCCCGTGGGGGTCAGCGATCATAGCCTGGACCCGGAATTGGTTCCTTCCCTGGCGGTAGTTATGGGAGCAGTGGTGATAGAAAAGCATTTCTGTCTTTCCCGGGAGGATTCCGGCCTAGACGACCCCATAGCCTTGACCCCGCAGGACTTCAAACGCATGGTACAGGCGGTGCGCCGGGTATCAGTATTAGGAGCCGAAGCGACCCTGGATGCGCTGAAACAGGAACAGGGAGAAGATACTGTGGAGGCTGTCCTGGGTGACGGAGTTAAGCGTTTGGCAAGGGCGGAAAGGGCCAATTACCTGCGCACCAATCGTTCTGTCCATGCTAACCGGGATATACAAGCCGGAGAAACCCTGGTTCCTGAGGATTTTGCGGTTCTCAGAACAGAAAAAATACTCCGCCCAGGTCTTCATCCATCCTGGGAAAGCCGGCTTGTGGGCAGGAAAACTACCCGGTTCATTCCCTCTGGGGAAGGGATAGTGTTTGAGGATCTGATATAGGGAATCTCTAAAAACTTCAGTTTTTAGAGATTTGCCGCTTAAAGAGCATTTGCGCAGGCTAAAGACTGAGCGAATACAGAGGCACCCTCAATTGTTAATACAATATCAGTATTTTTATCCATTTTAGTAAAAAAAATACGAAAAATGCTAGACAAAAAAACTTTCTGTCGATATAGTTATTATAATAACTATTCCATTAAGGAGATATCAATGGCTAAAGTTGCTCAGACCCCCGGTGCAGTTGTAAAAGCTCTTACCGCTCAATACAATCTGTCTATTTCCCAACTCGCTGACGGGATTAAAATCAGTCCCTCTGCGGCACGTTTATTAGTTAATAATAAACTCAAGATCAGTATTCCCTTTGCAGAAAGGCTTTCCAAATTCTTTGGAAAGACCCCTGAGTATTGGGTAGCCCTGCAAACTTCCTACGAACTGGCAGAATCCTCCAAGGATAAGAAAAATGCGGCGATTTTAAAGACCGTTAACAAGGCAGAGAAGGTTCCTGTTAAGAAAGCCCCTGCCAAGAAGGCACCCGCCAAGAAGACGCCCGCCAAGAAGGCCCCGGCGAAGAAAGCCTCTGCCGCCAAAAAAGGCCCGGCCAAGAAAGCCGTCGCCAAAAAAGCTCCTGCGAAGAAGGTTGCTAAAAAAGCCGTGAAGAAAGCGGTTAAAAAGGCCCCTGCCAAGGCCAAAGCCAAGGCTGCTCCCGCGAAGTAATACTAAACCGCCGCTATATGCGGCGGTTTTTTTAGTGAGTCTGGTTTAATACCCCGACTACAAATACTTTATGAGAACAATATACCGAAAAATACCTAACGGATGATACCCTTTTTGTTTTTTTAGAGGTAGTGAGACTGCGCACAGCGTTTATAAGGTGATAAGAGAGATGAGAGGAAAGCTATCCTGTCTTTCTCCCCGAATTATTGCCAAAAATCATAAACTTATCTCTCCTCACTCATCTTTTCCTTATCCCGAATTTTCCCTTGCCTACCCCTAAAAATGTGCTATACTGATTGTTATGGCAATAGATAAGGATTTTACCCATTTTGACGCCGGAGGCAATGCCATCATGGTTGATGTTTCCGCCAAGGAAGTGACATCCCGCACCGCCATAGCCCGGGGGGAAATTACCCTGAGCCGGGAAACCCTGGAGGCCATACAGGGGGGCGCCGCCAAAAAAGGGGATGTCTTGGGGGTTGCCCGTATCGCAGGGATCATGGCGGCCAAGGGGACCGCAAACCTCATTCCCCTTTGTCACCCCCTCAATTTTGACAAATGTACCATCGACTTTTCTATACTTGAAGTTCCGGCCTCTGAGCTACCCCGTATTGAAGCTTGCTGTTCGGTAAAACTTTCCGGCAAAACCGGTGCGGAAATGGAGGCCCTTACCGGGGTTTCGGTGGCCCTTTTGACGATCTACGATATGTGTAAAGCCCTGGACCGGGCCATGCTTATCGGAAATATACGGCTTTGGGAAAAATCCGGTGGCAAAAGCGGTCTTTTTAAACGCCCTGAAATACCTCCGGCTTACGGCAAGGTAGAAGGGTAGGGTTCATGATAGACCGGTACGGCAGAACCATTGATTATCTCCGCATTTCCATTACCGACCGTTGTAATCTGCGTTGTCTCTACTGTATGCCAGCGGAAGGTGTGGATTGGAAGCCCCACGGGGAGATACTTTCTTTTGAGGAAATACTCCGGCTCTGTACTGTCATGGCCGGTATAGGTATCCGTAAGGTCAAGATCACCGGCGGGGAACCCCTGGTGCGTAAGGATGTGGGGAATTTTATCCGCAGCCTCAGGGCTGTTCCCGGGATAGAGCAGGTCACCCTTACCAGTAACGGCCTCCTGCTGGAATCCTTTCTCGCCGAAAACCCCGCCCTGTCCCTGGGGGGCATCAATGTAAGCCTGGATACCCT
The DNA here is from genome assembly GCF_000214375.1 of Treponema primitia ZAS-2. Lineage (NCBI taxonomy): Bacteria > Pseudomonadati > Spirochaetota > Spirochaetia > Treponematales > Treponemataceae > Treponema > Treponema primitia. The sequence goes on along the minus strand of NC_015578.1, from coordinate 3,098,195 downwards.
GGACCCGGAACTATACAGCCGGATCACCCGCTACCCCGGGGATACCCTTTTCCGGGATCAAGGGATTCCTTCTATATTAAGGGCCCTGGATCTGGCAGAGGAGCGGGGTATCCCGGTTAAGCTGAACTGCGTACCCCTTAGGGGGCTTAACGAAGCTGAGCTTCCCGCCATTGCTGCCCTGGCCAAAAAAGCGGGCCGGGCAGTTCGTTTTATCGAACTCATGCCCCTGGGTTCCGCCAATGAACTAGAACCCATCCCGGGAAACGAAGTAGCCGCCCTGCTGGAAAGGGCCTACGGCAAACTGATCAGCTACCATGGTCGCTTGGGTAACGGCCCTGCGGAATACTTCTCCCTCCCGGGCTTTGCCGGCAAAATCGGCTTCATCAATGCGCTGAGCGAAGGTTTCTGCGAATGCTGTAACCGCCTGCGGCTCAGTTCAGGGGGTATGCTCATACCCTGCCTGTCCAGTGAATCCGGTACAGACCTGCGGCGCCTGCTCCGCAGTGGGGTTTCGGAGGATGAACTCCAGGCTGCGGTGATGGAAACCCTGGACCGGAAACCGGGATCCCACAATTTTTCGGAGCGTTATCAAATAGAGCGGACAAAACACGTGAGCGGAATGTACTGTATCGGAGGATAAGCATGGGAAAGGTTTTAGCGGTATGTATGAGCCCCGCTAAGGGTACCGCAAAGAAGGATGTAGGAACTGCGGAACTGGTGGAAAACCACGGGCTGAAAGGGGATGCCCATGCGGGAACCTGGCACCGGCAGGTAAGCCTCCTATCCCACGGGAAGATCGAAGCATTTCGAGCCCGGGGCGCTGAGGTGGATCACGGCGCCTTTGGTGAAAACCTGGTGGTGGATGACATTGACTTTTCGAGCCTCCCGGTGGGTTCCATATTCCGTTCCGGGGACATAGTCTTGGAGCTGACCCAGATAGGCAAGGAATGCCACAGCGGCTGCGAGATTTTTAAGATCATGGGGGATTGCATCATGCCCCGGGAAGGGGTTTTTGCCCGGGTCATCCACGGGGGCGTCATAAGCGCCGGGGATGAACTCTATGTCCAGTAGCGGACCCTCGGGACATCCCTACCGGGTGGGGATCATCGTCTCCAGCGACCGGGGCTACCGGAAGGAGGCGGAGGATCTGAGCGGCCCCCTTATCCGGGAAATTGCAGAAGCTGCGGGCTTCCAGGTACTCAGCTACACCCTGTTGCCCGACGAGCAGCCCCTCCTGGAGACGGAACTCAAGCGGCTTTGCGATGGCAACATGGTAGACCTGATCCTCAGTTCCGGGGGCACCGGCTTTTCCCCCCGGGACCGCATGCCCGAGGCCACAGCCGCAGTAGCGGAGCGCTTGGTTCCGGGAATCCCTGAGGCCATGCGCGCCCAAAGCCTGGGCATTACCAAGCGGGCCATGCTCAGCCGCTCCCTGGCTGCCATACGCGGCGCCACCCTAATTATCAATTTGCCCGGCAGCCCCAAGGCGGTGCGGGAAAACCTGGAATTCATCATCGGCGAACTGGCCCACGGGCTGGATATGCTCACCGGCAGGTAAGCTTACAGCTCCAGCTTCAGGTCCCCTTCCTTAATCCACCCAATTTTCCGCAGGGGTATGGCAATGATCGGGGTCAGTACCGCCGGCAGTATGAAGCAGATCAGCACCAGGCCGGTCCAGTCAAAGCCGGTGATCGCCTCTTTTTTTCCTGCCGTAATATCGTTGATCCAGCCCATGTAGAGCCCTATCTGCCCCACCAGGCCGCAGGTACCCATGCCGGATGCCACCGCCGGGCCATTCATCTGGAGCCGGAAAATGCAGGTGGCTATGGGGCCGGTGATCGCCGAGGCCAGGGTGGGGGGTATCCAGATCCGGGGGTTCCGCACAATATTGCCCATCTGGAGCATGGAAGTGCCGAGACCCTGGGCAAATAAGCCCCCCCACTTGTTTTCCTTAAAGCCCATCACCGCAAAGCCTACCATCTGAGCGCAGCAGCCCGCCACTGCGGCTCCCCCGGCCAGCCCTGTGAGGCTCAATGCGGCGCAAATAGCGGCGCTGCTGATTGGCAGAGTGAGGATCACCCCCACGATGACCGAAACCAGTATGCCCATAAAGAATGGATGAAGTTCCGTGGCCCACATGATCCCATACCCCATGGCGCTGGCAGCGGCGCCTATAACCGGGGCACAGAGTATGGACATGAGCACCCCCGCCGCAATGGTTACCGCAGGGGTTACGATGATATCGATCTTGGTTTCTTTGGAAACCAGTTTTCCGAATTCGGCGGAGACCAGGGCGATAAAGTAAACTGCCAGAGGGCCCCCTGCTCCGCCCAGGTTATTTGCGGCGCCCCCCACGGCGATAAGGGAGAAGAGGACCAGCATGGGGCATTTCAGGGCCATCCCGATTGCCACCGCCATGGCCGGCCCGGTAGCTGCCCGGGCAAAGCTGCCTATGCTGAGCAGTACCGGTATCCCGAATTGTTCGCCTATGGTTCCAATGATGGTCCCGATTAGGAGGGATGCAAAAAGTCCCTGGGCCATGGCCCCAAGGGCGTCGATGCCGTAGCGCTTGGCGGAAAAGATGATATCTTTTTTTTGCAAAAATGCAAGAATTTTATGGGAAGACATACATGCTCCTTATTACATAGATGGTCCATCATAACCTATCGAAAGAAAAAAGTAAGATAAGTAGATCCTATTGACATCCCTGCATGGATGGATAAAATAACGCATATAAATTCAATAGTAATAATAGGATAATAAAATGAGCAAAAAGACCTATGGCAAAGAATTCGGCTTTCAGACCCGGGCGGTACATACCGGGAACGATGTAGATGGGGAGACCGGGGCCATTAAGCGGCCCATTGTCATGGCTAACAGCTACGAGCTGCCCTATGACCCTTCAGATCTCAACTGGAGCGGGGCGGACAAAAACATCTACACCCGGAACGGCGGGAGCAACCAGCGGTATTTGGAAGAAAAGCTGGCCTCTCTTTCGGGAGCCGAGCTTTCCCAGGGGGATGACTGCGTGGTTCTGGGCAGCGGGGTTTCCGCCCTGGCGGGGCTGTTCTTTTCCCTCCTTAAAAGTGGGGACCATGTGGTCTTTTCCAGCGTCACCTATATTGCGGTATACCGGCTTTTGAACGAGCTCTTCAATAAGAAGTTCAATGTGGAGACCACTATCGTGGATACCTCGGACTTGGCAGCGGTGCGGAAGGCAGTGCGGCCCAATACCCGGCTCATCCACATCGAGACCCCTGGAAACCCGGCGATCACCATCTCGGATATCCGGGCCATCGCCGCCATTGCCCATGAACAGGGGGCACTCCTTTCAGTGGACAATACCTTTGCTTCCCCCTACAACCAGCGGCCCCTGGAACTGGGGGCGGATTTTTCCGTTGAAAGCCTGACCAAGTACATTAACGGCCATGGAGATTCCATGGGGGGCGCAATTATCGGCAAAAAAGAGCAGCTGGACCAGATCCGCTCCCAGGCACAGATAAACCTTGGCGGGGTGATCAGCCCCTTCAACGCATGGCTCATCATGCGGGGCTCCGTAACCCTGCCCCTGCGGATGCGTCAGCATAACGAAAATGCCCTGAAAGCGGCGGAGTACCTGGAGGGCATCCCCAGTGTCCGTTTTGTAGCCTACCCTGGCCTCAAAAGCCATCGGGGCCACCAGGTGGCAGCCTCCCAGATGTCCCCGGGCTACGGGGGGGTGCTCTCCTTTGGCCTCAAGGCTGATCACGATACCCATAACCGCTTTGTCAGCCATTTACGGGTTATCACCTCCGCCGTTTCTTTGGGCCATGATGAGAGCCTTATCGTCTTTCTGGGGGAAAAGGATGAACGTCAATACCTCTACCCGCCGGAGTTCCATGACGGGTTCTTCCGGTTCAGCCTTGGAATTGAGGACCCCGAGGACATCATCGGGGACATCGATCAGGCCTTACGCAAGACCGGGCTTTTGTAGCCGCTTTCAAAAGAAAACCATAAAGTTTCTTTGTTCTTGACCAATTCCGCTGATGTGGTATAGTACTAGATATGGTTGATGGAACGATTATCGATACCCTGAATATCAATGCCAAGGATCTTGCGGCTAAGTGGAAGGACATGATCCGAAAAGCCCCCCAACTGAAGCATTATGGGGGCCTGGATGACAGTCGGCTGATCGAGGAGGGGGCCCGCATCTACCCCATTCTCGCCCGTATACTGGACCGGGGGCTGGATCGGGCGCTCCTGGGGGATTTCTTTGCCCGCATGGGGAAGGACAAAATGGCGGAGAGTTTCCCCATATCGGAGGTGATCTTCGCGGTCAACCTGTCCGAACAGGTGGTTATCCAGTACATCATGACCGACTTTGTCCTGGACAGTACCATTCGTATGTACCAAGCCATGGGTGTGGTCAATAAAGTGGCGGAATTCTTCCTCCTGGGCTGCTTTTACCTGACCAAGGGTTTCCTGGAAGCCACGTATACAACCATGAGCAAAAGCGATGCGGTTTCCGAGGAATTGCTGAAAAAGTACTTCCGCGACGATTTTTTCTTCAAAAAGGATTGACGGTTTTTTGCGGAAGTGTAAAGCTTATTTTGGATAGATAAAAAAAGCTGTGGAGTAATAGATGGAAGCCCTGGAAATTAAGACGGTTTTTACGATTTTCCTTTTAGGCCGCGCCATACCTATCACCGAAACAGTCATCATCTCCTGGGTGGTTATGGCCATCCTGATCATTGCCGCCCTGGTTTTTGTCCGTAAATTTACCGAAATCCCCAAGGGCAGCCAGGCGATTGTGGAAGCCCTGGTGGAATTTCTCAACAATTTCGCCAAAACCCAGTTTGGCCCCTGGGCTAAAGCCTTGGGCCCCTATATCGGGACCCTGTTTCTGTTCCTCCTGGTATCAAATATTATCGGGGTGCTTTCGCCCATTGAAGTTTCCTTCATGGGTCGAGAATTTATCCCTCCCTTTACCATCAAGCCCCCCACCAAGGATATCAATGTAACCGCCCCTTTGGCACTTATCACGATTGCCTTGGTTTTGGTGTGCGGGATCATCGCCCGGGGCCCCCTGGGCTGGGCAAAGCGGCTGTTTCACCCCATGGCCTTTATGTTGCCCTTTAACCTGCTGGAATACGGTACCCGGCTGCTCTCCCTATGCCTGCGGCTTTTCGGGAACATCATGGGTGGCTTTATTCTGATGCATCTCATTGAAGGGCTGATCCCCCTGGGGCTTCCCATGATCGCCTCCTTGTATTTTGATTTCTTTGACGGTCTGCTTCAGGCGGCGATATTTGTATTTTTGTCCTGTTTGTATATATCCGAAGCGGTTAAAACCGAAGCGGAATGAGAAATTACCAAAACTTGGTTAAGTTTTGGTAATTTCTCTTGGAAAAGCGGCCTGAAGCCCGCTTTTCCACTTACATTTAAGGTTGCAGTTTCAAAATCTGACATTTTGAAACTGCTTCGATTATATATCTTGAATAGATTTAGGAAGGAGCTTATATGGATTTAGCAGTTTTAGCGGCCCTTGGAGCCGGTATCGCGGTAGTCACCGGGCTTGGCGCCGGTATCGGCATTGGTATCGCCACATCAGGGCTTATGCAGGCCATTGCCCGCCAGCCCGAGTCCCAGGGAAAACTGATCCCCTGGTTCTTTGTCGGTATGGCCCTAGCGGAATCGACGGCTATTTATGGCTTTGTTGTTGCCATCCTCCTCATTGGTAAATTGCCCTAAGGGGAGAAGCTATGCTTGATTTTTCCGTAACCTTTATCATAACCATACTCAATATCCTTATCCTGTTCTTCATACTCAGGAAGATTCTCTTTAAGCCGGTAACCAAATTTATTGAAGGGCGGGCTCAAAAGATTCAGGATTCCCTGGATCAGGCGGAAAAGGAACGGAACCTGTCAAAGGGGCTTTTGCAGCAGTATGAAGACCAGTTGAAAAGGATCGAGGAAGAGGCCACGGAAATTATCCGGACAGCGAAAGATACGGCCCAGAAAGAAGCGGACCGGATCATCGCCGAAGGAAAAGCCCAGGCGGATCTTCTGCTTGAAAAGGGCCGTAAACAGATTGTGGCGGATCAACGGGCGGCCATGACGGTATTCAGTGCCGATGCCGCCGCCATGGTTATTGGCGCCTCAAGCCGCCTTATCCGGCGGGAACTGAACAGCGAGGATAGCCGCCACCAGGCAGCGCTGCTCCTTGAAGAACTGACAGAAACCGCCTCAAAGCAGGGGAATACCTGATGTTCCAGGGGGAGCGCTGGGCCGAAGCCTATATGGGAGCCTCTGCCGGCCATGCCGGGGATGGCCTTGAAATTTTAAAGGCCCTGGTTCCCGTCGTTTCCCGCCTTCCCGGGCAGGTTTTGGGGAAGGAAGACGGGGCGCAGCTGGAAAGGATGCTCCGCAAAGCCCTGGAACAGTCCGGCGCCGATTCTGCGGGGGCCGAGTATGCTCTCCGGCTGGTGGTGCTCCTGGTACGAAAGGCTTATTTTAAGCATCTTGCGGAGCTTCTCCGTATTATTGAACAGCGCCTGGACGCGGAAAATGGGATACTTACGGTAAACGTCGAATCGGTATACCCCCTGGATGATGAGTTGCAGGAAAAATTGAAGGCCGGCTTAAAAAAGAAAACCGGCGCCCGGGAAATCAAACTGGTTTCCCAAATTGTACCCGAACTTCTGGGTGGGTACCGGCTGCGTATCGGCACTGAACTGATCGATACCAGCCTGAAAGGTCAAATACAGCGGATGGCCATGAATTTGCATGCCGATATGTCCGAAAAAGGGTCCCGCGGAGGTTTTAGATGGTGAATTTCGGAGACCTCACCAGGGTCTTACAAGAGCAGATTGAACATTGGGAAACCAAAGCCACCAGCGATTCCATTGGCTTCGTAGGCCAGGTGGGAGACTCGGTAGCCACCGTGTACGGCCTGGGCAAGGCTATATACGGGGAATTGGTGGAGTTTGCTTCCGGCGCAACCGGGATCGTTATGAACCTGGAGGAAGACGGGGTGGGCTGTGTGCTCCTCTCCGGGGAATCCCTGGTAAAAGCCGGTGAGGAAGTGAAGGCTACCGGCCGGGTCGTGTCGGTTCCCTCGGGCCAGGGCCTCCTGGGCAGGGTGGTGAACCCCTTGGGAGAAGTCATTGACGGCAAGGGCGCCCTGGAAGCGGAAGCCTGGCTGCCTGTAGAATCCCCGGCGGCTCCGGTAATCGAACGGGGGGCGGTGAATGTGCCCCTCCAGACCGGTGCCCTTTCGGTGGATGCCATGATACCCATAGGCCGGGGCCAGCGGGAACTGATCATCGGTGACCGCCAGACCGGCAAGACCGCCCTGGCCATCGACACTATTATTAACCAGAAGGGCAAGGGCGTTTATTGCGTATACTGCGCCATCGGGCAGAAATCTTCTTCCGTGGCGGCGATCATAAAGAACCTGGAACGCTTCGGGGCCATGGATTATACCTTTGTGGTGCTGGCCTCGGCGGCGGATTCTGCGGCCCTCCAGTATCTGGCTCCCTATTCGGCCTGCGCCATGGCGGAACATTTTATGCACCAGGGCAAGGATGTGCTGGTGGTTTACGATGATCTTTCCAAACACGCCGTGGCCTACCGGACCATTTCCCTGCTCCTGCGCCGTCCCCCGGGACGGGAAGCCTTCCCCGGGGACGTGTTCTACCTCCACTCCCGGCTCCTGGAGCGGGCCGCCAAACTGGCCGCCGATATGGGTGGCGGTTCCATCACCGCCCTGCCCATTGTGGAAACCCAGGCAGGGGACATCTCCTCCTACATCCCCACCAATGTCATTTCCATCACCGATGGCCAGATATTTCTGGATTCGGAACTTTTCAATTCCGGGTTCCGTCCTTCCATCGACGTGGGGCTTTCGGTCAGCCGGGTAGGGGGCAGCGCCCAGACCAAGGCGGTGCGGAAAATTTCCGGGCGTCTGCGCCTGGACCTGGCCCAGTACCGGGAAATGGCCGCCTTTGCCCAGTTCGGCAGCGACCTGGACAAGTCAACCCAGGATAAACTTGCCCAGGGCCAACGGCTCATGGAGGTGCTCAAACAGCCCCAGTTCTCCCCCCTGGCCATGGAGGAACAGGTGGCGGTGCTCTTTATGGCCATCAACGGCTTCCTCATGGAAGTCCCGGTGGAGAAAATAGCTCCCTTTGTGAAGGGCTTTCTGGAATATTTGAAGCTGCGTCAGGGGGATATGCTTAAAACTATCGCCGACACTGGGGTTCTGTCCTCTGAAATTGAACAGACCCTGACCAGCGCCATAGAAACGTTTAAACAGTCCAAGCAATAGGGGAAGGAATGGCAAACTTACGGGACGTCCGGCTGCGGATGCGGGCCATACAACAGACACTTCAGGTAACCAAGGCGATGGATCTGATCTCCACAGCAAAACTGCGGAAAGGCCGCCGGGTTCTGGAGGATACGGAACCCTATTTTACCCGGATACAGAAGTCCATGTTTGATATTGTGTCCGGGGCCGGGTATGTGCATAGTGATTTTTTCGGCAGAAAAACTGACGCTGATAATTACCATACCGCAGTGGTGGTGATCACCAGTGATAAGGGTCTGGCCGGGGGCTACAATGCCAATATCTTCCGCTATGTGAACGAACTCTGTGCCGGGGTAAAAAACCCCATTTTGGTGCTCATCGGGGCCATCGGGTACCGCCACTTTATGCACTCCCCCTACCTGATCCTGGAAAATTTTTCCTTCAAATCAAAATTGCCCGACGTGGATGACGCCAAGGAAATTGCGGATTACATTATCTCCCAATACCTGTGGGGTATGTTTGACGAAGTACATATTGTGTATACCCACATGTACAGCACAATAAAACTGCTCCCCACAGCGAAGTACATCCTGCCCCTGAAAACGGAAACCATGCGGCAGGAATTGGACAAAATTGATACCAAGGAACGGGAATTTCACAGCTTTGAATATATCCCCTCCGCAGAGGAAGTGTTTGACGCTCTGGTGCCCCTGTATATTAAAGGCCTGGTCTATGGCTGCCTTGTGGAAGCCTACGCCAGCGAGCAGAGCGCCCGGATTGCCGCCATGGACGAAGCTTCCAAAAATGCAGAAGAGATGCTGGGCACCCTGAGGCTCCATTACAACCGGGTCCGTCAGGCGGGCATCACCCAGGAAATGACAGAAATAGTATCGGGCTCCTCGGCCCTGAGTAAATAAAAGTGAGAAACATGGAATTTGAAATTTTGAAAGTGTTTGTGAAAGTGAGGAACAGGTCATGGCGAATATAGGGGTTGTCACGCAGATAGTAGGTCCGGTTGTTGACGTGCGGTTTCAGGAGCACCAGCTTCCCCCGATTCTGAACGCCCTGGAAATCAAGGCGGCGGATCGGCGGGTGATACTTGAGGTGCTCCAGCATATCGGGGACAACCGGGTGCGCTGTGTCGCCATGGAAGCCACCGAAGGGCTTTCCCGGGGGCTTGATGTTGAAGATACGGGGTATCCCATCCGGGTGCCTGTGGGTGAAGAAGTGCTGGGCCGTATGTTCAGCGTCACGGGCAAACCCATCGACGACAAAGGCGCCTTCACTGCTGGTAAGTACGCCTCCATACACCGTGCCGCGCCGCCCTTTGAGGAGCAGAAACCGGCCACCGAGGTTTTTGAGACCGGGATCAAGGTCATTGACCTGATCGCCCCCTATGCCAAGGGCGGCAAAATCGGCCTTTTCGGCGGCGCCGGGGTGGGGAAGACCGTGGTCATCATGGAACTGATCCACAATATTGCTACTGAACATTCAGGCTATTCGGTATTTGCCGGGGTAGGGGAGCGCTCCCGTGAAGGGGCGGACCTCTGGCGGGACATGAACGAATCTGGGGTCATCGACAAGACCGCCCTGGTTTTCGGCCAGATGAACGAGCCTCCCGGCGCCCGTATGCGGGTAGCCCTGTCCGGGCTGACCATGGCCGAGTATTTCCGCGACCAGGGCGGCCAGGACGTACTCCTCTTTATTGACAATATTTTCCGGTTCATCCAGGCGGGCGCCGAAGTTTCCGCCCTCCTGGGCCGCATCCCCAGCGCCGTGGGCTACCAGCCCGCCCTGGCCAATGAAATGGGCAGCCTCCAGGAACGGATCGCCAGCACCTCCAAGGGTTCCATCACCAGCATTCAGGCAGTCTACGTCCCCGCCGACGACCTGACCGACCCGGCCCCGGCCACCACCTTTGCCCACCTGGACGCCACCATCACCCTGTCTCGAAAGATCGTGGAACTGGGCATCTACCCCTCGGTGGACCCCCTGGCCTCCAGCTCCCGGATCCTGGACCCCGCCATTGTGGGGGAGGAACACTACAATACCGCAATCAGGACCCAGCAGATACTCCAGCGCTACAAGGAACTCCAGGACATCATCGCCATCCTGGGCATGGACGAACTTTCCGCAGAGGACAGGCTCATCGTATCCCGGGCCCGGAAAGTCCAGCGCTTCTTCAGCCAGCCCCTGCATGTAGCGGCCCACTTCAACGGTATGCCCGGCGCCTATGTGCCGGTTAAGGAAACGGTCCGGGGTTTCAAGATGATCCTGGACGGCGAGGCCGACAATATTCCTGAGCAGGACTTCTTCATGTCCGGCACCATTGACGATATTATCGCCAAAACCAAGTAGGGGTTTTTATGGCAGACCTTTTTACCTTTGAAGTGCATACCCCCTACCGCCTGTTTTACAAAAACAAGGTCGAAGCCATCTCGGTGACCCTGCTGGACGGCGAGATAGGGGTCTATGCTCACCACGACCCCATCACTGCCCCGGTTAAGTCCTGCCTGCTTAAAATCATGGAAAAGGGCGGTAAATGGAAAACAAGCTATACCTCCGAGGGTATCCTGGAAGTAGCCGGAGGCAAGACCGTGATCATGGCGGACTCCGCTGAATGGCCCGATGAGATCGACCATGATCGCGCCCTGGAAGCCAAACACCAGGCCGAGGAAACCCTGAAAAATTCGAGTTTCAAGTTTGAGTCCGAGACCGCGAAGTTAAAGCTCGAGCGGGCGGATATGCGGCTTAAGGCTTGGGAACTGCGGACGGCGAAAGAGCCGGAGTAGCGCTTCGCCGGAGAACCTGATAATTCTTCATTGCTATTGTTAATTGCCTGTAAAAAAGTGTCCCAGGCTTTTGGGTTGCTCATTTTTTGGGCTTGTTCATCCAATACGGTTACAAGGGTTTTTCTATTTTCGGGAATAGTAACCGGGCTATCGGAAATAAATTGCCCTGATTCGAAATATCCTTGAATAACCAACATAGCGTCAACTTCTTATCACTAAATATAGCATAGCAGGTGGTTTTTGCAAATAATTCGGGGCAAGATAGTGGGGACCTTCCTATTGAAATAGCTTGATTACCCGGCAAAATTTGGGTATAATTTGACTATAAAAACTGATACCCAGGAGATGGATATGACCCCAATTATAAGAGCCTCCAGTGAATTACGGAAAAATTATAACAGTATCGCGGAAATATGCCGTACCGAAAAAAAGCCGGTTTTTCTGACCAGGAATGGCGAAGGGGATACGGTTCTTATGGATATGGAAACCTATAGCCGCAGGGAGGAAGATTTGTCCATGGCGGAACGGCTTTTTGAAGCTGAAATGGATCGCCTGGCCGGAATCCGGGGATATACGCCGGAAGAATTTAAAGAAAATATGAAAAAGGCTATTGCACAGGGCAAAAAAGGGAAATGAAAACCCACGAAGTAATCATTCATCCCAAAGCTAATGACAGGATGTATGAACATTTCCAATTTCTTGCCCGGGTGAGCGTTCAGGGGGCGGAGAGCCTTCTTGATAAACTTATTGACGATATACAAAGTTTGGAATTTATGCCGGAACGGTACCCCTGGCTTGAGCGGGACTATTTGCCGAAAAGAAAATACCGCTATATGCTTTCCGCCAAACGGTACCGAATCGTTTATCAGGTTATTGAAAACACGGTATTTGTGGAGGATATTCAGGATTGCAGGCAGGATGATGACAAGAATCGTGTGTAGTATTGTTTTGGCTAAAACCGTCTATTGAGGACTAAATAAAAACGATTACGGCCTTTTGGAAATCATCTAAATAAGAGCGGCTACCCTTTTTTACGCTTTTTTGAGGCAATTGGCTTGTCCGGCCTTTCATCCTGAGGTTTTGGCGTGGTTTCAGAGTATTCCACCAGCCAATCCAGGTATTTCAGCACATAATCCTGCAAGATATCGTCCATTTTGTTGAAATTTCGGATGATCTTTTCTAATTTGGGGTCTTTTTCCGCGTCGAAAAGCTCGCCTTCCCCGGTTCGGAGCCAGTTTTCGTTCACCCCGTAGGTCAGGCAGATCATTTTTAGGAGCCGGTCGTTGACTTTATGATGATTTGCCTCAATTCCCGCCAGAGATGAGCGGCCTATGCTGATGTCACGCGAAAATTTTTCTTGGGTATAATCTAAGACCCTACGAATTTGGAGAATACGCTGGTTTATCCCAAAGTCATAGTCCAACAAAAAACCTTCCTATAATTTAATGGTAACAAAAAAAGGGGTAAGTAACAAGTAAAAGGCTTTTTATTGTAGCCCAATACTTGACAGATATCCAATTTAGAACATAATATTGTTAATATTTAACATTTGTACTATATTTTGATAAAGTGGCTTTTTATGAATATGGACGATATGACCAGGCAGGAAAAGCGAGCCCGTTTGATAACGGGATACCACAGGATAGCTCCGGGCAAAGGGATGTTTTGGACAAAACCGTCCGGAGTCTGGCGGAATTCCCTTCGCTTCCGGTAAGGACAGTATTACTGCAAAATACTGCGGAGAAAGAGAACGAAAATGCAGGGGAAGAGGTATGACTTGGGAAGATAAAAATCAGCGAGTGTATTTATACTACGTTTAACGCCATTTTCTTGAAAACTAATTAGTATAGTAATTTTTATATGTCATTAGGAAATGTTGGGTTACATAGTTTTTTTGATTATGCTAAATAAAATGATAGCCTGTGATTGTAGCTGCGATTGATGGATAGGAAAAATTTTCTGCAAATATTAAAACGAGGGCTGGTATCTCATTTTTGATATTAAGTATTTTTAAGGAGAAAAATATTAATGAAGAAATGTTTTTTTATTTTAATTACGCCTCTTTTAATGATAGGATGTTTTTCGACACCCAATATTATAAAAGACGAAACTCAAATAGAAATATGGGAATACCATCAATCAATACTTAATTGGTTGAATGGTAAAGAGGATAAAATGCTAACGTTAGCACGTGACACTACTTATAATATGATGGCTGAAGATGTTTATTTTTTTGTAGATTTTGATGTATTGGATTTATACAATGGATTAAAAAATGAGAATTTTTTGAATCCATATGAATATTGGGAAGGAATAAGATATTCCCATTCTTGGAGTAATAATATTCAAGATGAAATATACCGGGTCCAAATTGTTGTAGGAAATTGTGGTACGGAATATTCTTGGAGTAAGACACCCTTTACAAGGACTGAAAAAAATGGAGAAATTTCGAAGAGTGTATTCAAGCCCCGTTTGGAAGGACAATGGCCTGTTTTTATAAGGTCATTTTCTGCAAGATTATCAAAAGCCAAGCTTGAATGGAGCCAAAAGGGGAATGATACACAAGACGGTGGTGGCTTTTTTTACGTACCACTGGAATAAATCGTTAATATAAATAAAGGACATATTGTTTTAGGGGAATAAAATGAAATGTTTTTGGAATGGTAGTTTTGTGGAGTATGCATCAGCACTTAGTCCTTACATAATTGCAATAGCTGCTTTTATTATTGGAAAATTTACAGGTTTAATAGCAAAATTTAATATAAAAAATGATGCTATTATTAGGAATACTTGGATAAGTATTGAAAATCAAGCTAGAAAAAGTGTTCATTATTCAGATAAAGATGGAATAGTAATAGCGCCCTATCCTAAAACATGGGCAGAAATTGAAAATGATGCAATTGAATTTGCCAAAGTGGAATATTCTAAAGAATGGGAACAATATAAAGGTTTAAAATCAAAATAAATAATAATTATAAAAATACCCCACTTGGCAAAAAAATAAAATTGAGGAATACTAAAAATATGGATAATTTTATTGAAATAATAAATAGCATTAAAGAATCCATCCTCAAATATGTACCGACAAAATATATCTATCTTTTTGGCTCCTATGCTTATGGAAATCCGACGGATAAAAGCGGTATAGATATATACATTGTTATACCTGATTATATAAATAATATTTCAGAAATTTATACAAAGATAATTGTTGATTTGGGTGACAAAAAAATATTTTTTATTGATTTACTGCTAAATAGAGAAAGTGTTTTTAATAAAAGAAAAATAGAAAATATTCTTGAGAAAACAATTTCTCAAAAAGGCAAAATAATATAATAAAGCCATGGGCGTCTTTATACGAAACCTATTAACTTTTGCCGAAAACGATAACAATATCCGCCTGGTTTTATTAAACGGCTCGCGGGCTAACCCCAATCAGGTTCAGGACAAGTATTCAGATTACGATATTCTATTTGGTGTTACATCCTATGAACCATATGAAAAAAACTCTGATTGGATGAATTATTTTGGAACAATACTAATAAACCAAAACAATGTAAGTTCTGTCAATAATATCCAGTACCCGATATTCTTAAGCGGATAAAAGAAGATTAGTTATAAAAAAGACTTGGGGATCGAAGCCTGGGAAAGTATGAATATTTTCCGCTCTTATTCCCCCGGTCTTCTTATGCCCCAAGCTTTCGCCTCCCCGCAATTTTTCTGTATTGACAAGGGCCTAAAATCGAAGTATAATCCTCTTTACGTATACTTTCCCGGGAAAATCCCCAGAGAGGTTTTTATGCCGAACAATATTCTGGATCTAATCCGTGCCCGCAGATCTACCCGGGTTTTTCAGGACAGGGCAGTTCTCCGGCAGGACCTGGAAACCCTGTTGGAGGCGGCTGTCTGGGCGCCCAGCGGCGGAAACAACCAGAGTTGGCTCTTCACGGCAATTCAGAACAAGGATATTCTTTTAAAGCTTAACGAACTGGTCCGCCAAGGTTTCCAGACCTATATACCTGACGATGATTACCCTGGGAAACAGCAGGTCAAGATCCATTCCCAAAGGGAGGGCTTTAATTTTTATTACCATGCCCCGGTGCTGATAATCGCTTCTAATAAGCCGAATTACGAAAACGCCATGGCCGACTGTTCCCTGGCCCTGGAAAACATATTCCTCACTGCTGAAAGCCTTGGCCTTGGAAGCTGCTACGTCAACCAGCTCCACTGGCTGCAGAATGATCCCGGCCTTCGAGATTTCCTTTTTACCCTGGGCATCCCCCGGGAGCACAGGATCTGTAATTCCGCAGTGATAGGGTATACCGTGAAACCGTCCCCGGTTCCGGCCCGTAAAGAAAATACCGTACGTATCGTGGAATAAGAGAGTACAGTAAGGGAGTACAGTTATGACTCCGGAAAAAGCCAAAAACCCCCTGGGGTTTGCCCCGATTTCAGGGCTTATCGCCAAGTATGCCATACCCTCTGTGATCAGCATGCTTGTTGCGGCGGCTTACAATATTACTGACCAAATTTTTATCGGTCATATAGTGGGGATGCTTGGAAACGCCGCGACAAATGTAGCGTTTCCCGTGACCGTACTCTGCGGGGCCTTCGCCCAGTTAATCGGCGTTGGGACTGCCACTAACTTTAACATCAAGATGGGCGCCAAAAAGGAGGAAGAGGCAGCCGGGTTTTTGGGCGTCGGGCTGACTGCCCTTGTGTTCACAGGCCTTGTGTTTACCTGCGTTGTTTTTCTGTTCCGTAACCCTCTGCTCCTGCTCTGCGGCGCCACGGACAACGTGTTTCCCCTGGCAAGCTCCTATCTTGGGATAACTGCCCTGGGGCTCCCTTTTTTTCTCTTTTCCCAGTCCTGCAGCCACCTCATCCGCGCGGACGGGAGCCCGGCCTATTCGCTGATCGCCGTTGCTTCCGGGGCGATATTAAACGTGTTTTTGGATTGGCTTTTTATGGTGGTGTTTGGCTGGGGGATTCAGGGTGCGGCGACCGCTACGGTGATAGGCCAATTTGTGTCCTTTGCCATCTGCGCTCTTTACTTCAAGGGTTTTAAAAGTTTCAAAATTAAACCGGCGATATTTGGCATAAGACTCAGTTTTCTTTCCCAAATAGTTAAACTGGGCACCTCCAATTTTATCAACCACCTCATCATGGCCACGGTCAATATTGTGATGAATAATACCCTGAAATATTACGGCGCGCTTTCCAGCTACGGCAGCGATATACCTTTGGCAGTTTCAGGGGTAATAGCAAAATTAAATGCAATACTGATCGCATTTTCCGTGGGAATTGCCCTGGGCTGCCAGCCGATTTTTGGTTTCAACACCGGGGCAAAAAACTACAAACGGGTAAAGGAAGCCTACAAAAAGGCGCTTGCGCTTACGTTTGTCATAAATATTTTAGGCTTTCTCTCTTTTCAGTTGTTCCCCCGGGCTATTATCAGTATTTTCGGCGGCGGAAGCGAAGCTTATCTTGAGTTTGGGGAAAACTATCTGCGTATATATATGATGATGGTATGCATGTTCGGAGTACAGCCCCTTTCGGTCAACTATTTTACCGCATCCGGAAAGGCGCGGCAGGGCATTGTGCTGTCCCTGTCGCGGCAGGGGCTTTTCTTACTTCCCTTGCTAATCCTACTGCCAATGATTTTTGGCATAACCGGGGTATTGTACGCTGGCCCCATAGCGGA
The DNA here is from genome assembly GCF_000214375.1 of Treponema primitia ZAS-2. NCBI lineage: Bacteria > Pseudomonadati > Spirochaetota > Spirochaetia > Treponematales > Treponemataceae > Treponema > Treponema primitia. The sequence continues at coordinate 3,081,413 of NC_015578.1, read as the reverse complement.
CGGGTTGGCGGTTGTGCTGTCTGTGGTTTTGGTGGCCTTTGACTTTAAGCGCATGAATGCATTGGAATTGGGCGTGTAAGTGCTTTGCCTGCTTTTTCCCCTCTCCATCATGTTTTTTAACAGGAGGGCGTTCACGACCTCATCAATGACTGCCTTTTCATTAGCGGGCAGGAGCCTGTATTTTGCTAAAAGTGAAGCGTCCGAGGCGGATAGGGTGAGGTCCGGGACAAAGGCCTATTGAAAGACGTTCTCCGCCCCAGGGCTGCCGAAAGCAGAGGAGATGCGGATCCTGCGCCTCCTTGCCCACGGATAAAACCTAGACGAAAGTCTAGATTTTATCCCCAAAGTCTAGCCGAAAGAAACCGGTATCTCCGGTTAAACGTGCTATGCTTATCTATAAAGCCTTTTTGACTATTTCGGTAAAAAATTGATAAAATTTACTTACAGGGATATATTGGTAGAACAATAATAGGCTGTCAAAAAGCCGGAAACAAAGAAATTTAGGAAAAGGTCAGTAAGTGGATGAAAACAAATAACAGTTATATCCTCCGCCTTCTTACCAGCGGGAAATTTGAAAACCATGAGGCGTCCTCGACCATATCCGAAAACAGGGATTCCCTTGGACAGGTAGTGAACGATGCGATGATCCGGTACGTCAGCCTGAATGTTGCCCTCATGTTGGGAGCTTTTTTTCTGATTAGCTTCGGAATTACCGTTTTTATTGCCGGTAATACCCTTCGGAGTTTGCTTGATTTTGCGGTGGCCCTGATCTGCATTAGCAGTGTCTTTTTGCTGCGGACCCGGCTGCCTTTTACGTTTTCGGCCATGCTTCCTGTGGCAGCCTTCAGCACCCTCTGCGCCGTCCTGGCCTTTTCAGGTGGGGTAAACGGCTTTGCTGGGCTGTGGATCTACGCCCAACCTCTGATAGCTATCTTTATCCTCGGATTAACCGTCGGCTCCATCCTTTCGGGACTGCTCATGATCGCCGTGGGGATCACGGTCTTTGTTCCCAGCGCGGGCTTTGCCTATGAAAACGCCGTAGGTTTCCGCATTCTCTGTGTGTTCATTTTAGTTTTTTTACTAACCATGGCCTACGAATGGGTACGGGTCACCAATGACAGGCGGGTCAAAAAGCTTACCGGGGAACTGGAAACGGCCCGGTTGAAAGCCGAAGATGCCGCTGCCAGGGCGGAGGAAGCTGCGGCTGCTAAAAGCAGTTTTCTTGCCAATACCAGCCATGAGATTCGGACCCCTATGAACGCGATCCTGGGGATGACGGAAATGATTTTACGAAAGTCCCCAAATTCTGAAATATACACCGATGCCATGAGTATCAAGCAGGCCGGTGAAAGCCTGCTTTCCATCATTAATGATATTCTGGATTTTTCTAAAATCGAATCCGGAAAAATGGAACTGGCCCCTGCGGAGTATTATTTTGAATCCCTGATCAATGATGTGGTTAATATTATTAAGGTCAGGCTGGGGGAAAAGCATATCCGGTTTATTACCAATGTAGACAGAAACATACCTGCCAAGCTGTACGGCGATATGATACGTATCAGGCAGGTTTTGCTCAACCTCCTCTCAAATGCGGTTAAATATACGGAAAAGGGATCCATAAAACTTACCGTGGATGGTACTTACCGCGGAAAGAGGGAGGGTGAAGAAATCCTCCTTAGCTTTGAGGTTGCGGATACCGGGTACGGCATAAAAGAAACGGATATGGATAAACTCTTCGGTGATTTTACCCGGTTCGACAGCCACAGAAACGGGAGCATTGAGGGGACGGGTCTGGGGCTTGCGATCAGCCGTAATATCTGCCGCCTCATGGGCGGAGATATTACGGTCCAATCCGAGTACGGGGAAGGCAGCGTCTTTAGCGCCGTTATCCCTCAAAAGGTTCGTGAGGAACAGCCTATAGCCGGATTGAAAAAGACAGAAGACAAGGCGGTGCTGCTCTATGAACGGAGGGATGTCTACCGGGATTCGCTGGTCTATTCCCTCGAAAACCTTGGGGCTCCCTATAAGGTTACTAACCGTGAGGGTTTATTTGAGGAACTCGAAAAAGACATCTGGCCTTTTACCTTTGTATCCCCGGATGCTGCGGATGAAGTCAGGAAATTTATACAGGAACGGAATAAAAAAACAGTGATGGTGCTCTTGGCAAAACTGGAAGATGACGAACTGTTCCAGGATACCCCTATGATCAGTATCCCTGCCTATACGGTGCTTATAGCAAATGTGCTTAATGGCGTAAAAGAAATTATACAGGAGAAAAAATCATCGGTCAAGTTCACCGCTCCGGAAGCGAGAATACTCATCGTGGATGATATATCCACAAACCTGAATGTGGCCAGAGGGCTTCTTTCTCCGTATAAGATGGATATTACCACCTGTACCAGCGGAAAGGAAGCGGTCGATTTGGTGCGTAATACTATTTATGACATGGTATTCATGGATCATATGATGCCGGAAATGGACGGGGTTGAGGCAACCGCGGCGATCCGATCTATCAGTGGGGATTATTTTAACACCCTCCCCATCATAGCCCTTACGGCAAATGCGGTGACCGGGATGAAAGAAATGTTTCTTGCGAACGGATTCAGCGATTATATTTCCAAGCCTATTGAAATTGTAAAAATGGATGCCATGATAGCTAAATGGATTCCGCCGGAAAAACGGATACCTGAAAATAGTATAATTGCTGCACCTGTCGGGGAAACCACGGATATGAAAATAGCCGGGGTAGACACAGCCAAAGGTATGTCCATGACCGGAGGGATCGAGTCCGCCTACCGTAAAATATTGGCTGTTTTTTGCAAAGATGCCCTTGATCGTATGTCCCTGCTGGAAAATACGCCTGGTGAACAGGAATTGCCCCTGTTTACCAACAGCGTACACGCCTTAAAAAGCGCTTCCGGAACTATCGGCGCTGCAGCCGTATCAAAGGAGGCGGCGGAATTAGAAGCGGCGGGAAAAGCCGGGGACTTGGCTCTTATCGGCAAATTGCTTCCAGATTTTTACCAGGATCTTAACGCAGTGACGGCGCAGATAGAACTGGTCTTGAATGAAGAAACGCCGTCTGATGGAAGGGACGAAACACAAGCTGCCGGGAAAATCCCCGATTCATGTATTCCCCTGTTCACGGAACTTGCCGAGGTGCTGGAACAGGAAAATATCGGCGCCATACGCCGGCTCCTGACAGAGCTGGAGGAAAAGCCCCTGGATGCAAAAATAAAGGAAACTATCAATAGTGTGGCTAATGCGGTTTTAATGACCGAGTTCGCGGAGGCCATTGAAGCCCTTAAAGAGCTGTTACCCGCATGAATGGAACTATTCTGAAGGGCATTGAATGCGGTGACCCCTACGGCGAATTTATCGTCACCAGGAGAAAAAATAGATGAACATGGCGTTTGTTATAAGGAAAAATTATCAGCAGCTTCTGGTGGTCGTTTTTATTTTCCTCTTCATGATTGCGGGCAGTTTAATCTCCACCGGTATTATTATGCGAAGACAGCTTATCGCAAGCGCCAACGAGTTCATCCATACTGCGGATGCAAATTTGAAAACAACCCTGCGGGAACCGGAATCCACCTTAATAAGTTCCGCCTTTAACATTCAGGATATGATAATGGATAAAAGTCATTCCCAGGAGGATATACTCCGGTATTTGACAGCCCTTACAGACTGGCTCATCGCAAATGAAGACCGGCTTTCGGGATTTAACGGAATGTACGGTTTCATCCGGGGGGATTTTCTGGACGGCACAAGATGGGAACCTCCGGAAGATTATGTGCCTCAGGAACGGCCCTGGTATATAGACGCCAAGGAATCGCCGGGGCAGATCATTATGACAAGTCCCTATGTGGATGCCCAGACCAATTCAATTGTGGTAAGCTTTGCCCAGGAACTGTTTGATGATGGGGACTTCCCGGAATCAAAGGATTCCAGGAAGTCCCTGGGGGTTCTCGCCATGGATGTGCAGCTTACCCGGCTTGAAAGCTATGTGCGCTCCCTCAAACTAAGTGAAGAAGGTTACGGTATACTGCTCAATGAAAACCTGGAAATCATGGTCCACCCAGATGGAACGTATATCAACAAGCCCTTGGGGGATTTATTCTCAGATACCGGGGATCCTAATATCAAAAAGAATCAAACCAATAAAAAAACTTCCGTTCTGATGGAAACCCTGGCGGAAAAAAAAGAAATAAATGCCCTGCAGATATGGGATGAAAACAGCAACAGGGTTATTGTTTTTTTCCGACAGGCATATAACGGCTGGTACTTGGGCCTCGTGGTTCCGGCGGCTAACTTTTATCATGACATATACCGCATATCTTTTGCCATCTTCCTGGTAGGAATAGTTTTGATGCTTGTCCTCTGTTATATGCTGCTGCGCTTAAGCGCAGCGAAGATCCGTTCCGATGACGAAAACAAAAGCAAGTCTTCCTTCCTGGCCCGGATGAGCCACGAGATCCGTACTCCCATGAACGCAGTAATCGGCATGAGCGAACTGGCCCTACGGGCGGAAACCCTTCCCAGGATGAGCGAATATGTAACGGGGATCAAACAGGCGGGGCTTAACCTGCTTTCCCTGATCAACGATATACTTGACCTTTCTAAAATCGAAGCGGGGAACTTGCAAATAAACTCTGCCCCTTACCTCCTTGCCTCCCTTATTAACGATGTACTCAATGTGATTCGGATCAGAATTAACGAAAAACCTATCCTGTTTACTGCAAATGTGGACGCCAATATACCAAAAGAACTTATCGGTGACGAAGCGCGGATCAGGCAGATCCTGCTCAATCTCCTGTCCAATGCCGCCAAGTATACCCGGGAAGGGCATATCATGCTGACCATAGGGATGGAAAAGTCCATAGCAGGGGAACTTGTACTCACCATAGAAATAGCCGACAGCGGCATCGGCATAAAGAAGGAGGACCTTCCGGGACTTTTCGGTAACTTTGTCAGGTTTGACGCGGAAAAAAATAAAAACATTGAAGGCACCGGACTTGGGCTTGCAATTACCCGGAACCTCTGCCTTGCTCTGGGCGGAGATATAACAGCACAAAGTGAATACGGAAAGGGATCGGTCTTTACCGCCCGGATTCCCCAGGGGTACACAGATGATACAAAGCTTGCAGAACTTGAAAACCCGGAAGAAAAGAGAATTCTTTTTTATGATGACCGCGCCCTCTACGCGGAATCCCTCTTCCTTACCCTAGAGAACCTGGGCCTCCCCGTAACGGTTACCATCACTGCCGATGATTTCCTGGAAAAACTCAAAACCAGAGAGTTCCCCTTTGCTTTTGTCTCCGAGAGCGTGGTGGAAAATGCAAGAAAAGTAATACAGGAGGGAGACCTCAAGACCGTACTAACACTGCTGGCGAATTTAGGAGAAATAAGCTCTTTTCAGGATATTCCCATCATCATCATGCCTGCATGGTCAGTCCCCATTGCCAATGTACTCAACGGCATCAAACAGTCCGATTACCGGGAAACCGCGGAAGTCCGGTTTATTGCCCCTGAAGCCTTGGTCCTTATCGTGGATGATATCGAAACGAACCTCAAGGTCGCCGAGGGGCTCCTTGCCCTATATCAGACGGGGATTCATACCTGTGCCGGGGGAGAACAGGCCATAGCCCTGGTTAAGGAACACTCCTACGACATCGTCTTTATGGATCATATGATGCCCGGCATGGACGGCATTGAGGCGACGGCCGCCATACGCGCCTGGGAAGCCAAGCAAGAACGGGCAGTGGAGTTTGAGCCGAAGGATCAAACTCCTAAGGAATATGCGAAGCATATTCCCATTATCGCCCTGACCGCCAATGCGGTTGTGGGGATGAAGGAAATGTTTTTATCAAAAGGATTCAACGATTACCTCGCCAAGCCCATAGAAATTTTAAAGCTGGACGAGATCATGGCAAAGTGGATTCCCCAGGAAAAGAAACGAAATAATAAAACTGCTGATGCCGAAAATAAAACTTCCCCCAATACAAATCAAAGCGAAAAAGAAACCGCCGCCGACTATTCAGCCCTCACCGAAATAGGCGTAGACACCGGCAAAGGAGTTGCCATGACCGGAGGCGAAGCGTCTTACCGCAAAGTGCTTGCCACCTTCCGCAAAGACGCTCTGGAACGGTTGCCCCTGCTGGAGCGTGTTTCCGATGAACAGGAACTTTCCCTTTTTACCACCAATACTCACGCCCTCAAAAGCGCCGCCGGAACCATAGGAGCCGCGGCTGTATCAAAAGTGGCAGCGGAATTGGAAGCGGCGGGAAAGGCCGGGGACTTCTCTCTTATTACAGAGAAGCTTCCCCAGTTTTACCGTGACCTCCAGAAGTTGGCGGAACATATAGAAACGGCGCTGAATAGGGTGGAAGCCGTTGAACTTAACAACGAAGGGACCGGAGAAATTTCCGAAGAGCATTTCGCTCTATTTACGGAATTTGCGGAAGCCCTGAAACAGGAAGATATTGGGACCATCCACCGTATTCTTGCGGAACTTGAAGGAAAGCCCTTTGGCGGAAAAACTCGAAAAACACTGAACGATGTTTCCGACGCAGTCCTCATGAGTGATTTTGACGAAGCAATTAAAAAAATGACGGAAATTTTGTTGCTTTCTAAAGTGGAGCCGAAATGAAAATAAAAAGCCCTCAGCCCTTTGCGTTTTTATTTAGAAAATCCGGAATTTCCGGGAAGCGATCCTTCCTGTTATTTTCATGTGTCCTGTTTTTAATTATTTTTATTGTATCCATAATGACCTATACCATTTCTGCACGGCAGATAAACCGTTCGGCCATAGAACAGCAGCTTATCATAGCTTCTGAAACCATGCGGCTGCGTTTGGCCACCGTCATAAACGGCGAACTCGCCTTGGTGTTAAAAATGGCGGACACACCGATCGTTCAGCAATATTTTCAAAATCCCTCCGATGCCGATCTTGAGTCTGCCGCCGATAAAGAATTTACCAGTTTTCGTCAGCATTTCAAAGATAAAATCGTTTTCTGGGTCAATGACGTGGATAAAATATTTTATTCTATCGAATCTCCCCCCTATGTGGTGAATCCTTTGGATCCGGAATCCTATTGGTACAATATGACCCTTTACCATACCCTGGAGTACAATTTTAACATCAACTATAACCCTGATTTGCAGCAAATCAATCTATGGGTCAATGTACCGGTGTTTACAAATGAAGAAGACGGCGGAAAAAAACCTATCGGCATGCTTGGTACCGGCGTTAATCTTACCGGATTCTCGAATTCGCTGCACCTGGATTTTGACAAGAACATCGCCCTATACCTGTTCAACAACTTAAACGAAATCACCACCGCAGCCGATTATGACCTGATAGCCAATAAGGTCCTTCTCACGGATCACCTGGGTGATGCGGGGGCGGAAATCATCAGAATCGCCCATGAACAGTCTGATTCGGAAATCCGGTCTTTTATCTACGATGGCAGTATGTATGTTGTGGGTTATATTCCCCAATTGGACTGGTATTTAACAGCGGCCAGCAAACTGCCTCCGAACTTTATTGCGGTTGATGCGGTGATGAATATTGTGTTCTTTGGGATGCTGCTTTTGATACTGGCCATTTTTATTGTGTTTAATATTTTTGTTGCGGGTTCGAACAGTGCCATAGAAAAACAAAACCGTCAATTACTGGAAGCAAACAAAAAGGCGGCGGCGGCTTCAGAGGCAAAGAGTAATTTTCTTGCAAAGATGAGCCATGAAATACGTACCCCCATGAATGCGATCATCGGTATGTCAGAACTGATACTGCGTGAAGACATATCCGTCACGGTGAGCGATAATGCCCTGAACGTGAAGCAGGCCGGAACGAACCTGTTGTCTATCATCAACGATATATTGGATTTCTCTAAAATCGAGTCGGGCAATATGGAAATCCTTTCTGAAGAATATCGACTGGCTTCCCTGCTCCATGATGTAATCAATATCATCCGTATGTACCTGGACGAAAAAGCAATCCTCCTGAACATTAACATCAGCGATTCCCTGCCGAACCGCCTGAGAGGCGATGAAGCTCACATCAGGCAGGTGCTCTTAAATTTGCTTTCCAATGCCGCGAAATACACAAAAAAAGGCAGCGTCACCTTTTCTGTATGGGGTGAAGAAGAAAAAGAAAAGGACAAGGACAAGATCATTCTGGTATTTCAGGTAGCAGATACAGGCATCGGCATCAAAGAAGAAGACATGGGGCGGCTCTTTGGAGAATTTACCCAGTTTGACAGCCATGTCAATAAAAATGTGGAAGGTACGGGACTTGGGCTTGCGATTACTAAAAAATTATGCCAGGCCCTGGGCGGCGATGTATCCGTTTCCAGTGTCTATGGCGAGGGCAGCGTTTTTACCGCATCTTTTCCCCAAATTGTAATAGACTGTACCCCGTTGGGTGAGTTGGACGATTATACTTTCAAACATAACGAAGGCGAAAAAATCGGTATGCGGTTTACCGCTCCCGGAGTCCGGCTCCTTATTGTTGACGATATTGCTACCAACCTGAATGTGGCCAAGGGTCTCCTGAGTTTATATCAGATGGATATCACCACCGCCATAAGCGGAAGGGAAGCAATAGGGCTGATAAAGCAAAACCGCTACGATCTGGTATTCATGGACCATATGATGCCCGAAATGGACGGCATAGAAGCTGTTGAGGCCATTAGAGCCCTGGGGGACAGCCGGGGAAATTCTTATTTCCAAACTCTTCCCATAATAGCCCTGACCGCAAACGCGGTAACGGGGATGAAAGAAATGTTTTTATCAAAGGGCTTTAACGATTATCTTTTCAAACCCATTGAAATTTCCAAACTTGATGGACTGATGGACAAATGGATACCTCCTGAAAAACGGATCAATGTTGAAAAGCAAACATCTTCGGAAAGGAAGAGGGAAACCACGGATATAAAAGTTGATAGAATAGATACGGCCAGGGGTCTATCCATGACCGGCGGGACCGAGGCAGGATACCGCAAAGTGCTTGCCGCCTTCCGCAAAGACGCCCTGGACAGGCTATCCTTGTTTGAGCATGACCCCAGCGAACAGGAACTTTCCCTTTTTACCACCAACGTCCACGCCATCAAAAGCGCTGCCGGAACCATAGGCGCTGCTTCTGTTTCACAAGAGGCAGCGGAATTGGAAGCGGCGGGGAAGGCCGGAGACCTCGCTCTTATCGCAGAGCGGCTTCCTCATTTTCATCATGATTTGAAAGAATTGGCGGAGCAGATAGGGGCGGGGCTGAACAGGGTAGAAACTGTGGAAATTAACAGCGAAGGGGCCGGAGAAATTTCTGCACAGTATTCCGTTCTGTTTACAGAACTTGCTGAAGCCCTGAAACAAGAAGATATCGGACTCATCCACCGCATCCTTGCAGAGCTTGAGAAAAAGCCTTTGGAGGCAAAAACAAAAGAGACTATTAGCAGTATTTCCAATGCAGTTTTGATGACAGAATTTGAAGAGGCTATAAGGGAAATTGAAACCTTAACAGATAAAACTAATTCAAGGAGAAGTAATACATGAAAGAAAAATGGGCAAAGATAGTATTGTCAATCATCATCCTGGGAAGCTTGTTTTTGTTTGGAGGCTGCGGAAACAGGAATAATGCCGCCGTTTGGCGGCTTGGCAAAGTCTTGGCTAAAGAAAAGATAAAAGTCGGGATGATCTACGTGACGGATCCCCTGACGGAAACTTCCGGGTATTCATACGCCCATGAAATGGGCATACGGGAAATGCAGGAACGCCTTGGTTTAAAGGATGAGCAGATAATCACCAAAATTCATGTGCAGGACACCGATGCCGAGGGAATAGAAAGCGCCATGAGGGATTGTATCGCCAAGGAGGCGAATATCATCATTGCCACCAGCTGGGGCTATATGGATTCCTGTGAAAAACTTGCCCTGGAATTTCCCCATGTGGTATTTGCCCATGCCTCGGGTTATAAATACAATAGTACTAATTTTACCAATTACTTCGGCCGTATCTATCAGGCCCGTTACCTTTCGGGTATCGCCGCAGGGCTTAAAACAAAAACGGGTAAGGTAGGCTATGTGGCTGCCATGGGCAAGGATAGCAGCGAAGTAACCGGAGGGCTTAACGCCTTTGCCCTGGGGGTTGAGAGCGTAAACAGCAAAGCAAAAATCCAAGTACAGATAACCTATAGCTGGTTCGATCCCATGGAAGAGGCCAACGCAGCCCGCCGCCTCATTGCCGCTGGCTGTGACGTAATCGCCCAGCACTGCGATACGCCTCTCCCCATGATTGAAGCGGAAAGTGCCGGCGTCTGGGGACTGGGGTACAACAGCGATATGTCAAAAGAAGCGCCCCTTGCGGTTATCAGCTCGGTGCTCTGGAATTGGGGCGCTTATTATACCTTCCTGGTACAAAGCGTCATAGACGGCAGCTTTACTACCGAACCATACTTTGGCGGCATTGGCGAAGGGCTTGTTGATATTACCCCGCCTAATATGCTCATCGCTGCGCCTGGTACTACGGAGGCAATTGAGAAAGCCAGAAACCGCATGATAAACAAAAGTTTTAATGTTTTTGACGGAATCCTTGAAGCCAACGACGGCAGAACCATAGGTGAGGCAGGGTTCACCCTTGCGGACAGTGAAATTACCGGGAACATGAGCTGGTATTACCGCAATGTAGAGGAAAATTAGGAGTTTTAATAATGGGTAACAAAATGGCAAAAATCATTTATTTTCCCCCTTTGATGGTACTCCTTTTATTACTGCCGGGCTGCCATGATAAGCAGTATTTGTGGAAACCCGGCGAAGGCATTCCAAAAGAAAAAATCAAGGTGGGGATTATCCATCCAAATGAAATCACTGAAACATCCGGGTACGACTACGCCCATTATGTGGGAACAATCCTCATGCAGCAGGAACTGGGCCTTAGGGATACACAGATACTGCGGAAGACCAACGTGTTTGAAGACGACAGCCGTGCGGTAGAGAATGCCATGCGGGACTGTATTGCCGAAGGGGCCAATATAATCATAGCCGCGAGCTGGGGCTACATGGATTCCTGCGAAAAACTTGCGGCAGAATTCCCCGGGGTTATTTTTGCCCATGCTACGGGCTATAAATTCAACCGTACAAACTTTACCAATTATTCGGGGCGGCTCTATCAGGCCCGGTATCTTTCCGGCATTGTTGCGGGGATGAAAACAAAAACAAACAAGATAGGGTATGTAGCGGCCATGGGTAAGGAAAACAGCGAGGTAAGTTCGGGCATTAACGCCTTTGCCCTGGGGGTGGAAAAGGTAAACCCGGCTGCGCGCATCTATGTAAAGGTAAGCTACAGTTGGTTTGATCCCCTGGGTGAAGCCGAAGCCGCCCGAGCCCTTATCGCCGCAGGCTGTGATGTTATTGCCGAACACTGCAATACCCCCAGCCCGCAGATCACCGCCGAAAAAGCCGGTGTATGGGGCATAGGGTTTAACAGCGATATGAGTAAAGATGCGCCCGACGCAGTCCTTTGCTCGGTCATTCTGAATTGGGGGGTGTACTATACCTACCTCGTTAGGAGCGTGATAGACGGCAGTTTTACTTCCGAACCTTATTTCGGCGGCATAGCTGATGGTATGGTTGATATAACACCCCTCGCGGAATTCGCAGAGAGCGGTACGGCCGAAGCAATTGAGAAGGAGCGGCGGCGCATGGTATATGAGGGCTTCAATGTCTTTGACGGGGATATCAAAACCAATGAGGGCGGGATCATCGGCAAAGAAGGGAAAACCCTGGACGACAGCGAGATAATCAGCGGTATTAACTGGTATTACCGTACGGTGGAAGAAATACAGAAATGAAAAGCAAAACGGGAAGAGTTATCAGAAAAAGTTATCCACTGTTTGTTTTTGTTTTTATCACTTTTATATTGATGATACTGGTGGGCGGTCTTTTTGTCAGTAATATTCTGCGCAAGCGCCTGCGGGAAGATGCGGAAACGGTACTGTTTACTGCGGAGGCGAATATAAATGCAGCCTTGAGCGAAGTTGAATCCATACTCCTCAATTCGCAGTACATAATTGTAAACATGATTGAACAAGGCTCGTCCCAGGAAGAAATCCTCGCCTACCTGCAAGAAACTACCGCCTGGATGCGTCAGCGCGAAGGGGGACTCTTAAAAATTTATGGGATCTACGGGTATATCCGGGGAGAATTGATTGACAGTATGGGCGTCAATCCTGATGAGACCTATATACCCCAGCGGCGGCCCTGGTATCAGACGGCGGTACGGAGCGGAACAAAGACATCTTACACCGCCCCCTACGAGGACTGGGCCAACGGGAATACCATTATTTCGGTAGTAAGAAATATTGACGGCCCTAATGGAAATATGCATGGGATTCTTTCGGTGGATGTGGATATATCCTGGATTCAGGACTATATAAATTCTATGCATCTGGCCCCCGGAGGCTACGGCATGATAGTCAGCCAGAATATGATTTTGATAACAAAGCCCCATACCCAAAGCCCCCTGCTGCGGGGATCCGAAGACGAGTACCATGGAATTCAGCTGCAGGAATTGGGCGCCGATTATCAGGAAATTTCCCGGATGCTCAGAAGGGAGGAGAACATAAGCGCCCGACGGATCAGGGATACCGACGGCTCCGAGGTAATTATTTTTTTCCGGAAAATATTCAACGGTTGGCATGTGGGGCTCATTACCCCCTTCGTCCGGTTCTACCGTGATCTTTATTACACCATAGCGGTCCTTTCGGCGCTGGGGATCATCCTGGCTTTTTCGTTAAGCTTTATTCTTTTACGGATCACCCGGGCAAAAATACAATCCGATGAAGAAAATAAAAGTAAATCTTCTTTTCTGGCCCGGATGAGCCATGAGATCCGTACCCCCATGAACGCCATCATCGGTATCAGCGAACTTGCTTTACGGGAAGACAATTCTCCAAGGACAACCGAATATTTAGGCGGCATCAGGCAGGCGGGAGAAAACCTCCTTTCTATCATCAATGATATTCTTGATTTTTCAAAAATCGAATCCGGCAAGATTGACATCATCAACGCCGAATATATGTTCGCCTCCTTGATAAACGACTGTATCAGTATTATCCGGACCCGGCTTATGGAAAAACCTGTAGTTTTACTGACAAAAATTAACGGCCTCCTACCCGCTTCTTTTATCGGCGATGAATCCAGAATACGCCAGGTACTGCTGAACCTGCTGAGCAATGCGGTTAAGTATACCCATGAAGGCTATATTACCCTGATTATTACAAATAGTAATACTACCAGTAATACCGCCGATGGAAACCTGATACAAACGGCGAATGAAGATACCATGCTCCTTAGCTTTGAAATTGCCGATACAGGGATTGGCATAAAAGAAGAGGATATGGGTAAGCTTTTCGGCGATTTTATCCGGTTCGATCAAAAGGCGAATCAGGGTATTGAGGGAACCGGCCTGGGGCTTGCCATAGCCCGGAACCTCTGCCGCCTCATGGGCGGGGATATTACGGTCAAATCAACATACGGTAAAGGAACGGCGTTTACTGCGTTTTTACCCCAAAGAACGGCAAACAGTGAGCCCTTCGCAGAAGTGAGAGAAGCGAAAACGAAGAATGTACTGGTCTATGAAACGATTAAAGAATATGCGGAATCTATTGTCTATTCGGTGGAAACTCTGGGCGTACCCTGCACCCTGGCGGAGAGCCGGGAGGAATTATCTGCCTCCATGGAAAATCAGGTCTATCAATATGCGATGGCAAGGTCACCCTTATTCGGGGAATTACAAAACCTGATACAGGATGCGGGTATACCCGTAAAACCTGTTCTGGTGCTATTGGCGGATCAGGATGAGGGGGTTTCAAAACCGGACATAAAAACTATTATTATGCCCCTGCATCCCCTCACCATTGCCCGGCTGCTCAATGGCGAAATAGACAGCTCCGGTGGGGTCCAACATAAAAAAGTGAGTGTCAGGTTTACTGCCCCCAAAGCGCGGATACTGTTGGTAGATGATGTGAGTACCAACCTTATCGTGGCGGAAGGGCTTTTGACGCCCTATCAGACAAAGGTTGACTGCTGCGGTTCCGGTGAGGAAGCGATCAAATTCGTGGGGAAGCAGGCCTATGACATTGTTTTTATGGATCACATGATGCCGGGGATGGACGGCCTGGAAGCGACTGCGGCAATCCGCGCATTGCCGCTCCCCTACGTACAGAATATGCCAATCATAGCCCTGACCGCCAATGCGGTTTCCGGCATGAAGGAGATGTTTTTATCCAAGGGATTTAACGATTATCTCTCAAAACCCATAGAACTTACAAAGCTGGATGAAATTATGGGGAAGTGGATTCCCCGTGATAAGAAATATAAAAATGAATCAACGAAAACCGATATTGAAAAAACGGATCGGGGCGGCGCAGGAAATCTGCCTGTTATACTCACCGTTGATTATTCACTCCTCACTTCCATAGGGATGGATCTTTTTAAAGGTATCGCTATGACCGGCGGTACAGAAGCGTCCTACCTGAAGGTATTGACAACATTCCGCAAGGACGCATTGGAACGGCTGCCCTTACTGGGTAGTATTCCCAGCGAACAGGAACTTTCCCTGTTTACTACCAATGTACACGCACTCAAGAGCGCTGCTGCCACCATCGGCGCAGAAGCGGTGTCAAAAGCCGCTGCGGAACTTGAAGCGTCGGGAAAGGCCGGGAACCTGGCCCTTATCTCAGAGCGGCTTCCCGGTTTTTTTCGGGATCTCCAAAATCTGGCGGAACATATAGGAGCGACGCTGAATACCAACACCGCCGTTGAAACTGATTCAAACGAGACCTTTACCCAATACCTCCCCCTATTTACGGATCTAAGGACGGCGCTGGAACAGGAAAGTATCGGAACCATACGCCGCATCCTTGCGGAACTGGAGGCGGAGCCGTTTGACGGAAAAACACGGGAAGCGCTGACGGCGGTTTCTGACGCAGTATTAATGACTGAATTTGCAGAAGCAATAGACAAAATAGACATTTTATTGAACAAAATAGATCGGAGGCTGGGATGATAAAAGGAATAGTAAATATCATTTGGAACATACTGACTTCCGGAAAGGCGCCTAAGGGTGATAAGAAAGAGCTGTCCGATTATATCATCAGCTATATTCTTATGAATTTTATTGCTATTTTTGGCTTCATTTTTCTCACATATTATATAATTATTAATACTAACAAGGGTTCCTATACGGACGCCGCTCTTTGCCTGGGTATGTCGATGATAGCCATCGTATCGTTTATTGCCGCCCGCACCAGGGTTGTTCCTATTGTTCCCGCCATGATTATCCTAAATGCCTATTGTTTATTCTGTGTTCTCCTCATTTGGAACGGCGATGCAGAGGGGATGAATTTTTTATTCGTCTATCTGGTTCCTCCCCTTACCTTAATGATGGAACGCCTGAAGCAGGGTATTATCTATTCCACAATAGTACTTGTTGTTATATGTATCGAAGTCTTTGTACCGGGCATATCCAAGTATTATTATTCCGCCGATATAGCATCCCGGATAATCGTTACTTATTTGCTGATTTTCGGGACCACCATTGCGGTGGAAGCCACCAGGGCTGCCAAGGACAGGGCAAATTCCGAATTGACCGCAAAACTCCGGGAAGAAAGCCAACGGGCAGAAGCCGCTACCACGGCAAAGTCGAATTTCCTTGCCAATACCAGTCATGAGATACGGACCCCCATGAACGCTATTATCGGTATCAGCGAACTTGTCCTCAGGGAAGAAATCTCTCCCCGGGTGACCGAATACATCACTGATATAAAGCAGGCGGGTCACAATCTTCTGGTCATTATTAATGACATACTGGACTTTTCAAAAATTGAATCCGGTAGGCTGGACATTGTGAAAGTTGATTATCTGCTGGGCTCGGTGATAAACGATGTGATCAGCATTATCCGCACCCGGCTGAGCGAAAAACCTATTATCTTTACCGTTGATATTGACAGTAAACTCCCCAACCACCTAATCGGTGATGAAGTCCGCCTTCGCCAGATACTGATGAACCTCCTCTCTAATGCGGTCAAATATACCCGGGATGGGCACATGGTTCTTTCCATCTCAGGCACGCTCCGGGAAGACCGGGTTGTCTTGACCATGTCGGTCTCCGATACCGGTATAGGTATTAAACAGGAAGATATGGGCAAACTATTCGGCCAATTCCAGCAGCTTGATACCCATAAAAACCAGGGCATTGAAGGAACCGGCCTGGGGCTTGCCATAAGCCGCAACCTCTGCCGCCTCATGGGCGGAGATATCACGGTGAGCAGCGTATACGGAGAGGGCAGCATCTTTACTGCAACTATACTCCAGCATGTACAGGACAGCGAAGCTCTGGCGGTGATTGAAAATCCGGAAACAAAAGCGGTGCTGCTCTACGAGTCCCGGAAGGAGTACACCTATTCGATTATCCGTTCGATGGAAAATCTTGGTGTGCCGGTAATGGCGGCTGGGGATAAAGAAGCGTTTTCACGGGAACTTTGGGCTTGTTCACGCCCCGGAGAGAAAAGCTATGCATTTGTGTTTGTAAACGCCGGCATGGTGGAAGAGGCCCAAGCCCTGATACGGGACTTATCACTGCCCACAAAAGTGGTTCTCCTGGTGAACCAGGAGGAAATCGCTTCCTTTAGGAGCATTCCTACCATCACCATGCCTGCTTATACCCTGTCTATTGCAAATGTGATTAGCGATAAGATAGAACTCAACTACCAGAAGAAAACCGATGTACGGTTTACCGCTCCCGGCGCCCGTCTCCTCATCGTCGACGATATTGTTACCAACCTGAATGTAGCCAAGGGTCTCCTAAGTTTATATCAGACCGATATCACCACCGTGACAAGCGGCAAAGAAGCAATAGAGCTGATAAAGAAAAACCGTTATGATATAGTATTTATGGATCACATGATGCCCGAAATGGACGGCATAGAAACGACCGCCGCCATACGTGCCTGGGAAGACAAACAACAAATGTTGGTGGAGTTTGAGCCGAAGGATCAAACTCCCAGGGAACAGGCGAAGCATATTCCAATTATTGCCCTGACTGCAAATGCAGTAACGGGGATGAAGGAAATGTTCCTGGCAAAAGGTTTTAATGACTACCTTTCCAAGCCCATAGAAATTTCAAAACTTGACGGGATGATGGCTGAATGGATTCCTGCTGAAAAAAAGGTACTTTCCGGGCCAGGAACCCCGAAAAGGCCTACAGAAACCACGAATATAAAAATTAACGGGGTGGATACTGCCAAGGGCATCGCCATGACCGGCGGTACCGAAGGGGCCTACCGAAAAGTGCTCGCTTCCTTCCATAAAGATGCGCTGGAACGGCTGCCCTTATTCGAACGTGTTCCCAATGAACAGGAACTTTCCCTTTTTACCACCAGCGTACACGCCCTCAAAAGCGCCTCCGCCACCATCGGTGCCCTTGGGGTATCACAGGAAGCGGCGAAACTGGAGGCGGCGGGGAAGGCGGGGGATCTGACCTATATCGGAGAAGGGCTTTCCTCTTTCTACTGGGATCTGAAAGACCTGTCGGAACAGATAGGGCAGGTTCTGAACAAGAAAGAGGCCGCCATGGCTGATTCTGTGGGACTTGGATCTGAAGAAAGCAAGCGCTATCTGCCCCTGTTTGAAAAACTCTCCGAAGCCCTGAAACAGGAAGAGATTGGAACCATCCATCGCCTCCTTGCGGAACTGGAAGAAAAACCCTTTGACCCTGGGACAATAGAAATCATAGGCCGGATTTCTAATGCGGTATTGATGACCGAATTTGAAGATGCGATCAAGGCTGTTAAAGGGATGCTGCCGTAATAAATAAAAGGAAGGTTATTGAAAGATGAAACGACTAACTGTTTTTTGTAATGGAACTTTTTTCCTTGCCTTGTGGGCCTTTGCGGCGTTGGTTCCCGGGTTCCCCTGTTTCGCGGCAGAGGAAACAGGAGGAAGCGACCGGGAAGCCCGGCTTTTTCTGTCAAACCGGGTTCAGAAAGTTTACCGGAGTACCAACGGCTTCCCCTCGGACGAGGCAAATGCAGTTTTGCAGACCAGTGATGGCTATATGTGGTTTGGCAGTTACCAGGGCCTTATACGGTACGACGGCAGCGCTTTTAAAACCTTTAACGCCATGAGTCAGGATAACTTTCCCAGTTCCAGTGTCCGCTCGCTTTTGGAAGGCCCCGATGGGACCCTTTGGATTGGGACCAACGAAAGCGGCGTGGTAGCCTACAATGGGGAAAGCTTCGAGGTTTTTGACCGCAGCCGGGGGCTTCCTTCCGGCATGATCCGTTCCATCGCCGCAGATCAATCGGGAACCGTCTATTTCGGTTCCGCCGGGGGCATCTTCTCCATCAACAAAGACCGGGAAGTCAGGATTATCCCCCTGGACCTCAACCAGTCGGCCGTGGTTGTCGCCCTTTCCCTGGACAAAAACGGCAACATTTATAGCGTGCTGAATTCGGGCAAACTGGTTATATACACCACCGCGCAAAAAACGATCCTTTTTGATCCCGGCATACCCATCAAAGCGGCGCTTGCCCTTGACAGTGAACATATCATTTTGGGTACCCAGGGTTCATCGGTACTGTTTGCATCCTTTGACGGAGAATCTGTCTCCTATACCGAAAAGCAGATAAGCTGTTCCATGGCAAACAGCATATATAAAGACCAGGAGGACCGTATCTGGATTACTGCGGATACGGGTTTGGGTTTTTTTGATGCCGCCCTGGATTTTCATCCCCTTGAGGGCCTGGGGGCGGCCGGATTTTTTACCGGTATAACCGAGGATTATGAAAAAAATTATTGGCTTACTTCGTCTAACGGGGGAGGGGTTATACTTCTTGCGGAAAGCCCCTTTACCCGGGAGGACCTCCTCCTGGGGCTTCCGGATATGACCTACAATTCGGTTTTGCGTGCGGAAAACCGCTGGTATCTGGCCAGCGATACAGGCCTTATCATAAGCGACACTGAAGGTGTACTGATAGAAAATGAACTTACCCGGGCACTGCAGAATATCCGTGTCCGGTCAATTTATCAGGACCGCAGGGGCGATATCCTGATCAGCACCTATGCAAAATACGGGATTATTCACTATAACCCGGGAACCGGTGTGTGGAGTAATTACCTGGCAGCGGAACGGATCAGACTGGTCCTGGAACTACCCGGCGGAATTTATGCGGTGGGAACCGCCAACGGCCTTTTATTTTTGAAACAGGGTTCCCTTATAAGCCCCCGGGAAATTTTCGGCGGCCAGGCGACTTTCACCATGCCGGATGTAATGGTACTTTCCCTGTATTATGATGAAAAGGGAGATACGCCGGTCCTGTATGCCGGTACGGACGGTAACGGCATCTACGCCTTCAGCAGCAGGGGCGTTGAAAGCATCAATGCGGAAAACGGACTCTCGGGGGATGTAATACTGCGTATGGCGGGAGATGATGAAGGAGGTATCTGGATAAGTACCGGGAACGGCCTCTGTTATATCAAGGGTAAGACCGTGAAGGTACTTGATGTTTTCCCCGCTTATAGTATTTTTGATATCCTGCCGTATAAAGGGAAACTCTGGCTGACCACGGCCAATACCCTTTATGAAGCCGACGCCGCTTTGCTCCGGGAAAATTCCCCTTTGTTTTTGAAACGGGAATTGGGCATACAAAACGGCCTTTCCGGTTCTCTTAACGCGAATACATGGAACCATATTGATGATCAGGGGGGATACCTCTACTTTTGCTGTATCAACGGATTCAGCGCCCTCTCCCTGGAGCAGGAGATATGGCAGCATCTGCCCAAAGCGGCGATCACTTCCGTCGAAGTCGATAACCGCGTCTATTATGACTTTTCCAAAACTCTGGTTGTTCCCAAAACAACAAGCCGCATTACCTTTAACATCGCGCTCCTTTCCTACGGGCTTCATGAACGAACAAACCTTTCCTACCAGCTTGCAGGTCAGGATAAACAGGAATATACTGCCGATTCTGCGGCAAGCAAGGTTTCGTATACCAATCTTGCAGGGGGCAGCTATACCTTTACGGTTCGATCCTCCGGCTCAAAAAACGCCGGGGTTTCCGATAACGCCGTAAGTTTGCAGATAGAAAAAAAACTGGCATACATTGAATATTGGCCGGTGCGTATTTTACTGGCCCTTATTTTTTCTTCCGTCCTGGCCGGAATTGTCCTGCTCATTGTCAGAATCAGCCATACTGCGGAGCGGATCGCCATGGTAAAGGAGCTGGAAGAGGCCAAAGAAAATGCTGAACGGGCCAACAAATACAAAAGCGAATTTCTGGCAAATATGAGCCACGAGATACGAACCCCTATGAACGCCATTGTCGGCATCAGCGAGCTTGTCCTTAGGGAAGAAATAACGCCTCGGGTAACCGAGTATATCACCGATATAAAACAGGCGGGCCATAATCTTCTGCTTATTATCAACGACATACTGGACTTTTCAAAAATTGAATCGGGCAAACTGGATATTATAGAGGTCAATTATTATCTGAGTTCGGTGATAAACGATGTGGTCAGCATAATCCGCACCCGGCTGAATGAAAAACCCATAAGCTTCGCTGTGGATATTGACCCTAAACTCCCCGACAGCCTGACCGGTGACGAAACACGGGTCAGGCAGGTGCTGATGAACATCCTTTCCAATGCGGTCAAATACACCCTGGAGGGAAGTATCGTTCTTGCCATTACCGGCATGCCCCGGGAAGACCGGCTTGTCCTGACCATAAGGGTCACCGACACTGGTATCGGCATTAAACAGGAAGATATGGGTAAACTGTTCGGCCAATTCCAACAGCTTGACACCCACCGGAACCGGAGTATTGAAGGAACCGGCCTGGGGCTTGCCATAAGCCGCAATCTCTGCCGCCTCATGGGAGGAGATATCACGGTGAGCAGCATATACGGAGAGGGCAGTGTTTTTACCGCAACCTTATCCCAGATGGTGCGGGACAACGAACCTATGGAAATGGTAAAAAGTGCGGAACCGAAAACAGGGCGTTTTACTGCTCCCGGCGCCCGACTCCTCATCGTTGACGATATTGTTACTAACCTGAACGTAGCCAAGGGTCTCTTAAGTTTATATCAGACCGATGTCACCACGGCCGCAAGCGGCCGGGAAGCCATAGAACTAATAAAGAAAAACCGCTACGACATAGTATTTATGGACCATATGATGCCCGAAATGGACGGCATTGAAACCACCGAGATCATCCGGTCCCTGGATTCCCCATCGGGGGAGTCCTATTTTCAGACCCTTCCCATCATAGCTCTGACCGCAAACGCAGTGACCGGGATGAAGGAAATGTTTTTGGCAAAGGGCTTTAACGATTACCTTTCCAAGCCCATAGAAATTTCTAAACTGGACCGAATGATGGCTGAATGGATTTCCCCTGAAAAGAAGGTAAAGCCGGACCCGGAAACTGCGGCGCCAGGCGTCATTCCGGTAGAAAACATGGATATAAAAATTACCGGAGTGGATACCGCCAGGGGCTTAGCCATGACCGGCGGAACCGAAGCCGGATACCGGAATGTGTTGAACGCTTTTTACCAGGATATTTTGAACAGGCTCCCTCTGTTTGCCGCCCCCCCTGATGCGGAAACCCTTTCCCTGTTTACCACCAACGTACACGCCCTCAAGAGCGCCGCCGCCACCATCGGGGCCGAATCGGCATCAAAGGCTGCGGCGGAACTGGAGGCGGCGGGGAAGGCGGGAGATCTGGCGCTTGTCACGAAAAAGCTTCCTGGTTTTTATCGGGACCTCCAAAATCTGGCGGATGGTATAGGCCGGGTCCTGAAGGACGATACCCTACAGAATCGGGACGACCCCGTGGGAACGGCTGCCGAATACCTTCCTCTGTTTGCGAAGCTAAGGGAAGCGCTAAAAGAGGAGCAACCGGGACTTATCCGCGATATTCTTGCGGAACTTGAAAATAAACCTATTGACAGCGGAACGAAGGAAATAATTAACAACATTTCAAATTCAGTATTGATGACTGAATTTAATGATGCGTTGTCAGCAATAGATGAACTGATAAAAAAACATGAAAGGAGAAATCAATATGGAAAGTGAACAGGAATTGCTTATATTGGTCGATGATAATCCCACCAACTTGATGAATGGGATAAATGTGTTAAGTGAAAAGTACAATGTTTTTACCGCCCCCTCAGCAAAAAAAATGTTTGCCCTTTTGGAAAAACACCGGCCGGACCTGATCCTGCTTGATATTGAAATGCCCGAGATGAACGGTTACGAGGCTATCAAAATCCTCAAGGAAAAAGATGAAACCAGGGACATCCCGGTTATCTTCCTGACCGGTAAAACTGAAACCAACGATGAACTTGACGGTTTAACCCTGGGGGCCATTGATTACATAACCAAACCCTTTGTACCATCACTTTTACTGAAACGTATTGAGGTACACCTTCTGGTGGAATCCCAGAAAAGGACCATGGAATCCCAGAAACAAAAGCTGGAAGTACAGCAGCGGGAATTACAGTATTACAACGACAACCTGAAAAAAGCTTTTTCAACCTATGTATCCGGGGATGTGGTACAGGATGTGATGAGCGACCCTTCCCGGCTGCAGCTTGGGGGATCAAAACGGAACATGACCGCAATATTTACGGATATTCAGGGCTTTACAAGCGCTGCGGAAATACTGGACCCGGAAGATTTGGTACGGCTGCTTAATGTCTATCTTTCCGGCATGAGCGATATTATCATGGAAGAAAAAGGAACCATAGATAAATATGAAGGGGATGCCATCATGGCCTTTTTCGGCGCCCCCCTGGATCTGCCGGATCACGCCCGGCGGGCCTGTACCTCGGCGGTCCTCATGAAATACAAGGAACGGGAAATCAATGCCTACCTCATTGAAAAAAAGATAAGCCCTGTTCCGCTTTTTACCCGGATCGGGATAAATACCGGGGACATGGTGGTGGGGAATATGGGCAGTGAACGGAAGATGAACTACACCATCATGGGAAACGCAGTAAATCTGGCGTCCCGGCTTGAGGGGGTGAACAAACAATACGGAAGCCGCATTCTGGTTACAGAAGAAACCCTTAAGGCAGCGGGGGATGGCTTCCTGACCCGCCGGCTCGACACGGTGCGGGTGATGGGTGTAGTGACGCCGGTACAAATCCATGAGCTTTTGGATACCGCAGAATCGGCGTCGGTGGAAATCCAAAAACTTGTCGAATCATTTAACCATGCCCGGGATATTTTTGAAAACCGGGACTGGGCCGCCGCAGAAGCGGCCTTTGAAGGAGTATTGAAAGGGGACCCAAATGACGGACCGGCTCGATTATTCCTGGAACGGGCCAGGGCCTTTGGGCAAAAACCGCCCGAAACGGACTGGGACGGGGTGTTTAACCTCAGCGAAAAATGAAGCTTTCTTCCATATATCTGATAATATTGACGGATATAAGCTTTTTGCATATAATTTATTGACCTTAAGGGGAACCGGGTGGAGAATCGTGTATGGTCTTTTCTGAAGGGCCAAAAAGTCATATTTGTATTTTTTATCTTTGTTGTCCTTATTATTCTCATTACCATCAATGTTAATATCCTTATGCGCCGTACCGTTAGCCTGATGGAAGCTGCGGTCCAGAACCACCTTATGTCCGCCGCCGCTGCCGCCGCAGATTATATCCCCCCGGAAGAGCTGGATCGGTATCAAACCGAAGAGGATACAGACACTCCGGATTATGAAGCCCTAAGGGAAAAGCTGGTAGAGTTCGCCGATAAATACCATGTGCTGTACGTCTATTATTGGCGGGATTTCGGGGACGGGCAGCTCCAGTATATTGCTGACAACGACCCGGATCCTGTCACCCAGTGCAGCCCGGATGATCTGTTTCCCATCGAAGAGTATGCCCTAAAAGCCCTCTCCGGGGAGATCTCTACCACGGATCTGGGCTTCTATACCCCCACCTGGGGGGGGCTTATCAGCGGTTTTGCGCCGGTGTATGACCGGGATGGAAATATTATCTGTATTGCCGGGGTGGATATAAGTGACGAAATACTTCTTCGCCAGCGTAACGATACCCTTTTTCTCAATGCCATCCTGATAGGTGCCATTCTTATTTCCATAGCCTACAGTACCGTGAGCGCTTTGCTGTACCGAAATAAAGCAAATCAAAGCGAAAGCGCCAATATCGCCAAAAGCCGCTTTATTTCCAATATGAGCCACGAAATACGCACCCCCATGAACGCCATCATCGGTATCAGTGAGCTTGCCCTGCGGGAAGAAACGCCGCCGAGGCTGACCGAGTATCTTAGCGAAATCAGGCAGGCTGGTAATAACCTCCTGTCCATAATCAACGATATATTAGATTTTTCAAAAATAGAATCCGGCAAGCTGCAGATTATCAACGCGCCCTACCTCTTGAGTTCCCTGCTTAATGACGTGGTTAATATCATACGGATCAAGGTTGGGGATAAACCCATCATCTTTTTGGTAAACGTCGATCCCCGGCTTCCCAATAATCTTATCGGCGACGAATCGAGGATACGGCAGATTCTGATTAATATACTGTCCAACGCGGCAAAATATACCAAAGAAGGATATGTAAAACTCACCGTAAGCGCCCAGGCTAAAGATGGTTCCCTGAATCTGATCTTTGAGACCGCAGACAGCGGTATGGGCATAAGAAAAGAGGATTTTGTACATCTGTTTGGCGATTTTGTGCGTCTGGATGAGACCCGTACCCGGGGAATTGAAGGTACCGGCCTAGGACTTGCCATAACCCGCAGTCTCTGCCGGGCTATGGACGGAGATATTACCGTAACTAGTGAATACGGCAAGGGTTCGGTATTTATCGCCCGCATTCCCCAGCGCTACCAGGGGGAAGAAAAGCTGGCGTTGGTTGAAAATCCTGGCGCCAAGGGGGTATTGCTTTTTACCCCCGAGGGTATGTATGCCGCTTCAATCCGGCAGACCCTTTATGACCTTGAGGTGCCGGCCCTGACGGCCGGGAGCAGGGAAGAATTTTTTAAGCGCCTTGGGGAGCTGCCCTTCGCCTTTGTCCCGGTTCCGGAGCTGGAAGAAGCCCGGCGGATCATCGGGGAAAAGCGGCTGGATACCAAAATAGCGATCCTCGCCCATTTGGGAGAATTTCCCGCTTATAAGGATATCCCCGTTATCGAGGCGCCTGCTTATGCGATTCCCATAGCCAATGTTCTTAACGGCGTCTCCGGCACTCAGGAAAAAAAATACAGCGCCGTCAAGTTCACCGCCCCGGAAGGACGGATACTGATTGTGGATGATATTGTTACTAATCTTACCGTAGCAGAAGGGCTCCTGGCGCCCTACCAAATGAAGGTTACCTGCTGTACCGGCGGCATTGAGGCCATAGGGCTGGTGGAAAAAAACCGCTATGACCTGGTTTTTATGGACCACATGATGCCCGGCATGGATGGTATTGAAGCAACCAAGGCGATTCGGGACTTACACACCGAATACAGTCAGGCCCTGCCAATTGTTGCCCTTACTGCCAACGCCATATCGGGGATGCGGGAAATGTTCCTGGAAAAGGGCTTCAATGATTATATTTCCAAGCCCATAGAACTCAAGCAACTGGATGAAATTCTGCGGAAATGGATTCCCGAGGCAAAAAAGCAGAAGGTCGCGTCCCCCTCCGCAGTTTCCCCGAAAACAGCTGCGACGCCGGGCGCCATTCCGGGGGTGGATACCGCCAGGGGCTTAGCCATGACCGGGGGCAGTGAAGTCTCTTACCGTAAAGTGCTGAGCTCATTCCGCAATGACGCTCTGGAACGGCTGCCCTTAATGGAACGCCTTCCCACGGAGTCTGAGCTTTCCCAATTTACCACCAACGTTCATGCCCTCAAAAGCGCTGCCGGAACCATCGGGGCTGCCGCCGTATCTCAGGAAGCGGAGGAACTGGAGGCTGCGGGAAAGGCAGGGGACCTGGCTCTTATCACAGATCTACTATCGGGATTTTACCGGGACCTCCAAAATCTGGCGGATGGTATAGGCCGGGTCCTGAATGACGGCGCCCTGCAGAATCAGGATAGTAACACTACGGGAAGGGCCGCCGAATATCTGCCTCTGTTTACAGAACTCGCAGAATCACTGAAACAGGAAGATATCGGGACCGTGCACCGGCTCCTTGCGGAACTGGAGGCAGCGGCGCTTGACGGAAAAACCCGGGATAGTCTTGCTGCGATTTCCAACGCGGTTTTAATGAGCGACTTTGAAGATGCAATCAAGGCCGTTGAAAGGATGTTATCGGAATGAACAGAGCAGTGAATGATATCCTGAATATGAGGCATTTGTTCATTATAAACCCGGTTTCTTTTGGACGCCGGACTGATATGGATGCTGTTATGCTCGATATCGAAAACTGTTTTGCCGAGCTGGGCTTGCAGGATTACGCTTTCTTTGTCTCGCGTTTCCCGAGAGACGCCATCGGCGAAATCAGAAGATTCGCCGGGGAAGCGGGAGAGAAAAAAACAATCCGTATATATGCCGTTGGCGGAGACGGCATTCTGTTTGACTGCCTGAATGGCGTTATCGGGCTGGAAAATGCGGAACTTGCTGCAGTTCCTTACGGAAACAGCAACGATTTTGTCCGCGCCTTTGGCGAAGGGAAGGAAGCCCTGTTCAGGGACATCAAAAAACAGGCCGTGTCGCCGGTCATTCTCACGGATGTGATATTCTGCGGGAACAATTACGCCTTAAATACCTGTACCATCGGTATGGAAGCCTATGCGGTTCACAAGGCTGCGGAATTACATGCCTTGTATACACCATACCTGACAAAATTTTCTCACCCCATACGCAAAGCGCTCTATGATTTCACATTTTTTTGGGCAGGGGTCATCTCGGCGTTTACCCCAAGTATCATCAAGCAAAAATACAGCATTACTATTGACGGTGAAGAATTCAGCGGAAATTACGCGACGATCAACATTGCAAATGGTCCCTGTTATGGGGGTGACAAAAAAGCCGCCATCGCCGCTATGCCGGATGACGGGCTGCTTGATGTGCTGCTTTTCAACAGTACCAACAGCCTGAATGTCATACGGATAGGCACCGGTTATCTATACGGAAAATACCGGAAGTTTCCTTCATACATCACCTACAAAAGGGCGACCGAAGTTACGGTCCGGTCAGAGAAACCGCTGGTGCTGCAATTGGACGGCGAGATATTCCTGGATACGAACATCACGGCCAAAATTATCCCCCAGGCGGTAAAAATCGCTGCTCCCGGCGGTTCGGTATACGAGAGGAGGGCGGTACTCCATGAATAAAAGAAACGGATCCGCAAAGGCCCTGGACTCTTTCAATACCCTGATGGCGACAACTCCGAACCTTATAGCCCTGGTGGACGAGATGAACCGGGTGACCTATATCAGCCGTCCCCTGGCAGTAATGGCCCATATTGAGAATTATGAAATGGCCAGAGGACGCCCCCTGATGGATCTATTCCGCGAAATGGATATTAAGCTCATGATCCGCGATGTTTTAACTACCGAAGGTTTTTATACCGACATGAAGGAACTCAAAATAAACGGCGAATCCCATTATTTTAAAATCGTAGCCGACAAACTGCGGGGGACTTCCCTTGGCAAATTTATCGATATCAGCGATATTACGCCTATTGTACAGGCAAGGTATGAAGCGGAGGCGGCCTCTCAGGCCAAGAGCGATTTTCTTGCAAAGATGAGCCATGAAATACGCACCCCCATGAATGCGATCATCGGGATGTCGGAACTGATACTGCGGGAGGACACTTCCCCCTCGGTGAGTGAAAACGCCGGGAATGTGAAGCAGGCCGGGATGAACCTTTTGTCCATCATCAACGACATCCTGGACTTTTCAAAAATCGAATCGGGTAAAATGGAGATCCTGTCCGAAGAATATTGGCTCTCTTCCCTGCTCCACGATGTAACCAATATCATCCGTATGCGCCTGACCGATAAACCAATCGCTTTTACGGTAAACATAAACAGCGCCCTGCCGGGTAGACTGAAGGGTGATGAAACCCGCGTCAGGCAGGTACTTCTGAATTTGCTTTCCAACGCGGTGAAATATACAAAAGAAGGGAGCGTCACCTTCTCGGTTTTCGGATCAGGGGAAGAGGAAGGCAGGATCCTTCTGAACTTTGAGGCGGCGGACACCGGCATCGGCATCAAGAAAGAAGACATGGGACGGCTCTTTAGGGAATTCGCCCAGTTTGACAGCCATGTTAATAAAAGTGTGGAAGGTACGGGGTTGGGACTTGCTATCACCAAACGGCTGTGCCAAGCCATGGGCGGGGATGTGACGGTTTCCAGCGTCTACGGCGAGGGCAGTGTTTTTACGGCAACTTTCCCCCAGGAGATAATCGACCGTACCCCCCTGGGTGATCTGGGCGATTATACGTACAAATACGACAAAGGACAAAAAACCGGTGTACGGTTTACCGCTCCGGATGCCCGGCTCCTCATCGTTGACGATATTGTTACCAACCTGAATGTAGCCAAGGGCCTCCTGAGTTTATATCAGATGGATATCACCACTGCTACAAGCGGAAAAGAAGCAATAGAACTGATAAAGAAAAACCGCTACGATATTGTCTTCATGGACCACATGATGCCCGAAATGGACGGTATTGAAGCGACCGCAGCCATCCGTGCCTGGGAAGATGAACAGCAAATGTTAGTGGAGTTTGAGCCGAAGGATCAAACTCCTAAGGAACAAAGTTCCAAGGAATATGCGAAGCATATTCCCATCATAGCCTTGACTGCGAATGCAGTAACGGGGATGAAGGAAATGTTTTTATCCAGGGACTTTAACGATTATCTTTCCAAGCCCATAGAAATTTCCAAACTTGACGGGATGATGAACAAGTGGATACCTGTTGAAAAACGGGTAGATGCCAAAGTAGGAACTTCTCCGGAAAGAACTGAGGAAACCACGGATATAAAAATTGACGGGGTGGATACCGCCAGGGGTCTGGCCATGACCGGGGGCAGTGAAGTCTCTTACCGTAAAGTGCTTGGCTCCTTCCGTAAAGATGCCCTGGACCGGCTGCCTTCACTGGAGCGCCTTCCCAAGGAACAGGAACTTTCCCTTTTTACCACCAACGTACACGCCCTCAAGAGCGCCGCCGCCACCATCGGAGCCGCCGGGGTATCACATGAGGCGGCGGAGTTGGAGGCCGCAGGAAAAGCAGGGGACTTAACTCGTATCGCAGATGGACTGTCGGGATTTTACCAGAATCTGAAGATCCTGGCAGATCAGATAGGAGCAGCGCTGAACGCCGGGGCCACCGTTAAAACTGATTCCGATATTTCCCAATACCTTCCCTTGTTTATGAAGCTAAAGGAAGCGCTGGAACAGGAGCAGCCGGGGCTTATCCGCAGTATCCTTACGGATATTGAGAACAAGCCCATTGACAATAAAACGAAAGAGCTTATTGATCGTGTTTCTAATGCGGTCTTGATGACGGAATTTGATGATGCGTTATCAGCAATGGATGAACTGATAAAAAAACATGAAAGGAGAAGCCGCCATGGAAAGTGAACAGGAACTGCTAATACTGGTGGATGATAATCCCACCAACTTGATGAATGGGATAAATGTGTTAAGTGAAAAGTACAATGTTTTTACCGCCCCATCGGCAAAAAAAATGTTTGCCCTTTTGGAAAAACACCGGCCGGACCTGATTCTGCTTGATATTGAAATGCCTGAAATGAACGGTTACGAGGCGATCAAAATCCTCAAGGGAAAGGATGAAACCAGAGACATCCCGGTTATCTTCCTGACCGGCAAAAGTGAAACCAACGACGAACTTGATGGTTTGACCCTGGGCGCTATTGATTATATAACCAAGCCCTTTGTACCATCACTGTTACTGAAACGAATCGAGGTACACCTTCTGGTTGAATCCCAAAAAAGGACCCTGGGATCCCAGAAACAAAAACTGGAGACCCAGCAGCAGGAATTGCAGTATTACAACGATAATCTTAAGAAGGCATTTTCAACCTATGTATCCGGAGATGTGGTCCAAGATGTGATGAGCGATCCTTCCCGTTTGCAGCTTGGGGGATCCAAACGGAATATGACGGCGCTTTTTACGGATATTCAGGGTTTTACCACCATTTCAGAAAAACTGGACCCGGAAGATCTGGTACAACTGCTCAATATCTATCTTTCAGGCATGAGTAATATTATTTTAGAACAGAAGGGAACCATAGATAAGTATGAAGGGGACGCTATTATGGCCTTTTTCGGCGCCCCCTTGGATCTGCCGGATCACGCCCGGCGGGCATGTATTTCCGCGATATTAATGAAAAACAAGGAACAGGAAATCAATACCTTTCTTATTGAAAAAGGGTTAAGCCCGGTTCCTCTTTTTACCCGGATCGGGATCAATACAGGGGACATGGTGGTGGGGAACATGGGCAGCGAACGAAAAATGAACTACACTATCATGGGAAACGCAGTAAATCTGGCATCCCGGCTTGAGGGAGTTAACAAATATTACAAAAGCCGTATTCTGGTGACCGAGG
This sequence comes from Treponema primitia ZAS-2, assembly GCF_000214375.1. NCBI lineage: Bacteria > Pseudomonadati > Spirochaetota > Spirochaetia > Treponematales > Treponemataceae > Treponema > Treponema primitia. The sequence goes on along the minus strand of NC_015578.1, from coordinate 3,050,837 downwards.
AAACCATTAGGGCTGCGGGGGACGGCTTTCTGGCCCGCCGGCTCGACACAGTGCGGGTGGTAGGAGTGGTGACGCCGATACAAGTCCATGAGCTTTTGGATACCACCGAATCGGTGACGGCAGAAACCCTGCAACTTGCCGACTTATTTAACCGCGCCCGGGACAGCTTTGAAAACCGGGACTGGGCTGCCGCAGAAACGGCCTTTGAGGCTGTATTAAAAGCGGACCCAAATGACGGGCCGGCCCAGTTGTTTCTGGAACGGACAAAGGCCTTCCGGCAAAAGCCGCCGGAAGCGGATTGGGACGGGGTATTTAATTTAAGCGAGAAATAAGGGCCGGGACTTTTGTAAAGCAACAAGCCGCCTCAGGCTTTTGCCCGGCCCAGCTATTCTGCGGAGTGTCTAAGCCCTAAACGCCGCTTCGGTCATATCCTGCTGCATCTTTGAAATGCCGTACTTATCCGCCAGGGTTCTCCAGTTTGATACCGAGTGCCTGACCTCCGCCAATATGGCCAGGGCTTTCTCTTCCCTTAGCCTGAAATAGGAAATAACCTCCATGGGGAGATCGAAATCCAGGGCATTGTCGGTTTCAGTAATATTGAGGGTTAGCCCGGTCCCGTTTTCATCGGGATTCATATCGTAGGCCGGGGATAAAACCCATCCTGCCGGGCTTAGCAAAAAACCGTGGTTGCGCAGATGGTCATCGCAGTTGGACACAGCGATGTTGAACACCATACGCCGCCACAGTTCTTCCAGGTTCCGATTTATATCAGCGCCGCTGCGTATTATTACCCCCGCTATATCAAGGTAGCTTGCGCCGGCGCTGTGATCATCCCCATCCTGCCTGTCCAGTAGGGTCATGGCGGATGCAAAATGTAGGCGCTTGCCTTCAGCACTCCTGTCAAAGCGCTTGGCAAGAAAAGTGTGATGCCGGTTTGAGAAGCGTTGTGCCTTTGACTCAGGGACAGTGATGCCGCAGTCAGCCGCTAGTTCGTTTACCACCCTTTCCCAGGCGCCGGTATCCTTAGTATCGTTCACGCTGGGGAATTTGGCGATCCACAAATGGCCTTTCCGGTCCGCCGCCGTTGCCTTGGGGCGCGCGCCGCCCAGAGAGGAGCCGGGCTTGAACAGCAGATTGAGCCATTGCATATAGTCCTTTTCATCGGCGCTGTCCTCCCGCTCAAGGTTCAGGCTGGCATATTCCAGATTACGGAGGGAAGCCCAGGGCGGTATCGCCGCTTCCCGGTGCTTGTCAAGAAAATCACCATCCCTGTCCAGCTTGAGCCGGAGCGCCCCCATGCGGCTGCCGTCGTATACTCCCAGCAAAAAATCGGTCTCGTGCAGGGTCCTTGGGGCGCGTCCCTCCAGGCGGGCGGCCATGCTTTCCCGGCGCTTTATCAGCATACGTCCCCAGCGGTCCGGCGCGGAATCCATAAACAGCCCGAAATTCGGCCGGCCTTCTCGGGGATACTGCCGGCCAAGAAAAGGCCCCAAAGCGGGATCCAGGACCTGGAATTCCCGGTGCAGGAGCCACTCATCGCCGCCGGCAAAGGAAAAAACCTCTTTTCCCCGGACTATATCGCTATGGAGGATCCCGATTTGAATTGGCCCGGTATGGCCCGGCATCTCCAGATATGCATATATGTCGCCCATTACCCTTTCCTCAACTTCGACGCCCGTTCCCGGACCCGGGACGCCAGCTTGGCATCCTGCAAGGTCCGTCCGAAGGGATCATCCCCGGCAAGCTTGAGCAGATCCCCTTCTAAATTCAAAACATAGAGAACCCTGAGATAGGCCCCTATAGCCACCCCCGGGTCCCCGGTCTCCATTTTATAGAGGGTGGTCCTGCTTATCCCCGCCCGTTCCGATACCTGGGCCGCAGAAAGGTCCCGCCGCAGCCGGGCAAGCCTGAGGTTTTCGCTTAAAGCGGCCATGGTTCTCTGCTGGGTTGGTAGCAAGGCTGTCCTTGATTTTTTCATTATGTTCATAATTATAGACAATATTATCTATAATGTCTATATATATGGACATTATATTATTATGGAACTGGAAATTTTCCTCTGTCTTTGACAAATTTCTTAAAAGTGTCTTGCAAAATCTTCCTATTCCGGGTATCATAAGTTGAAGTGCGGCAGTCGTCGTGCTTTGTATAGGAGAAAATACATGGGTTTGAATATTATCGTTTTAGTTAAGCAGGTCCCGGATACCCAAAATATCACCGGCCAGGCCATGAAGGAAGACGGAACGGTTAACCGGGCTGCCCTGCCGGCGATTTTTAATCCCGAGGACCTGTACGGCCTTGAAGCGGCGCTGCTGCTCAAGGATCAGTTCCCGGGGACAAAGGTGAACGTGATCTCCATGGGCCCCCCGGCGGCGGCGGCGGTCCTCAAGGAATGTCTGTACCGGGGTGCGGATTTTGCCGCCCTGGTGTCGGACCGGGGTTTTGCCGGAGCGGATACCCTGGCCACTTCCTACGCCCTGAAATGTGCCATTCAGAAAGTCGGCAATTACGACCTGGTGCTCTGTGGTAGGCAGGCCATAGACGGGGATACCGCCCAGGTGGGCCCCCAGACCGCAGAAAAACTGGGTATCAATCAGATTACCTGCGTTTCAAAGGTAGAGAAAGTTGACCCGGGCAAGAAAGAAATTATTGCGCTGCGCTCCATTGAAGGTGGCTGGGAGAAGGTTAAGGCAAAGCTGCCGGTGTTGGTGACCTTTACCGATGAAGGTGAAGCGCCCCGGCCTTCTTCTGCCAAGCGGCTTATGACCCACAAGAATGCTGCTCCCGCACCGGATGGTTCAGCCCTGGCACTTTGGGATATTCCCGCCATCAAGGCTGACCCCAATCAGTGCGGCCTCGCCGGTTCCCCCACGAAAGTCAAGAACATCAATTCTGTGGTCCTGACTGCGGGAGAAATTAAGTACATCGATCCTAGCGAGCTGGGAATTACGGAGCTGGTCCACGGGCTTATCGCGGACCATACCCTGGGTTAAGACCCAATTAATCAGGAGTAATGCGAAACTCCGTTTCGCTTCGATTGGACAGTGCGGCAATCACCGCACTAAATAGGAGTTATTGTAATGAGTAATGAACAAAGCGTAATGGTATATATCCAGCAGGACAGCGGAAAGTTGGCGGAGGTGAGCCTGGAACTGGTTTCCAAGGCCCGGGATCTGGCGGATAAATTAGGTGTCGGCGTCAGTGCGGCCCTCTTTGGGGAGAAGGTTTCCCAGGAGGTTCCCCTGTTGGCAAGCCTGGGGACAGATACGGTTTATCTCTATGAAGAGCCCAAGCTCAAACACTATACCCCGGTCCCCTACACCAAGCTGATGACCCAGGTCATCGCGGACTACAAGCCCCAGATAGTCCTCTACGGGGCCACCACCACCGGCCGAGACCTGGCGCCTCGGGTAGCATCTTATCTCAAGGTGGGGCTCACTGCAGACTGTACGGACCTCCAAATCGGGGACCACAGCCAGGGCGGCACGGAGTACAAGAACATTCTCTACCAGATTCGGCCCGCCTTTGGGGGCAACATTATTGCTACCATCGTGTGCCCGGAGAAGAAGCCCCAGATGTCCACGGTACGGGAAGGGGTGATGCGGATGAACACCCCGGATAGTAATAGAAAAGCAAACATCGTAAAGGTGCCAGGCGCCGATCTGGACTTCCCTTCGGAGATCATCGACCGGGTGTTGGAAGAGAAGACCGTCAACCTCAAGGGAGCGAACATTATTGTTTCAGGCGGGTTTGGGGTGGGTACTAAAGAAAATTTCAGGCTCATTCGGGAATTGGCGGAAACCATAGGCGCCGAAGTGGGGGCTTCCCGAGCGGCGGTGGATGCGGGCTTTGTCGCCAAGGACCACCAGGTGGGGCAGACCGGTACCACCGTGCGGCCCAAGCTCTACATAGCCTGCGGCATTTCCGGTGCCATCCAGCACCGGGCGGGCATGGACGGTTCGGCCCGGATCATCGCCATCAACACGGATCCGGAAGCGCCGATTTTCAGCATAGCCCAGTACGGTATAGTGGGGGACCTCTTTGAGGTGATACCCCGGATGATCAAGGCCTATAAGGCCCGGGTATAATAGGAGTCATCTATGGAAAACTTTTTAAACGATAACGAAGATATTTTATTTCACCTGGAACACATGGACCTGGACCGAATCATCCGCTTCAAGGAAGAGGAATTTACCCAGGCCCAGCAGTATTCCTACGCGCCCAAGGATGCGGCGGATGCAAAGGATTCCTACAAGCGGGTCCTTTCTATCATCGGGGAAATTTGCGGGGAGTTCATCGCCCCCAACGCCCCCAAGGTTGACGAGGAAGGGCCTGTCCTGGATTTGGCGACCAATCAGGTAACACTGAACCCCGCCACCCAAAAGGCTATGGATATGTTCGCCCAGGCTGACCTTCTGGGCTTCTGCGTGCCCCGGCAGTACGGGGGCCTCAATATGCCTTCAACGATACTGTGTATTGCCGCAGAAATACTTTCCCGGGCAGATGGATCGTCCCTCAACTTCGGTCTCCAGCAGGATATAGCCGGTACCATCAACAAGTTCGCCTCGGAAGAACAGAAAAAAGCTGTTTTGCCAAAACTCTGTTCCGGCGAATGGGACTCCTCAATGATACTAACTGAGCCCGATGCGGGGAGCGATCTCCAGGCGGTGAACCTCAAGGCAGTCCAGGGTGAAGACGGCAAGTGGTATCTCAGCGGGGTCAAACGCTTTATCACCAACGGCTGCGGGACCATAGGTTTAGTGCTGGCCCGGAGTGAAGAAAAGGGTAAAGGCGCCCGGGGGCTTTCCTTCTTTCTTTACAAACGGGACGAAAAAATGATCATCCGCCGGCTGGAACACAAGCTGGGCATCCACGGTTCCCCTACCTGCGAATTGCAGTTCAATAAAGCCCCCTCAGAATTAGTGGGGGAACGCCAGCGGGGGCTCACCAAGTACACCATGTGGCTCATGAATAACGCCCGGCTCGGCATTGCCGCCCAGGCGGTGGGCATAGCCGAAGCGGCCTACCGTGAAGCAGACCTCTACGCGGCCAAGCGCATACAGTTCGACGCGCCGGTACGGAGTCTGCCCCCGGTGTTCGAGATGCTCACGGAGATGAAAGTTGCTGTGGAAGCGGGCCGTTCCCTGCTCTACGAAACTGCCCGTTTCGTGGACCTTAAGGAAGCCCTGGAAGATTACTCCGAAGCCCACCCTGATCAGAAGGGCGACATTGTGGATGACAAAAAGAAGTATGCCAAGCTGGCGGGTTTCTTCACCCCCATGGTCAAAGCCTACGCCACGGAAATGGCGAACAAGGTTGCCTACGACGCCATCCAGATCCACGGCGGCACGGGCTACATGAAGGAATTCAACGCTGAACGGCATTACCGGGACGCCCGGATCACCAACATCTACGAAGGGACCACCCAGCTTCAGGTAGTGGCCGCCATAGGCCCGGTAACATCCGGCATAGCCCAATCCATCCTGGACGAGTACGATCAGGCGGACTATCCCAACGCAGGAGAGCTGTTGGCAAAGGTCCGCGCCTCCCGGAAGATCTTCGACGAAACCCTGGTCTATGTGAAAGCCTATAAGGGCGAAGGGCACGAGCAGTTTCTTAGCTACCATTCCCGCAGGCTTGTGGAAATGGCTACCGATCTGGTTATCAGCTACCTGCTCTTGCGGGACGGAGTCCACAGTGAGCGGAAGCTCAAGGTGGCAGCGATCTTCATCGCTAAGATGCCTTCCCGCATAGAGGCGAGCCGTAGTTTTATTACCGGGGATGATGCGACATTGCTGCAAGACTATGCGGCGGTTATCGGACAAGGGGCGGTGTAGTCTCTGGTTACGGGGTAAGCCCTTCGTTCCAGTGCCCCGCCTTCCGTATCTTCTGGTTCCGGTAGCGGACCAGTACCGAGGGATTTCTTCCGCCCAGGTCCATCAGATCCTGTACCAGTACATCCTTGATGGCCTGGGCGGTCCTGTTTGGGTCGATATGGGCGCCTCCCTCCGGTTCCGGTATAACGCCGTTGATTACCTTAAATTCCAGCAGGTCTGCGCTGGTGATCCGCAGCATTGCTGCGGCGTCCTTGGCCCGCCCGGCGTCCCGGAGCAGCAGTGAGGCGCCCCCTTCGGGGCTGATGACCGAATAGATGGCGTTTTCCAGCATATAGATCTTGTCCCCCACACAGAGCCCCAGGGCGCCTCCGGAGCCGCCTTCGCCGATGATGACGCACACTATGGGTGTTTTTAGCTGGCTGAATTCCCGGAGGTTCCGGGCAATAGCTTCCCCTATACCCCGTTCTTCTGCGCCTATACCCGGATACGCCCCGGCGGTGTCCACAAAGGTGATGATGGGGCGGCGGAATTTTTCCGCTTCTTTGGCCAGGCGCAGGGCCTTCCGGTACCCCTCGGGGTTTGCCATGCCGTGGTTGCGGCGGACGTTTTCTTTCAGGGTCCGGCCTTTCTGGTTCGCCAGTATTGTTACCGGCCTTCTGTTAAGAAAGCCCAGGCCGCCGATAATTGCAGGATCGTCCCCGTAGGCCCGATCCCCATGAAGCTCAATAAAACTGTCGAATATCCGGTGTATGTAGTCCAGCGCGTAGGGCCTGTCCGGATGGCGAGCCAGCTCCACCTGTTTCCAGGTGACCGCGCTGCGGGAGACTGAGCGCACTTTTTCTTCAAGCTGCTCAATTTCTTTGGACAGGTCCAATCCTGAAGCACGGGCGAGCTCCTTCAGTTCTGCTATTTTATTTTGAAGGCTGTCATCTTTCATGAGGCGTCTCCGTTTGAATAGCCGCTTTCTTTGTAATTCTTCCATGGTTGTGATCCTGTTTGGTGTAAATCCATAAGTTCCGAAATGACCCTGCGCTGATCTTTACGGGGGAGGATCAGGTCCACGAAGCCCTTTTCCTGCTGAAACTCCGCCCGCTGGAAACCATCAGGCAGGGTCTGCCTGATGGTGCCTTCAATAACCCGGGGACCGGCAAAGCCGATGAGGGCACCGGGCTCAGCAATGGTGATGTCAGCCAGCATGGCAAAAGAAGCGGTGACTCCTCCGGTGGTGGGATCGCAGAGAACGATGAAGAAGGGGACCCCCGCCTTGTCCAGCTCCGCCGCAGCACTGGAAGTTTTCGCCATCTGCATCAGGGAGAAGATCCCCTCCTGCATACGGGCGCCTCCGGAGGTGGTATAGATGATTACCGGGATTTTTTCTTCCGCGCCCCTGAGTAGGGCACGGCTGACTTTTTCCCCCACCACGGAGCCCATGGAGCCCCCCATGAAATTGAAGGACATGAGGCCCAGGATCGCCGGTTTTCCTTCAATGGTACAGGTCCCGGTGATCACCGCATCCTTCATCCGGGCCTTGGCTTCCGCCTCGTTTAGTTTTTCTTCGTACCCCGCAAGGTCGATGGGGTTAAGGGATCGGAGGTTTGCTGAAAATTCAGAAAAACTGTCCGGGTCCGCCAGATAGGCGATCCGTTCTGCGGGCTCCATGCGGTAATGGTAGCCGCAGGAAGGGCAGGTGTTAAGATTTGCGGCAATCGCTTCCCCATCACCGGGGATGCCGCAGCCGGGACAAACATCAGAGGGCACTTTCAGCCTCCTTTTCAATTTCGCTGTAATAGGATGTTCCGAATTTGCCGGAACGAAAGGTAGTATTATTGATGATCCACCGCTGCCGGGCTATGTTGTTTTTGATACCCTCGATAAACAGTTCCTCCAAGGCCCTTTCCATGCGGGCCAGGGCCTGTTCTCGGTTTGCCCCGTGAACGATTAGTTTTGCTATCATGGAATCGTAATGGGGGGGCACGACACAGCCGGTGTAGAGAAAGGAATCGAAACGGACACCGGGCCCGCCGGGTATTTCCAGCCGGGTAATCTTCCCAGGGCTCAGGGCATTGATCCGGCACTCCATGGCCCAGCCTTCGGTGCGGACCCGGTCCGGCTTTATTTCCATGCGGCCTTCGGTGCAAGAAAGTATCTGCTGGCGTATAATGTCAATGCCCGTGACAAATTCGCTCACCGGATGTTCCACCTGTACCCGGGCGTTCACTTCCATGAAGTAGAAATTTTCACCTTCTACAAGAAATTCGATGGTACCCGCACCCTGGTACTTCAATTCGCGGAACAGGGGAACTGCGCCTTCTGCCATACGCTCCCGCATGGCCGGCGTTACGGCAGGGGAGGGGCTTTCCTCGATCAGCTTCTGGTGATTTTTCTGTACCGTACAGTCCCGCTCCCCAAGAACAGCAACAGTGCCGTTTCCGTCGGCGAGGATTTGGAGCTCCACATGCCGGGGGTTTTCCAGGTAGCGTTCGATAAATACCGTACCATCGGCAAAGTTTGCCTCCGCCTCCTGTGCGGCTATGGAAAGGTTTTCCGCCAGTTCTTCTGGGGCTCTGACTATGCGCATACCCTTGCCGCCGCCCCCAGCAGCAGCCTTAATGATCACCGGGAAGCCCAGCTTTTCGTGTATTAGGGCAAGGGCTTCCTTTGGATCCTTCATGGGCCCTGAGCCGGGGGTTACCGGGAGGCCGAATTTTTCCGCAGTATTTTTTGCCCTGACCTTGTCGCCCAGTAATGCTATGGTTTCCGGGTCCGGCCCGATAAAGATGAGCCCCCTGTCCCGGACGGTCCTGGCAAAGGCGGCGTTCTCAGACAGAAATCCTACTCCGGGGTGTATGGCCTCGCATCCGGTGTTTACCGCCGCCATGATAAGGTTATTGACGTTCAGGTAGCTTTGGGAGGAGGGGGGCGGGCCTATACACACCGCCCTGTCCGCCATACGCACATGGAGGCTGTCCTGGTCGGCGGTGGAGTAGACCGCTGTGGTTTCTATCCCCATTTCCCGGCAAGTGCGGATGATCCGGACGGCTATTTCCCCCCGGTTTGCGATCAGCAGTCTTTTTATCAAAGCCCTGTCTCCCTGATACCCTAGAGCCGCTTTACTTCAAAAAGGGCTTGGCCGTATTCGACCAGGTCTCCCCCAGCGGCCTTGACCGCAATAATCTCGCAGTCAAATTCCGCCTCCAGGTGGTTCATCATCTTCATGGCTTCCAGTATACACAGGGTATCCCCGGTTTTTACCCTTGTGCCGGGCCGCACAAAGGGCGGCGCATCCGGGCTTGGAGATGCGTAATAGCTTGCCACAATGGGGCTGGTTATCAGTTCTGTACCAGCGGTAATAGGAGCGGCGGCACTGTTAGCAGCGGAAGAATCAGCAGAAATGGCAGCGCCGCCGATAGGGGCTGCAGGCAAACCCAGGCGAACTGATCCCCCGGTCTTGTTGGCATAATCGTTGTCGGTAGTATTACTGTTAGTTCCTGTTTGCCCTGATTTGCCGATATCTCCTGGCGCCTGGCCTGATCCGTTACCGACCACCAAGCTTGTTGCGCTATTGGCTGCCGGTCCGGAAAAGGCCCCCTCTTTCCGAAGCACCAGGCGCGTGGTCCCATCGTTTAAGTCCAGTTCCGCTGCCTGGCTGGCGCTGAATTTTTCCAGCAAATTCAATATAAAATTTTCGTTCATAATAAAATTCACTTCTCCGTACCGGAATATCGGCGCCGCCTACGCCCCGATGGACAATTCCTCATCAATAGCGTCCAATTCGTCGCCCAGAAGGGTGTCCACATCCTCTTCATAGTCCACCCCCTCAACATCAAAGCCGTGGATCTCCAGGAAATCGTGCTTGAAACCTGTGATATCCGAAGTCTCGTAGATATTCTCTTCCGTGACCTTTTCTATTTGCGCCGCAGTTTCCCTTTGCACATCTTCCCGCATTTCCCAGTCGTCGATTCGTATGCGCCCTTCGCTGTCCACAGGAACCTTGCAGGGATTCTGCGCAGTTCCCTGCGCAGCTTGGGGTGTATAAAGACGGTCACGGTACAGCCGTACTATCTGTTCAATGCAGCCTTCGTGGATACCCTTTTCTTTCATCACCTTAAAAAGGCAGGAAATATAAAAGGGGATGATGGGGATCACCGAACTGGACCGGGTGACCAGGGCCTTGTTTACGGATATCCATGCGGCGCCTCCACGGGAGGAAAGTTTCCGGTTGATCGCCCGGCCCGCCCGTTCCAGGTCTTCCTTGGCCCGGCCTATGGTACCGTTTTTGTAGATGTCCCAGGAAAGTTCCGGCCCCAGGTAGGTGTAGGCAATGGTCCGCACCGAAGGCGCCAGGACACCGGCTTTTTCCAGGGCCTCGATCCAGAGCTCCCAGTCCTCGCCGCCCATGACCTTCACGGTGTTGGCAATCTCCTCCTCAGTAGCAGGCTCGGCGCTGATCTCCCGGATTTGCCCGGTAATCATATTGATGGTTTTCCCTGAATAGGCTTTCCCGATGGGCTTAATTACCGAACGGTGCATGAGACCGGTCTTGGGGTCCACCCGTACTGGGGATGCCAGGGAGTAGATGATCAGGTCCACCTTTGGGGCAATCCCCGCCTGCCGGGCAGCTTCCCGGATCGCCAGAGCGGTATCCGCCTTCATGGCGTCCGAAAAGGCGTCGCCGTCCAGGCTTACGGAGACCAGCCCAGCTTTTTCCGCTTCCAGGTCAAAGATACGGTTATTGTACCAGCCCGGGGTTCCCGGTTTGGTGGCTGAGGCGGCTTTTCAAAGGAAACCCCCACGGTAACAGCCCCGTACCCGAAGGCAGCGGAGATGCGGCTGGCCAGGCCGTAGCCCGTGGAGCAGCCTACCACTAAGACCAGCTTAGGCGCACCCTGGGGGGATTCGAGGTCCCCCGGCTCTTTGCCGCCGGCCAAGGTATTCCGCACATACCCAATCTGGTTTCGTACCGCCCGGGCGCATCCCCGAGGGTGGCTGTTGATGCAAATATTGTCCCTGATAAGGGGTTTGATGACCATATTTTCTCCTTGCGTGACAAAAAATGATATTTTGTCATAATTAATATTAGCAAATTCCGGGAATAAGTCAAGGGGTATTATGACAAAATTGGTGAATTTGTCATGATTGGGGATAAAAAACACATCGAAATCATGGACCTCGTCTTTATGCGCGGTGAATTGCGTTGCAAGTTGCCCCACTTATTTCTCCAGCAAATACAAATACTCCTTAACATGTATTTCCCGCTTACCGAGATTCCTGCTGCCCCTAAAGGTATTATATTTTGTCTCCAAAATCTCAACGCGGCCTATCCTGGTTAAAATATTCGTCATTTGCTCAAGGCTTATAAATCCCTCCGAGTTAAATGAAATAAGAATAAACTTCGCCTTAATATTTGTTACTAATTCTGTTAATACCTGGCATGCATAATTTCCTTTGTTATAATTCGATCTGGCCCAATTATCCGGTATCCCTGATATCTTGCTTGTGCTTTCAGGGTACTTATAATCAAGAATCAAATTAAGCATAAAATAATTGGAGCCATAGGGATGCTGATTGTATGGGGGATCTAAATATGCCAGGTCTACTTCAGGCGCTTCCGCAATAATTTTATTTGAATCGCCATTGTAGATGAGTACATCCGAATTGAAGTTGCTAAAAATCGGGAAGGGTAATTTTATATTCCCGGTTATGCGAAATAACGCATCCTGGTTTTTCCCGCCAAACTGGCCGATTCCGGTTTCTTTGTTTTTATAAAACCCCTTAAATACTCCTGAAGTATTGGCATGAATCGATGCCTCTGATAATAATGGTGCGAGAAAATAAGCCTGTTCCGGCCTGGGTATTTTTTCAATCAATTGCCGTACCGTATCAATATACATTGCATTCCTAACGGTATAAAATACCCTTTCGTCAGGTTTAATGTTTGTGTCATCCTGGGGCGCATATAATTCCGCTATTATGCCCTTCTTGATAGTGTTGGATGCTTCAAAAACGATTTCGTTATAGTAATTTTTTAGTTTTCCTACATCTATCTCATCTTCATTTGACAAGTAACAGGTATTGATAATCTTTGTATATTTTTCTAAATCATTTACGACTAACAGTTTTGAAAATTGCTTAAAATAACGGGATACGATACCGGAGCCGCTAAAAACATCAAAAATAGCTAATTTTTGTTTCTGCAGCCTGGCTTGGACCCGGTTTACCCCGGTTCCAATGAAATCCAATAATGCCCGTTTGTTGCCAATATAAGTAATCAGTTGCTGGGTTAGGTAGGGCTCTTTTTCGCGTAAACCTTCTTGAATCTTTATATCAACTAAGTCTAATTGCCCACCCATTAAAACAAAATTATACTTGATCTCAAAAAATCGTTCAAGTGTATATATTTTTATGCTTATGGTGGGCCTACCCTTTTCCTTCCTCTTTTTTCCGCTTATGATACTTTTATGGAGTATATTTCCCCGGAACGGCGCAGGATCAACGCCGAAAAGTCCCTTGCCCTTGCTTCTACCCTCTTCTCGGGTGAGGAGTGGGTACAGAAAGAGCCGCATATCTGGGTAGCCAAATCCCGCATAGCAGCTTCTTCACGGGAAAGTGCAAAATTAGCCTGGGAAATCGATCAAGTACGCATATTGACCAGCCGGGGAAGCGCCGTTTACTTCCTTCCCGAACAGGAGGATGCCGATGCCCTGGGTGTACTCTCTGCCGATACCATCATCGACGGCCAGATCGTTGAGCTAAAAGCCGTATCTGGTACACGGCAGACCTTAGGCTTTGAATTTAAGAAAGGCTACAAACAGGGAGCCGCTCTCACACGGCGCTGCCCCGATGTGCAAGGCCATTCGGTATTTATACGCCTTTTTTCCCACCTTTCAACCGGAAGTGTTAAAGCAAAAATAGCTGGGGAACTAAAAAACCGCCTTGATCCAGGGTTTTTTATCTGTTATTTCGAGACCACAGGTGAGTTATATACATGGGCATATGAAGAATTGCGGGCTTTAATCGGTACATAAAAAAATCTCCCAGCCTCGCCTAAACGAAACTGGGATCGGCGAAGGAGGCTACAATGCCGCCTCCTCCGGTGGCACTATAAACATACTACATTTTCCCTAGATTGTCAACTGCTATTTTAGCTATTTTAGCTATTTTAGCCGCTGCTAACCAGGCACATCCACTCCGCTTCTGCGGCTAATTCGTCCCCCACATAGGCTTTCCCGGACTGCTTGACCATCTTGGGCGAAACCCGGAGGTTTGTGATTTCCGAACGGAGCTCCTCCCCGGGCCGCACCTGGCGGCGGAACTTTACCTTGTCCACGGTGGCCAGAAAGAACAGGGCGTTGCCCGGCAATATGCCCAGCTTGCGGAGGCCGGCCCCGCCTGACTGGGCCATGGTCTCTATCAGGATCACCCCGGGAACCACCGGGTATTCGGGAAAATGCCCGGCAAAGAAGAATTCCTTTTCCGTAAAGATATGCCGCGCAACGATTCTGTCCTTGTCCGCCGTATCTATTGCATCCACAAACAAAAATGGTGTCCGGTGGGGCAGCAGCTCTTCTATTTCACTCATTTCGTACTCCTCGTTTTATCACCCGTATTTCTTGAACACCACCACCCCGTTGTGCCCGCCGAATCCCAGGTTGCCTGAGGCGGCGACGTTTACCGTGCCGTACTGGACCTTGTTGGGTACATAGTCCAAATCGCAGTCAGGGTCGGGGTTTTCCAGGTTGATGGTGGGGGGAAAGAAGCCGTCCCGGATGGCGAGTATGCAGGCAATGGCTTCAAAGCCGCCGCCCCCGGCGACACAGTGGCCGGTCATGCTTTTAGTGCTGGACACTTTTAGTTTTTTTGCATGATCCCCGAAGGCGTATTTGATCATCTTAGTTTCTGTGCGGTCATTGATTTCCGTGGAGGTTCCGTGGGCGTTGTAATACTGCACTTCCTCAGGCTTGACCCCCGCGTCTTCCAGGGCAAACTTCATGGCAGTGCCTCCCCCTTCGCCTGAGGGATCCGGTGAGGTGATGTGATAAGCATCGGCGCTGGCGCCGTAACCGGCAAACTCCACAATGATACTGGCGCCCCGGGCTTTGGCGTGTTCTTCGCTTTCCAGGACCAGGATGCCCGCACCTTCGCCCAGGACGAAGCCGTCCCTGTCCACATCAAAGGGGCGGGACGCTTTTTCCGGGGTGTCGCAGCGTTTGGAGGACAGGGCCTTGAGCATCTGGAAACCGCCGATGGCAAAGGCGGTTATACAGGCTTCGGTACCACCGGTGATGACCACATCGCAGCGGCCTGAGCGGACCAGGTCCAGGGCCTGGCCCAGGGCGTCGGCGCCGGAAGCACAGGCGGTAACCTGGGTATAGGCGGGGCCCTTGAGGCCGTAGACCATGGAAAGGTTCCCCGCAGCTTCGTTGCCGATCATCATGGGTACTGTCAGGGGCGGCATGCGCTTGGGGCCGTTATCAAAGAGTTTGTGGAAGGCTTCGGTGATAATCTCAAAGCCCCCGATGCCGTTGCCCAGGACTATCCCGGCTTTGTGGGGATCACCCTTGATGCGCTGGCGGCCATCTTCGGCGTTCTCCAGAAGATCCGCCTGTTTCAGGGCCTGGGCTGCTGCGGCTACCGCAAACTGGGTGAACCGGGCCATTTTGCGCCCTTCCTTTTTCTCTATCCACAGGGAGGGTTCAAAATCCTTGACCTCCCCGGCGATGGTTACATCAAAGCCTGTGGTGTCAAATTGGGTAATTTTGCCTATCCCGCTTTTTCCCGCTATGAGGGATTGCTTGAATTCTTCGACCGAATTTCCGATGGGGGAAATTACGCCCATGCCGGTTACAACTACCTTGCGTTTCATTAGAAGTCCTCCACTATATAAACATGCCGCCGTCAACGGCGATAACCTGTCCGGTTATGTAGGCTGAAGCATCCGAGGCCAGGAACAGTACCGCCTCCGCCACATCATCAGGCTGGCCAATGCGCTTCAGGGGTATCTGATCGATCATTTTTCCCTTCGCTTCCTCGCTTACTGCATCGGTCATGTCCGAAGCAATGAATCCCGGGGCTATGGCATTGACCCGCACCCCCCGGCTGGCAGTTTCCCGGGCCAGGCTCTTGGTAACCCCGATGACCCCGGCTTTGCTGGCGGCGTAGTTTGCCTGGCCGCCGTTTCCGTGTATGCCCACCACGCTGGCCATGTTGATTATAGAGCCGCTTCTGCGGCGTATCATATCCCGTCCTACGGTACGGGCGATAATGAAAGTGGCGGTGAGGTTCACGTCCAGGACTTTCTGGAAGTCCTCAAGGCTCATGCGGAAGGAAAGGTTGTCCTTGGTGATTCCCGCGTTGTTCACCAGTATGTCGAATCCCCCGGCTTTTTTCAGTTCCCCCTCCACAATGGCTTCAACTTCTTGGACTTTTCCCAGATCCGCGCTGATCCAGTGGAGCTTTCCCCCGGATGCGGCGATACGGTCCTGCAAATCCCCGGGTTCCCGAGTTCCCAGGCCCCAGACTTCCGCCCCTTCTGCGAGGAAACGATCCGTGATGGCCCGGCCTATGCCCCGGGATGCCCCGGTGACCAGGGCTTTCTTTCCTTCAAGCCTCATATTAACTCCTGATATGAATATATCTAATTAGTAAATAGCTGTTCAATATCTTCAACCCTGCCGGCCGCGCAGCAGGGTAGGGAACTCCCCGAATCCTTCCATAAGCCCTGGAGAGCCTTTCCGGGCCCGGTTTCCAGGAGCAGATCAAGCCCCAGGCCGGCGATGGCGCTCTCTTCGGCGATCCACCGCACCGGGGATGTGATCTGCTTTAAGGCCAGGTCCCGGGCTTCCGCGCCTGAGGAAACCGCCTTGCCCGAAACATTGGAGAACAGGGGGATGGCGGGGTCAAGAAACTGTACCGATTCCAGAGCAGGGCCGAATTTATCCGCCGCCTCAGCCATGAGGGGGGAGTGGAAGGGGCCCGCTACCTGGAGGCGCAGCACCCGTTTGGCCCCGGCTTCCTTGAACTTTTCCTGGGCAACAGCCAGAGCCGCCGCGGTTCCGGCCACCACCACTTGCCGGGGCGAATTGATGTTCGCTGCATAGAGCCCCTCAAGGCCTGCAGCGGTCCAGTCCCTTACCAGGGCCTCCACCTGTTCCGGCGCCAGGCCGAGGATCGCCGCCATGCCCGGGGCGGAATCTTCGCCGCCCCCGCTTTTTTCGGCGATATGCTCCACCGTCTCCTGCATGGCCCTACCCCGGGCGCTTACCAGTTTCAGGCAGTCTGCGGCACTGATCACTTTAGCGCTGACCAGGGCGGCGTATTCCCCCAGGCTGTGCCCTGCGGCGGCCTTTGGAGCAATTCCCTTTTCGCCCAGAAACGCGGCGGCGCACAGGTTGGCTAAGGTTACCGTGGGCTGGGCTATGTCGGAGCGTTTCAGGGTATCCGCGTCCGAATCCCTGAGCAGGGCTTCCATGTCCCGGCCCATGGCGTCTGAGGCCTGGGCAAAAAGCGCCTTTGCTTCTTTGGAAACGGCGAGAAAATCCAGGGCCATACCCGGGTATTGGGCGCCCTGGCCGGGAAACAGAAATGCTGTTTTAGTATCCTTGTTTACCATACTATCAAATTTCCTCCAAAGGTTAATCCTGAGCCAAAACCTATGGTCATTATCAAATCCCCTTTCTTGATCTTCCCGCCCCGGTTCAGTTCGTCCAGGGCGATGGGGATCGATGCAGCCGAGGTATTGGCATATTCTTCTATGTTAAGGAAAAACTTTTCCTCCGGTATGCCCAGCCGTTTCGCTGCTGCCTGGACTATCCGGGCATTTGCCTGGTGAGGTACTATGCGGTCTACCTGGTCTACGGAGATACCCTCCTCGGCGAGGAGTTTTTCGATGGTAGCGGTTACTGCCTTTACGGCGAAATTATAGACCGCCCTTCCGTCCATCTCAATGGCCGGGTGGGATTCCACGGTTTCACCGGTCTTAAAGGGGCTGCGGGACCCCCCTCTGCGGACAATGATGCTTTCCATTCCGGAGCCATCCGCCCCCAGGGTACTCCGCAGCAGACCCCGTTTTCCCGGCCCCTTGGAAGGGGCGCTGGTCTGTTCCAGCAGAACCGCCCCGGCGCCGTCTCCAAAGAGGACGCAGGTGCTTCGGTCGTTCCAGTTTGTCACCCTGGTCAGCACGTCGGAACCGATCACCAAGGCCCGTTTCCGGGAAGGATTCAGCCCCAGGAAGCCCGTAGCAAGCTCCAGGCCGTAGATAAAGCCGGAACATCCGGCGTTAAGGTCCAGGGCTGCGGCGTTCCGGGCGCCGATCTTATCCTGAACAACGCAAGCCGTAGCAGGGAGCCCGTAATAATCCGGGGTTACGGTACCCAGAACTATCAGGTCCAGGCTTTGGACGAACGCTTCCGGGGTTTCCCCGGCTTTTTCTGCCCCCATAGCCAGGGCCTGCCGCGCTGCCTCCAGGGCCAAATCGCTGCAGGCGGTGGTTTCCTCCGCAATATGCCTTGCCCCAATCCCGGAATGGGATCGTATCCACTCGTCATTGGTGTCGATCCGCTTTGCCAAATCATCATTGCTAACCCTGTTCGGGGGTACAGCCTTTCCTGTCGCGATTATTTCGAATGCCATAATGAGCCCTTTCCATGACAAAAAAAGCTTTTTTGTCATTATTAATATAATAACAGTTTGACAGAAAATGTCAAGTTAAAATTTTAGACCCGAAAAGCTGCGGATGGTTGCAGAGGGCTAGGCGTCTTTTTTACATTACTTCAAATTTTGTCATTTCAAATAGATTTCCGGATTCCTCTTTGCCTTCGAAAAAGCTTCTTTTACCTTTCGTTTGAAATTAATTGATTTATATGTTATATATCAATTACCTAATGATATATAACAAAAAAAAATAGTATAAGGTTTTAACGAAAAAAGTTGACAAATAGGAGAATCACTGACTAAAATAGTAATAAGAGTTATACGACAAACCCTGTCCCTAGTAGTCAGGGTATCATCCAATCAACAGGAGAAGCTTTTATGAAACCGCGAATCGGCATTGTTTCGCGCTATTCTACCAAGAGCGACCTGGGGGTCTTTGCCCACCAGGGGCTGAAGAACGATACTTGGCAGATTCTGTCCAATGCCTATATTGAGGCCATCACCGATGCCGGTGGCCTGCCGATCATCATTCCCATTTATCAGGATCCCCACCTTGCCCTGGAGTTTATCCCCTTTTTGGACGGCATACTGTTTCCCGGGGGCACGGATATTGACCCTGCCTATTACCACGAGGCGCCGGACCCGGAGGGGGAAATTTGGGCCCTGTCTCCGGAAATGGATGCCCTGGAAATGGAGTTGGGGGAAAAAGTTTTGAAGGATACCAACATTCCGATACTTGGGGTTTGCCGGGGGCTTCAGCTTTTTAATATATTGAAAGGCGGGTCCCTGTATCAGGACTTGAAATACAGCTGCGCTACCATCGCCCACGGAGTTGATCCCGCGGCGGAACTGAGTTCCCGCGCCCACGAGGTGATTTTGGAAAAAGGCAGCATGCTGTATGGCATAACCGGGGAGGAAACCCTGAAGGTCAATTCCTACCATCACCAGACGGTGAAGGAAATCGGCAGGGGCTTGCAGGTTGCCGCCCGGTCGACCGACGGCCTGGTTGAAGCCCTGGAGGGAAGCGACGAAGGCCGCTTCGAACTCTTTTTTCAGTGGCACCCGGAGATGCTTGCACTGAAACGCTGCGGCGCCGACAGGCCAAGCAGAAAAATTTTCAGCAATTTTATTGAAGAGTGCGGCAAAAGCGCCTAGCGTTTTAAGCAAATTCTTTAATAACAATATTTTTTCAGGAGGGTTTTATGAGTTTTTATGATGTTGCAGGCCATTGGCTTATCTACCTGATGGTGGGCATTGGCATCCTTTTCGTGGCGTGCCTTGCGGTAGTATCCATGCGGAAATCCTGGAAGCGGGCCATAGCAAAGGGCTACCCCAGGGAAAAACTGATGACTGTGGTTAAATCCGCTGTTTCAGCCACGATTATCCCTTCCCTGGCCATTGTGATCGGGTTCTTTGCCCTGGTTCCCATCCTAGGCGTACCCTGGCCCTGGTGGCGGCTTTCGGTGGTAGGGTCGGTGACCTATGAAACCATGGCCGCCGATTCAGCGGTCAAAGCTGCGGGGCTTGATATGACCAAATTAAGCCTCGCCACCGCGGAGGATTTTGTACTGGTGATGTTTGTCATGTCCATCGGTATCATAGGTGGGCTCTTCTTTTCCCCCTTTGCATCAAAATCGATACAGGCGGGGACCATGAAGCTTAAAGTCGGGGACAAGCGCTGGGGCGCCCTGGGAAGCAGCGTTTTCTTCCTGGTGATCCTGGTAGTATTTGTGGTGCCCATGTTCCTTGATTACAGCAAGACAGGTATTGTAAAACTGTTGACCCTGGTAAGCAGCGGCTTGATAACCGTCATTTTGAATGTTGTTGCTGACAAGTGTAAAGCCGGCTGGCTGCGGGGATTCACCCTTGCCATCAGCCTCCTTTTGGCCATGGCGTCTTCAGTCCTCTGGTTCGGACTTTTGAAATAAGGAGAATAGAATGAGTGATAAAAAAACTCTTGGCATTGATGCCGAAAGCAAAGCCCATATTGATTCCATGCACCGCCTGGGCCGTTTCGGTGCGGTTATCGCTATTGCCATTATGATCGGTATGCCCGTTATCGCGGGGATATATTTTAACGCCATGCCCGGCCTGGTTAAAATTCTTACCGCTTCTGTCGGGCTTTTGGCGCTCTTCGTTCCCGGGGCTATTTCCGAGGTTATCGCCTATACCCCCATATTCGGCAGTTCCATTTACCTGGCCCAGATCACCGGGAACATCATGAACCTCAAGCTGCCGGTGGCCAATACGGCCCTCCAGCTTCTGGATGTGGAAAGCGGCACTGAGGAAGCGGACATCGTTACTTCCATTGCGGTGAGCGTTTCCAGTTTTGTTACCATTATAGTTATCTTCCTGGGTGTCCTCCTGATCCTGCCCCTGCGGCCGGTGCTGACCCTTCCGGTGGTAAAGCTTGCCTCGGGGTATATCGTGCCTGCTCTGTTCGGCTCCCTTGCCATTGGCTCCATCGGCAGTAATATTGGGGGCGGCATCAGGACTAAGGGTCGCTTAAAAGGGATGATACTCCCGGTCATTGTTGTTGCTGCGGTTAATATTATTGTTGTGTATGTTATAAAACAGCCCATGCTGCTTGCGTTCTACCAGGGCTTCCTCATGCTGGCCCTGCTGCCTATTGCCTATTTTGGTACCAAGCTGCTATACAATAAGGGGCAGATCCAGGTACTCTTGCCCGGGGAAGGAAAATAATATGGGTGATAAAAAAAGGCTTGTTGAGTTAATAGACGGGAAAAAGGAAATTTTCGCCAAATTGAACGATCGCATCTGGGAATTTGCGGAGATCCGTTTCAGCCTCAAACAGTCTGCCGACGCCCTCTGCGAGGTTTTTGAGAAGGAAGGCTTCGCCATAGAGCGGGGAGTCGCCGGGATGGCCCATGCGTTTATCGCCACTTATGGCAAGGGAAACCCGGTTATCGGCATCCTGGGCGAATACGATGCCCTGGCCGGTATGGACCAGGTTGCGGGGATTGCTGAAAAAAAGTCCCTTAAGCCCGGCACCCCGGGCCATGGCTGTGGTCATGCCGCCCTGGGTGCCGGCGCGGCTGCGGCTGCGGTGGGGATCAAGGATTATATGAAGGAGAAGGGGCTGGCCGGTACCATCAAATACTACGGCTGTCCCGCCGAGGAAAGCGGTTCAGGCAAGGCCTATCTGGCCCGGGCCGGCGCTTTTAACGGCCTCGATTCGGTCCTGACATGGCATCCCATGATGGAAAACGCCCTCATGGGGGTAAGTACCCTGGCTAATTATCAAATATTTTTCAGCTTTAAGGGACGGAGCGCCCATGCAGCCATGAGTCCCGATCAGGGCAGGAGCGCCCTGGACGCAGCAGAACTGATGAACGTGGGGGTGAATTACCTCCGCGAACATGTCATCCAGGAAGCCCGTATCCACTATGCCTACACCGATGTCGGCGGCGGCGCTCCCAATGTGGTGCAAGCCTCTGCAGAACTGCTCTACTTTATCCGTGCGCCCCGGCAATCCCAGGTGCAGGAAATCTACGAGCGGGTAGTAGACATAGCCAAAGGCGCAGCCCTGATGACGGGCACCACCATGAACATACGCTGGGACAGCGCCTGCGCCAATGTCCTTGTCAACGAAGTCTTGAGCAAAGCATTGTACTCGAACATGCAATGGCTGGGACCGAACAATTATACTAAAGAGGAGATCGCCTTTGCCAAAACCCTGGTGGACAGCCTGGATGAATCTTCCAAAAAGGGCATTCCGGCCAAAGCCGCCCGGACCTTCTTTGACAGGAGTCCTGAAGACCTGGCCAAAATAGCCGCCAAGCCCCTGATTGACGACATAGCCCCCTATGCCTTCACCGATAAGGCCATACCCGCATCTTCCGATGTGGGTGATGCAAGCTGGCACGCCCCCACGGCACAGTTCACCACCGCCTGTTATCCCCACGGCACGGTGTCCCATTCCTGGCAGGTTGTGTCCACCGGGCAGTCCAGCATGGTTCACAAGGGGCTCGATCAGGCGGGAAAGATTATTGCCCTGACCGCCCTGGACCTTTTGGAGAATCCCAAGATGATCGAGGATGCGAAGGCGGAATTTAAGCGCCGTCTGGGGGGTGAGGAGTATCACTGTCCTATACCGGCGGAGGTAATGCCCGAGGCGTGAGCATCTAAACGAATGCTGGCGGAGGGGGGGGAAGCCCTCGGGGGGGCTAACCTGTAGAGTCTGCCTCCGTCAGCCCCGCTTCGCGGGTCTGCTACGGCAGGGAATTCCAGAGACGCCCCCCCGAGGGCTTCCCCCCCCTCCGCCGCCTTGGTTTGCTGAGGGGCCTTGGGCAATAGGGCACTTTGGGAAGCTTTGTGGCGGTGGGGAAAGATGTTTGGCGCTTGATTGAAGGTGAGCGATATTGTTTTGGTAAGATTGGTTATTTGCTATATGTTTGGCAGAATAGTATCGCGGTTTGAAAGATGTGGCGGTAGCGCTGGGAAGCGGTTCTTGGCGCTTGATTGAAGGTGAGCGATATTGTTTTGTTAAGACTGGTTATTTGCTATATGTTTGGCAGAATAGTAACGTGGTTTTGAAAGATGTGGCGGTAGCGGCGATAGCTGCCTGGTTAAAAGTAAGCAGTATTATTTTGTTAAAACTGGCATTTCGCCATATTAACAGACTAGCATCAAAACTTGAAAACAGGCGGCGGCGGGGGTGGGAGAGGCCCTGGGGGCGTCTCTGGAATTCCCTGCCGGAGGAGACCTACCGGGCTCCGTAGGCAGACTCTACAGGTTAGTCCCCAGGGCCTCTCCCACCCCCGCCGCCGATTTGGTAAAAAAGTGTTAATCTTCTATAGTAATATCAGGGAGATAAGCTATGCAAGTTATAAAAAATGCAGTCTCTGGGACCCTAGAATCCAGCGACATATATATAGAGGTCCTCCCGGGAAAGGGTGTTGAAATTGATTTGAGTTCTCCGGTGATACGGCAGTTTGGGGAAAGTATCAAAAAGACCATGCTCGGGGTGGTCCGGGGCCTCGGCATAGAGGATGTGCATATCCGCGCCCATGACCAGGGAGCCATGGACTGCGTGATCCAGGCCCGGCTTGAAACAGCCTTGCTGCGGGCCGGGGAGGAAAACTGAGTGAGACGGAGCGTACTTTTTCTGCCTGGCAATAATCCTAACCTTTTGATAAATGGTAGTGTCCTGGGGGCGGATGGGATTATCTTTGATCTGGAAGACGCGGTTTCTCCTGATGATAAAGACGCTGCACGTATTCTGGTTTCCCATGCCCTGGGCGCCCTCAAGTTTGATAAATGTGAGATCATTATCCGTATCAATGCTCTGGATACAAAATATTGGGAAAAGGATCTGGAGGCTGTGGTTCCCCTGGGGCCGGATATGATCCTGCCCGCCAAAGTGGGCTGCGCAGAAGATATTTTTACTTTGACAAAAAAAATAGAGGAAGTGGAAGCTAAAGCGGGGATTACAAAAATAGTAAAACTGTTGCCTTTGATAGAAACTGCCCTGGGACTGGAAAATTCCTTCGCCATCGCCTCTGCCAATAAACGGGTGTCGGCCCTGCTTTTGGGGGCCGAAGACCTGACAGCGGACCTCCGGGCGCCCAGGACCAGGGAGGGCGCTGAAATTGCCTATGCCCGGGGACGTATCGTCTGCGCTGCACGGGCTGCGGGGGTCGATGTTTTTGATACCCCTTTTACTGATGTTAACGATATGGAAGGCCTCAGGCAGGACGCCCTTTTAGCACGATCCCTGGGCTTTACCGGCAAGGCGGTGATTTCCCCCCGACACGTGGACCTGGTCAACGAGGCTTTCAGCCCCACTGACAGGGAAATTACCTACGCACACCGGGTGTTCGACGCCATTGCTTCTGCTAAAGAACAGGGTAAGGGCGCTATCTCCCTGGATGGAAAGATGATCGACGCACCCATTGTTGAGCGGGCTCGGATTATTCTTGAAACTGCCAGGGAATTGGGAAAGGGAAATGATCATGAGTAAACTTGTAGCATCCCTGGAAGAGGCCATACGCGCCGCCGGCTTGAAAGACGGCATGCGGATATCCTTCCACCATCATTTGCGGAACGGGGACTTTGTGCTGAACATGACCCTGGCCCTGATTGCCAAAATGGGAATTCGTGATCTTACAGTAAACGCAAGTTCCCTCTTTGACAGCCAGGAGCCTTTGCTCGCACATATAAAAAACGGGGTGGTTACGGAACTGGAAACCAATTACATGAGCCCCGTCATAGGAAAGGCGGTCAGCGAAGGTATCCTGGCGAAGCCGGTGATCTTCCGCACCCACGGCGGCAGGCCCGGCGCTATTGAGACCGGGG
The DNA here is from genome assembly GCF_000214375.1 of Treponema primitia ZAS-2. NCBI lineage: Bacteria > Pseudomonadati > Spirochaetota > Spirochaetia > Treponematales > Treponemataceae > Treponema > Treponema primitia. Next base: position 3,027,033 of record NC_015578.1, on the reverse strand, counting down.
TGACTCCCATCGACGTGGCCTTTATCGCCGCCCCCACTGCGGACAATCAGGGAAACTGTACCGGCAGAGTGGGGAAGTCCGCTTGCGGGTCCCTGGGCTACGCCTTTGCGGATGCCATGCACGCAAAAAAAGTGGTGGCGATCACCGACAACCTGGTGGAGTATCCTCTGGGCGATTATTCGATTAGTGAAACTTACGTTGATTATGTAGTAAAGGTGGATGCCATCGGCGACCCCGAGGGCATCGTGTCCGGGACTACCCGCATGACCCGGGACCCTCTGGCCCTCCGCATCGCGGACTTGAGCGCCAGGGTTATTCGCGCATCCGGGCTTTTGAAGGACGGCTTCTCTTTCCAGACCGGCGCGGGTGGCGCTTCCCTGGCGGTAGGGCAAAGCGTACAGGATATTATGACACGAGAGGGTATCAAGGGAAGTTTTGCCCTGGGGGGAACCACGGGGTACCTGGTGGATATGCTGGAAGCGGGGTGTTTTCAGACCATCATGGATGTGCAATGCTTCGATTTGAAGGCCGTAGAATCCCTGCGGAACAATCCCCGGCACGTGGAGATCAGCGCAAGCCATTATGCAAGCCCGGGGGCAAAAAGTTCTGCGTCCCAAAACCTTGATGTGGTTGTTTTGGGAGCCACGGAAATCGACGTGAATTTTAACGTTAATGTTCACACCGATTCTAATGGCTATATCATAGGCGGTTCCGGTGGCCACAGCGATGTTGCGGCAGGGGCAAAACTGGCCATGGTCATCGCCCCCTTAAGCAGGGCCCGGCTTTCAATTGTGGTAGATAAGGTGCTTACCACCACTACCCCGGGCAAGACCATTGATGTCCTGGTTACCCAGTACGGCGCGGCGGTGAATCCCCTGCGGGATGATCTCCGGAAGGAACTTGCCCGGGTGGGCATACCCCTGAAAGAAATGGGGGAACTGCGCAAAATCGCCGAGGACCTGAACGGGGTCCCTGAAAAGTGCGAGCGGGGAAGCCGGGTGGTGGGCAAAGTCCTGTACCGCGACGGCTCCCTGATCGACGAAATATACCAAGTGAAAGAGGCATGACGGATTTACAGAAAATCAGAAATCCCGGCACTGACCCTGTGCTGGAAAAACTGCTTGCCTCCTTCGATCTGACCCTGCCGGAGGACACCGACGATAACCTGGGGCTGTATGAAAATGGCGCGCTCCTGGGCTGCGGCTTTCTCAAGGGCAATATGATCCAGTGCCTTGCCATTGACAAGAGCCGCCAGAGAGAGGGCCTTTCCGCAGTTTTAGTAACTGCCCTCATCAAGCTGGCTGCCGCACGGGGCATACACTACCTTCGGGTCATCACCAAACCTTCCATGGCCCCCCTGCTTTCCGGCCTGGGCTTACAAAAAGTGGCCGATGCATCACCCTACGCAGTTTTTTTGGAATTTGGCCGCCCCGGTTCGGCAGAACGTATGGCACACTTCCGCGCACTGGCGGCGGAAGTCCCGTTTACGGCGGGTAAACAAGAGTGTACGGTTGCAGGTAAACAGGGCGCGGAGCTTCCGGCGGCGGGCGAGCAGGGCTGTGCGGAGTTCCCGTCCGCGGGTAAACAGGGCGCCTCCTGCCTGGTAATGAATTGCAATCCCTTTACCCTGGGGCACCGCTGGCTTATCGAACAGGCAAGCCGGGAGAACCCCTGGGTCTGGGTCCTGGCGGTGGAAGAGGACCGATCCCTGTTCCCCTTCAAGGACCGGCTGCATCTCATGGAAGCAGGTACAGGGGACCTGAAAAACGTCCGGGTCATTCCGGGCGGTGAGTATGTGATCTCCTCCCTCACTTTTCCTGCGTACTTTACCCGGAATGCTGATCTTGCTTCCGCCCAGGGCGCCCTGGACGCAGCAGTGTTCGCCGCCCTTATCGCCCCGGCCCTGGGTGTGCGCCGCCGCTATGTGGGAACAGAACCACTGAGCCTCAGCACTGAGCTGTACAACCAGGCTTTGCGTGAACGGCTGCCCCAGGCGGGGATAGAGCTTGTCGAATTGGACCGGATTAGCCGGGGCGGCCGGGTGGTGAGCGCTTCTGCGGTACGGGAAGGGATAGTAAAGGGCGACTGGGATCTGGTGCGGGATATGGTCCCGGATACCACCTGGGAGTATCTGCGATATAATCCTGAATAAATATTGTATCAATTTCTTTCTTAAACAGTATTATTGCATCAATATTTTTTCATATTTTTTGCTTTCGAATACCACTCTTTAGCCTTTTCTAAATCTTTGTCAATTCCTTCTCCCTTCTCATAACAAAATGCTAAAGATTCCATGGATTCAATATGACCATTTTCTGCGGCTTTTAAGTACCATTTAAATGCTTCATCCATTTCATCCTGATCTTCATAATAAAGACCTAATTTGTATTGGGCTTTCGAATAATTCTGTTCCGCTGACTTTTTATACCAACCAAAAGCCATTGGAATATTTCCCTTCAGTTCATAGGAATATCCATATTCATATTGAGCTTTCTTATAGCCAGTTGCTGTTGATTTTTCATTCCATTCCAAAAATAGAGGAATATCTTTTTTGACGCCAATCCCGTATTTATATAATTGACCCAATAAATATTGTGCCTTGGAATCATTCCGATCGGCCATTTTTTGAAAACCTTGCGCCGCTTTCTTGTAATAATGGTTAGCTTTTTGAATATCCTTTTCGCCCGCCACTCCATGTTGTAAAAAATATGCGATCTTTTCTAAGGCGTAAGGGATTTGTTTTTCTGATGCCTTTGTATACCAATTTAATGCTTCTTGTATATCTTTTGAAACAAACATTCCTTTTTCATAAAAACGTCCCACTGAGTATTGCGCTTCTCCATCATCAAGATTTGCAGCCTTTTCGAACAGTTTAAAGGCAATTTCATAATCCTTATTTAATTTTATACCATCTTCAAATTTACCAGCTGTTTTCATTAGTATTTTTATATCGTTAATGTATTCAATAATATCAATATTTTCTTTGCATAATTTTGCCAGCTCAATTATGGCATTATCGTCTCCCAGCGCAATTGCCTTCATAAAGTATTCAATTGCCTTAGCATAATCTTTTGTCTCGCTTTCAAGATAATACCGGCCAAGGTATAACATGGCTTTAGCATTCCCATTTTCAGATGCTTTAATCAATAATTCAAATGATTCGATTTTTTTATTCTTATATTTCACTGAAATATTTTGAGCTAATTTAACCATTGTATCTGTATTTATAATATGGTCAATAATTCTAATTCCTAATTCGAATGCATCAAGATATTTTTCAATCGCTTTATTAGTATTTTGCCCTATGCCTATACCTGTTTCGAAAGCTATTGCCTCTTCTATTAAAGATTTATCTAAATTAATTATATGATTAATTGTATTTTTGCTTACCTCTCTTATCTCTTTTTCCTCTATGTTATTTACAGAATCATTGCTATATGACCACCATGGGGTTTTCTGTTGTTGATTCTCTCTTCTTCTTTCATATGAAAAATCCAGAAGATCCCTCATATTATTTATTTCCATACGACGCATAATGTTTTTGAGCTCTGGATGATAATTAAGAATATACCAAACGTCTTCATAGTCATAGAAAATACGCGCAATGGTATTTCTGTTATTTTGAGAACTATATATATCCCTATATTTTTTTGACAAAGGAGGCCTTGAAACCTCATGCAAACATTTTGTTTTAATACACTCAATTAAATATTCACAATCTTCTGTGTTTAATTTGAATATATTTGATAATACATAAGAAAAATCGTTTGAATAAAGAGTCATGTGCCTGCATTTGAATTGTCTTAGATTATTATTAAGGGATTTATATAATTCAAAAAGATTAGCAGCTTGATATTTATTAATATTTAATTTAGAAATAATATCTTTTGATATTTCGGAAGGCGAGTCCGGATAAATCCAATACGTAATGAGTATGTCGTCTACTACCGTTAAAAGATTATTCTTTTTATTCTCGCGTACTTTATTAACAATAATCTTATATCGATTTTCATACTTAATCAAAAGAACAAGCAGTTTGGGCATATGTCGGCCCAGTAAATTGGCAAACAGAAAAAAATCGTTGACTTCTGAATAATAATTTAATTCAATTTCAAGTATTATAATCTCAGAATAATCAAATTCAGATGTACTTAAGGCTTCAATGTTGGTATTTTCGCTATTTAACACGGCAAGGGTCTTTATCGTTTTAACAAGGGCATTAAATCTGTCTATTTTTAATTTATCGAATTTATAATTATTATCCTTAATATTTGTAATAATTTCATCTTTTGGTGATTCCTCGTTTACAATACATTCTTTGTTTAAATTAAAATAATTAATCATAACTTCTCCCTTTGATAATAAAGTAACTTATTATTTCAAAGTCTTTTATATTGATATTTTTTGTATCTAAAAAGGTTGTTTTGCCTTTATTGAACAAACTTTTAACATCGCTTTTAGCAGCCTTGGTATCAATAACAGATGATATTGCTTTTTCCAGCAGTAAATAATATTGTGACATATCGAAAATATCATTTGAAATTGGACTAAAGTCGGTACATGGTGTTGACTGTGAAGAGAAGGAGCTTTGGCAGATTTTTTTTAATAAATTTAATGTTTTTGGCGATGATAAATAATCATGAATAATCTCGCCATTTTCAGATATATATATAATAAAATAAGGATGAAGGCGGTTTTGTTTGTCTATATTTTTGCCTTTGTATTTTAAAATAAAAATAGCGCCTTGCTTTAGTTCTTCATCAGGTTCCAATACAGCAAAAAGACCATTGGGAAATTTCTCAATATCACGATGATGTGAAAAATACTCCTGAATTTCAAGACGAAATTCATTGAGCCCTAAGTCCATAATAGAAATACCGGTTTGCATGTCCTCAATATCAATTACTTCTTTTTGCAGACGTTCAAGCTGCGCCTTTCGGTATTCAAGATCGCCTTTTTCTTCTTCAATAGGATTATCTTCTAAAGTACCAGTACTGGCAATAATAACAGCTTTCATTTTGCTTTCTACGCGTTCTTTCAAATTAATATATTCATCTAAATCCAAATCAGGCCAGAAGCTTACTAGCTGTATACAATTATTATTACTGCCAATACGGTCTATACGTCCAAACCGTTGAATAATTCTTACGGGATTCCAATGTATATCATAATTAATGCAATAATCGCAATCCTGAAGGTTCTGCCCTTCGGAGATACAGTCCGTTCCGATAAGGACATCAATTGGATATTTTAAAAATTTCTGTAAAGCTTCTTCTCTTAATTTTGGATCCTCAATATCTTTGGTTTTAGCACGTGGGGAAAAATAAGAGAGCACGCTGTTAAAATCTGCATTGATTTTTGGTATTGTTGTCAGTGTTTTTGAACCAGAAACCATTGCTGCGTGCAAATGATATTTTTCTTCAATATAATTTCCTATATGATGAAAAAGATACTCCGCCGTGTCTGCAAAAGCAGAGAATATTAATATTTTTTTATTATCATTATTTATCGGGTTTGTAAATTTATCGTCTATTACCTGCAATAAAGTTTGTAATTTATTATCTTGTTTCGGTGTAATAACAGAAATCTTATTTAATAAGGCTTGTAAAATTATTAAATCTTCGCCCAGGGCATTTTTCCATTTTTTTAAATCAATATCCTCAAGTGAAAATTTAATCTTTTTACCGACGGTAAAATAATCAGAGTTCTCATCATCCTCATCAAGTTCATTAGTTTGAAAAGGCAAGTCTTCCAGGAAAACGTCAGCTCCCGATTTTGTTTTTTCAAAAGCATCTATTTTTTTAAGCATGTTGTTGATCAATTCTTTGAGATGAGTTAATGAAATAAAGAATGATTGTACGGAACTCTCCAGACGTTTTAGCAAATTAATGTTCATTAATTGGAGTATGCCTAGTTCACGCCCAACCAGAGTCAATCTATTTTTATACTCTGCTCCTTCCTGATATTTAGTTATTTTATCTAAAGAAAGGAAATTTGATGGCATATAAACACTGAGCGTTAATTTTTCCAGGAAATCATATATTTCATAGTAGCTGATCATATTTTTTTCGTTTGTAAGGGCAGGGTGGTGAGCAATTGGCCGATTGCGAGTGGGAAATAATCCTATGGCCTTTGAATTGTAGTAATTTTCAATATGTTTTCGTGATCGAGCGATAGTAACGCTGTCCAATAAATTGAAAAAATTAAAATCGAGCGCCCGGAGCAGACTTTCGGTTGTTTTTTCTTCAGGGGGACGCTTGCTCCAGTTATCAAAAACGCTTTGCGCCTGTTTAAAAATATAATCAATCCCTTGATTATGCGTAAACTCCAATTTTGTGTTGATATCTTCAGTTTGGCCTTCAAAAGCAAGCTTTAATTGATTGTTCAAGTCCTGAAATTTATTATTAACCGGTGTCGCCGAAAGCATTAAAACCTTTGTCTTTACTCCTCCTTTAATAACCTTGTTTAACAGCCGATCATAACGGTTCTCTTTAGGATCTTTTAAATTTAATGTTCCGCCATTCCTGAAATTATGCGATTCATCAATAACGATAAGATCGTTGTTGGCCCAATTATAGGAACTTAAATCAATTCCTGTAGCCGATTCTCCTCTTTCGCGTAAAAGGTCAGTATGAAAAAGAATATCATATCGCAAATGATCCCTGAATACCGGGTTATTAACATTATTAGTATTGAAGGTTTTCCAGTTATTATGCAGTTTTTTTGGACATAGAACCAAAACGGATTTATTGAGACTTTCATAATATTTTATGACTCCCAGTGCTGTAAAGGTTTTGCCAAGGCCTACACTGTCTGCCAAAATACAGCCATTATAGCGCTCGAGTTTTTGTATTATTGAAATCGCAGCTTCACGCTGAAAATCATACAATTTACTCCAAATGGCACTGTTTTTAAAACCTGTTTTTTCATTGGGCAATTCGGTAGTGGATAATTCTTCCAGGTAATCTTTAAAAATATTATACAGCGTAATATAATAAACAAACTGAGGCGAATTTTGACAGTATAAAGTTTTAAGAGCAGCTAATACCTGATCAGTCACATCTTTCGTTTTTTTTGAATCTTTCCATAATTTATCAAACTGCTGTAAAAAGCGTATACTTTGGGGCGCCTCAGCATGCGTTATCAGGGTATAAGCGTCATTACCTTTTTGATATCCCAAATCTACTGTTGTAAAATTTTGAATTGGTGTATAGGAGGAGGAAGATTCGCCATTTTCAAAAACCATAAATCCAGGCATATTTTCTCTGGTTGTATTTGAATAAAATTTCACTTTGTTTTTTATCCACTCTGAACATTCCTTCGCGATAGCCGCCTGGGTCAGTTTATTTCTAAGGCCAAATTCAAATTCAGTTCCTGCCAGGTCTTTTTCTCTCATGAGCTGTTGGGTATCTGAATCCGGAGGTGATGCAGTAAACGCGGGAGAAGAAAAAATAAAACGCAGTTCAGCAATAGTATCGAACTGCTTTTTAAGAACTTCAAACGCATATATGGAGAAGCATGACGCAACTATGGAAATTTTTGTCTCCTGTTTTATCTCTCCAAGGAGTTTGTCTATTAATTTAATCTCTAAATTATCGATAGTTTTCATATATGTATCAAAATTCTATCAAAAAAAATTCTATGAGTCAACATCGGTAAATTATTACCCATTTTCCTCAAATTCCGGAAATTTAACCTGCAATTTAATATATATTAATTGTACCTTGCGAGCTATATCTTTGAAACGGGGGGGGCATAGCCGCGGCAAGCCACGGGGTATTAAACCAGACTCACGAATAAGTTACGGCCTGCCGAGCTTTGCCCTGAGTTCCGCTATTTCCCGATCCTTCTCCTGAAGCGCAGTATCCCGCTCCTGGATCGCCGCATCCTTCTCCTGGATTATTCCTGCATCTTCTTCTTTAGCCTGTTTATACCCTTCCCATCTGGCGTCTACCATCCCGCACTTTATATCCAGGAAATTCTTAAGCTCATGTTCAAGCTGAAACCGCCTGTTTTCGTCCTCGCTTATCAATAAGAGTTCTTCCGTCGCCATTTGTATCCCTTCCTCCTGGTCCAGTATTTCATTGATCAAACCCCGCCGCTCGCTTTCCTGGCTATACCGGAAAAATACTGCCCAGCGCTCTATAGGCGCCATCTCTGAGACCGGCTTTTCCAGGAACTGTTCCGCCTTTGGCAGTTCCACATGAAGAACCCTGGAGCAAGCTCCCGGGTTCTTCGTTGGATAGGAAATTTATTGTACTGGCGGGGTTCCACCCCACCTTCCAATCAATTATAGAGGTCAGCCCCCGGAATGGCAAGTTATTTTCCTTGTCATAGTACCGGAACTGGTGAACCAGGGCATTGTCCGCATGGATGTTTTCCCCCAGAAGGGATATCTGCCAGGTGGGCTTCAAATTACTATAGCCGAGCTCGGTACCTTTGATATCCTGGGTAGTAAAAAGCCGGGCGAGGTAGTATTCCTGCCTGAAATGTTCATAGACATCAGGGTACACGGTCATTTCGATGTCCCCCAGGCTGCCGTCGTTAAATTTGACGGAAATGTCGTACCGGAGCTGCCGGTCCCGGATTCCCCTGACCGGGGGTTCGTTGGTAGAAACGGAAATGATAGTGACCGGCTGCCCGATGGCGGCGGAAACGAGGAAGCGGAGGGCGTTTCGGGAGGCGGGTGTGTCCTGGGTAAGCACGGCTTTGAAGATCGGGTCCTGGGAGATATCCAGGAGATCGTCTTCCGCTTTGAGCTGCACCCGCTTTTTGTCAGCGGGGATTTCAGTGAAGGTGTCGGATTCTTTGTTGTTCATAAAAATTCTCCTTATAGAGGGGTTAGGGGGATAAGGAGAAAATTTGCTTTAATGAATTGGAAAAATATTTGAAATTTGGTAGACCTATTGACGGTTACACTTGAACCACAACACGAAGCAAGTTCCGGACTCGAAGGAGAATGGGAAAAGATTGGAGGACCACCCATCTTATTCCATTTTTAAAATAAAAAAAGGGCGGTTGCTTGAGGAACGGCGCCGATACTGCTTATTCGTAGAAGCGGTTGTTTTGACGGTTACTTACCATTGGCAAAAGGTGACAGTCACCTTTTCGGACCTTTTCGGACTCCGTTTTTTCCGTTTCCCCAAAAAGGTGACAGTCACCTTTTTCCTTTTTCAAAAAAAGCCGCATCCGTCGATTGGCGGATGCGGCTAAGTCTAAGCTTTCATTGCCCGGCTATGGTGCGCCGGGCGGCACAGGTTAGGGAGTGATATCGGAGACTGTCACCGTAACGGTCCCGGAATCACTGGTCAGGCTAAAACTATCATCGTCGATAGGAGCAAATTCAGTGTTTTCATTACCATTATCGTTAAGATAAGTATACACATAGCCGTTAGTACTCCCAGTCACTGTTCCGGGAGTGGGATCGTCCTCATAACCACCATCGTCTAGTACCAACAGCGTAAAGGTTTTGTCTCCTATAAGGACCACTGTATTGCTGTCGCTAAGCTCGGTGGTTACCACCGTGGTATCAACCGCGGCGGTGATTTCTACGCCGCTTATTGAACCCACATTGATTACCGTGGCCGTGTTGGCGTTGGAGATAGCCTCGAGATTGGTATCAACAAGGGTAAGTTCAGTTATGGCACTGTCGTATTCGATAGCCACCGTAGCGGTGGTATCGCCTGCGTCAAGCTCTAACGTGTAATAATCCGTTTTGGTAACAATTGCGTCTGTGTAACCAACCGGGGTTATCGACACGCCATCAATAGTAATCGCAGCAGTACTATAACCATCCACGGTAACCGTACCAGTGGCAAGCTTGTCGGTCACCACCGTGGTGGGTTGCGTGGCGGTGATTGTTATGCCGGCATTAGTGCCTACGTCAATTACCAAGCCGGATTTCTCGTTGGAGATAGCGCTTGGAGCATTAGTGCCGAGAACAAGCTTGTCTACAGCTTCATCTAAGACCGACACCGTGGCATCAGCAGATCCCCCATCAAGTAGGGTGACCACCTTTCCGTCGGTATCATCGTCCTCTGCGGATATCGTTACGTCGTTAGTATCGTACGGTAATACCGAAACTCCATAAAAATTATACGTGGGGCTTGAAGTACTGTCAAGTATAACCGTCTTGCCAGTCAAAGCGTCTCCGGTGACTTCGAAAGATTTACTTGCATTGCCGGTAAGTGTTAACACGTCTGCAATGGCAGGTAGATATTTGTCATCAACAGCGAACGTTATGTCGTAAGTTATGTCAACTTTGGTGAGCTTTAAAATTTTACCGTACTCGTCAAAAACTATCTGATCGTCGGGCTCTACCCCGGTCAGGCCTAGGAATACCGCCAAGGGTTTATAGGCGGGATCAGTATCGGGATTATGGTCAATAAATCCGCCATCATCATCGCCGATCTTAACAAAACCTCCTTCCAGATAAATGTTGTTCAATCCAGGGTCGCCGATGCCATCAACAACGGTGAAAGTTTCGTTTTGGAGCGGGTTGGGCTCCACCGTGAGTTTTACCCGCGTAGCACTTTCAAACTTGCCGGGTGCTTGTGCTGTAACCCAATAGTCACCCGCCGTAATATTATTCGAAACAGCGGTCAAGGTAAGTTTGTTTGAGGACTCAATTGTTGGGACTACAGTATCCGTTATATCATCACCGTCGTCTTCCGCATCGTATACTTTCCAGGTGGCACCAGTTAACTCGGTATCATTTTTCAATTCGAAAGTAATGCTTGGCTGTACTACTTCAGTCTTTGAAAGACTGGTGGCTACAAATGCCGGATTACTGGTGGTTCCGGAGTATATTTCACCATTGCCAAAGATAAAATGCGCTACAGTGGTTAGGCCGGGGTAGATGAATACCACTTCAGTAGTGCCCGTAATTCCCCCATCCTTTTTTATCACTATGCTCAGGTCGTAAATACCCGCAGGAACCGAGTCGGTGCCTGACTGAACTGATGATAGATTATATGTATATATTGGGTTCCCACTCAGATCGCTAAGCGTTAATTCGCTGCCATCATCAAAATCTACGTCATCCGCGTTGGTGACTTCATAATCGAAGGTCCCCGCCCCCGCCCCTGTGATGGGCTTAAGGATGATATTCTTCGTTACAAGTTCGCCCGCCACAACGGTCACCTCCACAGCGGTTTCGGCGACCTGGGTCGATCCGTTATAAGCCTTGGCGGTAATTGTCCATGTGCCGGGAATAAGCGAAATCGGTGGAAAACTACTGTCCGATTTTGCTACCGAAGCCGGGATTGCGCCATAGAATGCTGGTCCTGAAATGGGTGCAAAACTTAATTCATAATTGGTAAACCCAGTCGGATTCGGATATAGGTTCCTCGCCCCGGTTTCGCCGATGGTGATGGTAACCAGGCCCAGGCCCTGCCCGACGGTGTTGTCGGCCGGGGAGTTCAGGGGATTGGCGCATCCTGTAAGGGCGAGTAGTCCTGCCAAAAGAACTATGCCTGCTGCGCAAGTTATCGGGCTTAAGGCCCGTTGTTTATTGCCAAATAGTTTCATGCTATTCCTCCTTATTCAACTACCGTGAAAGGTAGTTCCTTTGCATAGGGTATGCCATCTTTGACACCCTTGAAGGTAACAAAATGGTTTCGGGTCTCATAAGCCGTCGCATCCAGAGTGATACTGTTAGTGACTGCAATGTTACTCACGTTGTCCACTCGCCAACTAAAGCTTTCATAGTCGCCGGAGACACTTAAGTCAATTGTAGATAGATAACCGGAACCGGACTGGGAGATTATAATGGGGCTAGAGGATCCCTCGTAACTAATCTCGATGTCGCCATTAAAGCTAAGGGAGCTAATTTCCCCGGGGTTGGAAACGGTGAGTGCCAGACGCCCGACGCTTTCCAAACCGCCTTCTTCGGTGGCGCTAACATAGTAAGTTACCGAATCTGTGACAGACGCCTCATCGATAAGGAACAACGTAGAGTCGAGGTTTACCGCAGTTACACCCGGTTTTTCCGTGTTTCCGGTAGGCGCATCATACACCTTCCAGGTGGTTTTAGTGTATACAGGGTTATTGGTCAGGAAGAAGGAAACATATCCCAAATCGGGGGCATTTGCGACGCTGGTTATGTCGGCTGTCGGGGTTGGGCTCATCAGTTGCCTGGTTACCGTGATGGTGTAAGGCTTAAGCCTTCCAGCCTCCGTGATAACCTCTACCTTAATGATATTGGTTCCCGGCGACAGCGAAATTGATTCGCCCGATGAGTATGAGTAAGAGCTGCCATTGTTCGTGATATAAAGGCGTAGTGCATTACTATCATCCGCTGTGGCGTTTACGAAGATATGATAGGATGTAAGCGTATACGAAACTTCATAATCTGTGATACCGGCGCTGAATCCCGGGTTGAGGGTCAGGAGGCCGTCTACATCGCCTACTACTTCGAGGTCACTCAGATCCGCATTGCTTCTAAGCTGCTGCCCATCAAGCGCGATGGTGTAATTACTATTAGCAGTTCCGCTAACCGTAATTGAGTAAAGTGTTCCTGCGCTTAGGATATAACGACCAAGATTTGTTGCAGGGCTAGGGGCTATCCCGGTCAAAGTTGCAGCGTCCCCGTCTATAACAGGAATAACACCCAGGGAATAGGAACCACTGCCAGCCGGCTTGAAGATGAACGTACTCTGCCCACTACTGCCTATCGTCAGCTTCGGTGTCCCGTCCTCTGTGATAACCTTGGGTTTAAAGTTCAAACCTGTTGTTACAGGGCCAGTAATTTTGGCTGTCCTGTATTCAGTTGTGGAAACAATACCCGAACTCAGCAAAAGGACAATTGATACTTCAGTGCTTGAAAGATCCTCTTTGGAGGCAATGGCGAGTTCCCAGTTGCCGTTCCTAGCGGAAGGGAGATAAGCATAATTAAGGATAACGCCTGACCGTTGGATATACACCAACACAGTACTGGGAAGAGTAATGTCGGCGTCCGCAATTTCGGACAAGTCGATGGCGCCTCTAAGGGTATATTTATGGATATCCGGGACAGTTATTGACCCAGCATCTATGATATCGGCACCGAAATTGTATGCATCAAAGCCAGATGGATCTTCCGTAGAAATGGAAGATCCATCGGTAAATTGCAGAGAGAGCCGTGGATAGAGGAGAGTCGATGAAACATAGGGCTTGATCCGGGCAGTCCAGTTGCCTGTTTTTGGATCAATAGACGCCCGTGCGCTGGAGATAAACGGGAAGGTGAGATCTGCGTACAATTCTATATTTCCGCCAACAATATCATCTCGACCGCCTAATTCTACCGTTCCATTAATAGTGACAAAGGGGCCAAAATCCTCAGGGCTAAAGCTGATGGGTAGCGCCGCAGTATCCTTTCCGGCGTAGATATGTACCACTTCAGACCGGGAAGCCATGCCATAGTTGTTCGCCACCTGTATTAACAGCCGGTAAAATCCCGGGGCAAGGGGGATGGTTCCGCTGGGCTCATTAAGCAAGTTCTTGGAAGCGCTGTTTATGCCGGAGAGCGGGCTAAGCGAGAGTGTAGCGCCGGGGATGGGATAATCCTGCACACCCTGCTTATCAAACTGCACCGAATAGGTAAATGAGCCCCTATCACCGGGACTGGTAAAGGGACTAATGGGACTGAGTTGTATGGTTACCCCTGTTGATTGCCCATTAAATACAGGTACCGATGATGTAGACCCAAAAGCGGATTGCACTTTACCTACATACGCTAAGACATAGATGTCCCAAGTACCGGGGCTCAGGTTCTTGGTGACCGTTGTTCCGGTATAGGTTTCCTTGAAGTCAGGGTTGCTGCGATCGGAAAAATATACATCATAACTCGTAAAGGACTTATTATCGGGACTCAGGGTCCGTTCAGTCCCGTTTGCTATTTTGATCTCCACGCCGCTAACGCCGGAGGGCTTGGCGCCCCCGGGGGAGGAACTGAGGGGATTTGCGCAAGCCCCAAATCCCAGGATAGCCGCAAGGAAAAGACCGGCAAGGGCAATCGTGTTGCCGCTTATTGTACCAAAGTGTTTTTTCATCATAACCTTCCTTATTTCCCTACTTTGAAGGAAACTTCACTACCGTAGTAGATTTCGTCTTTATAGAACTGAAGCAGTACCGTGTGGGTACCAACGCCAACAGATGCAGCAGTAATATTGACAGAATAAGTACCATTAAAATTATCAAACCCTTGACCAATACTGGTTCCATCCACATACCATTCAAAATTACTAATACCCGAAATATCCGCAGTAACGGTGATATAACCACCGCCAGCAATAGAGAGATTATTTCCGATATCCGTGGCCAGATCGATCACCTCATCGGGCTGGGTGATAGTCACACTAAGCTGGCCCTGCTGCCGGAACTCAATGTAGTACCGTTCGGGAGCGCCTAGGCTTTCCGGGGTGACCGTTGCGGTAACCGTAAAGGGATACGGTGTGGAGGCATTCAGGGTAACTACCCCATTGGTGATGGCAAGGCCATTACTGACAGAAAGCACTACTGTTGCCTCCGCATTCGTTTTCACCGCGTTTACCGTAACGTTGGGGGTTAAGTAGGGAATTTCAACAGAATAAAAGTTACCAGTGCTGGTGAACTTTGGGGTCAGAGTACCTGCGCTCACCGTTATGCTGCTCAGGGTATTGATGGTACTCGCAGGCAGCCGTGTTACGACGATCGTATAGGTCTTAGTGCCAGTACCTTTGGCGGAGTTTACGGTGAAGGTTTTAGTACCACCCTCCGACACTTCTGAGGCAAAGGGATGCGCTGTGTCAAGAGTATCTCCGCTCAAGGTAACGCCCGTTTTCTCTTCCTCTGTCTGGGCAGCAAGGGTAATTGTATCTATCCTATACGCGGCATTAACCGCATAGGGGCCTCCTATATCGGGGTCAAAGCCCGGCACGGGAACGCCATTGACAGACAAGGTGGCTAATTTTGCGTTGTTCAGATCCTCCGGCCTACGGGTCACCACGATTTTGTAGGTTTGTGCGATCGCCGGATCTTCAGCATGGACAGTCACCTGGATGGTATTGGCCCCCACATTAAGAGAAACCGGATTCGTTGGTAAAGTCGGCGCGGCAGCCAAGGGGTCCTGCTTTGAGGCGCTAACCGTAAGGGAAGTAATCCCGTTGGCAACCGATGCGGTGTATTCTAGGGTATCGGGGGCAAAAGGAGGGCTCAATGCCCAGGGGCTAATGGAAAGGCTGCTGAGCTTGGCATTATCACTGGGCAAAGCCCGGGTCACTATAAGGGTATATTCCTTAATGGCACCGGATACGGATTTGCCCTTTACGGTAATGGTCTTTTCCACCCCCGCAACCAAGGCAACCGGGCTGTCAGGGTCGATGGAATAATCCAGGGTGGAACCTTCTGCATTGCCGGTGGCTGCCACGGTGATTGTTTCATTGCCGGCATAGGGTACCGTAATTGTATAGCTACTGCCTGTGGGGCTAAAGCCCGGCACCTGAACACCATTGATTGTTATGGAACTCAGGTTGGCGCTGGCATGAAGCCTGGTAACCTTGATGGTATAATCTTTGGTATCTCCGGATGCTGCCTTGCCTGTCACGGTAATGGTCTTTTCCTCCCCCGGAACAAGCTCAACCGGATTAGGTGTGGGAAGAATCACTTCGCCTGCTGTATTCACCAGTGTCGCAGCCAGGGTGACCGATTCTGTGGCATAGGGTACTGTAAACGTATACTCGGTATCGCCTGTGGGGCTAAAGCCCGGAACTGTCACCCCATTGTAGGTCAGGGTACGCAGGGTAGCGTCTGTTTGGGTTGCCGTCAGGCGGGTAGCTCTGATGATATATTGTTTAGTATTTCCACTTTCGGCGCTTACCGTTATGGTGATGGTTTTGACCTGCCCCGGCTCCAGTTCGACCGGGTTAGGCGAGGATGGGATCACGATTGCCTTTATATCAGCCGGTACGGCATCAACATATATTGAAGAAACCGAGTTGGGAACAAAAACCGTATAGCTGACGGTATTGGTGTTAAAAGACGGATCCAGGTCTACCTGGATTGGTGTTTCGCCTAATTCGGACCGGGGGGGGGGGGGGGGCGGATGTAGCTTACCCCAAGGCTTGCAAGATCTGCATTGAAACTTGTGCTGATGCCGGGGTTGTTACTGTCCGTACAACCGGCTAAGCCAAGCACTAATAATCCAGCCATGAGTATGGCTGGCCAAATGATTCGTTTTTTCATATGGTCTCCTTTTACGCTTGTAAAATTATGGGATTATTGTAAGTTATTTTTGATAATATTGCTAGTAAAATATCCGTAAAAAGGGCTGGAATGAGGTTTTTTATAATAGTTTAGCCCTTGACGGTTTTGGATAAATAGCGCAACTTAATATATATCAATTGTACCTTGCGAGTTATATCTAAGAAACGGGGGCGCTTATGGTTCAGATATCTGTCAGCGATTCAGTGGATGTACCTATCTACCAGCAGATTGTGGATCAGATTACCCGTGCAATTGTATCCGGAAGCATAGCCCCGGGGTACCAACTGCCCACGGTCCGCGGTTTGGCAGTCGAGACCGGGATATCCCAGGGCACTATCAAACACGCCTATGACATGATGGAACAGTTGGGGCTCATCAAAAAAGCGCGGGGCAGCGGTACCTTTGTCAATATACCCAGGGAAACCAAGGGTGAGGGGTCCAAGGTTCAGGCTATGCAGGCCATTGACACCTTTCTGGACCGTATGCAGGAGCTTTCCTTCTCACCCCATGATGTGCGGATATACCTGGACTTAAAGCTTCGGGAACGGGAGGAACAGGTCACTTCTGTAACCGTGGCTGCGGTGGACTGCTGCCCGGAAACCCTCAGCGCCATGTCCGCACAGCTCATGCGGCTGCCCCATACGGAGCTTACCAGATTCCTTCTGGAGGATGTGCTCAGAGGGCCAAACCGTTTCGAGCCTGCGGCGGATCTAGTGGTAACTACCCCTACCCATTTTGGGGAATTGTCTCAAAAGATGTCCCCCGGCGCCCAGCCGGCCCGGCTTGTTATGGCCATTGCCACGGGTACTGCCTTGGATCTTGCGGCTATTCCCGGGGATGCCAGGCTGGGCATTGCCTGCGCCAGCCGCCGTTTTGCCCAGCTCATCCTCACCGCCTGTGGGCAGTATTGCAAGTTAAACAATCCCATCGCAATTGCCTATTTTAAAGAGGGAGAAAGTCTTTCTGAACTGGTTAAAAACTGTGACCGCCTGATCATCCCCCCGGACTATACCCGTTTCGTCTCCCCGGAGGAGGATTTGATCCTGCGATCCTGTATGCAGAGCCATAAGCCTATTCAATACGGCTATCATGGGGACCGGGGTTCCCTCCTCTATCTGGAGGATGAGGTCAACCGCCTCTACCGGGCAAATCAGGGTAAACTGTAGGCTTTACAATTTGCTTATGGCCTGGGGTTTTACGCCTTTGGGAATGGCGCTATGGTAGCTTTCCCCTTCAAGGCGTTCTGTTAACTCGTCCTTGGCCTTTTCGGCTATCTCCGGGTGTTCAAACAGGTCCACGCAGGAAGCGGCAATCACCTTGGCAGCCAGGAGCATACCCTTGTGGCCCAGGGAAGTCCTGCCTTGGGAAACAAGCTGCCAGGAATGTTCCGGGGTGCCCAGGACATAGCAGGCCGTTGCCACCTGGGCGGTGGGCACATTCCAACTCACGTCCCCCACATCGGAGGAGGCGGGGATCAGGATCGGCTGGTCTTCCATGGAAAAGGGCAGGACTATGCCGCAGAGGTTTTTATCACCCAAAAGCTCGATGTACTCTTTCTGTACCTTAGGCCGGCTCAGGAGGGCTTTTATTTCTGCGCCCCGGGGCTTGGTACAGGTCCCGGCTATGCGTTTGGCAAATTCCTGTTCCTCCGTCGTATACTCAGGCAGGGTTTGGGTCAAAAAATTATCGTACATGACCTGGGAAAGGACCTTATTGGGCACCACATTGGCGGAGGCTTTGATAAACTCAATCTCCACTTCGGTTTCGGTCATCAGGGCGGCTCCCTGGGCTATCTTGTTGATTCGCCGGTAGATTTCCTCCACCTGGGGGGTTTTGGGCGCCCGGATCAGGTACAGTACGTCCGCGCTGGATTGGACTACGTTGGGGGAAAACCCGCCGGTATTGGTGACTGCGTAGTGGATCCGGGCTTCCTGGATCACGTGTTCCCGCAGGTAGTTTACCCCCACGTTCATCAGTTCTACTGCGTCCAGGGCGCTGCGGCCCAGGTGGGGGGCGGCGGCGGCGTGGGACGCTTTTCCCTTAAATTTATAGAAGATCTGGTAATTTGCCAGGAGAGTCACGTCCATGACGCCGTTTAGGGCATTCGGGTGCCAGGCAAAGGCGGCGTCCAGGCCATTAAAAGCCCCTTCCCGGGCCATGAAGGCCTTGCCGGAGCCGCCTTCTTCCCCGGGACAGCCGTAGACTTTGATGGTTCCGGGGATTTTGTTGGCCTCAAGGTACTCTTTGACCGCCAGGGCGGCGCCCAGGGAGGCGGCGCCGAAGAGGTTGTGGCCGCAGCCGTGGCCGTTACCCCCGGGGATCAGGGCTTCCGGGGCGGCGGTATGGGCTTTCTGGCTGAGCCCTGACAGGGCGTCAAATTCGGCAAGGATCCCTATCACCGGCTTTCCGGCGCCCCAAATGCCGCAGAAAGCGGTGTCTATTCCGCCGATTTTTTCTTCAACCCCGAAGCCGTGCTCCGAAAGGGTGGCCTTTAAAAGGGCCGCGGACTGAAATTCCTCAAAGGCAGTTTCTGCATAGTCCCATATTTTGTCGGAAAGGCCGCTTAGCAGGCCCTGGATCCCGTCCAGATATTCGGGTATTTGTGATTTCGTCATTGCGCTGTTCTCTCCTGGTTGTTTGAATGGCTTATACTGTAATAATACAACAATTCATTTGGCAATACCTTTTGTTCTGAGGAATTGTTCAATAATTATGAAGCTATTGGTATATATCATCTAATAATGGAACCGGGATCGGAAATTTCTAAATATACCCATAAATTTCTGAGAATTTTTATTGACAATTGCATAGGTCGGTGACTATACTATAACTATAAGCGTTTGATATATATCAATGAGTCCTATTGAGCTATAGTTTTAAAGAGGATAAGCAATGGAGAAGAAAAAATTGATCCTAGGCGTCATAGGCGCCGATGTCCATGCGGTGGGAAACAAGATCCTGTACCATGCCTTTACCCTTGCGGGTTTCGAGGTTACCAACCTGGGGGTCATGGTCTCCCAGGAGGAGTACATTGAGGCTGCCCTGGAAACGGCGGCGGATGTTATCCTGGTGTCTTCCCTTTACGGCCATGGGGAGCTTGACTGTCGGGGCTTTCGGGATAAGTGCGACGAGGCCGGGCTGAAGGGTATACTCCTCTATGTGGGGGGGAATATCGTGGTTGGTAAGCAGGACTTCGCTGATGTGGAAAGGCGGTTCAAAGACATGGGCTTTGACCGGGTCTTTGGGCCTGGAACCTCCCCGGAAACGGCGATAAGCGCCCTGCGGGAAGATCTCCATATAGAGGGCTGAGGGCCATGGAAGCGGTTTTGCTGATCGATTTCGGAAGTACCAATACCAAGGTGACTGGGGTGGATCTTGCGGGGGAACGGCTCCTGGGAACCGCTGCGGCTTATACCACGGTGGAGTCCGATGTCGGCCAGGGCCTGGCGGAAGCCTTGGAAAAACTGCAAAAAGAGACGGGCCCCATCACCTGGGTTAAGCGCTACGCTTGTAGCAGCGCCGCCGGGGGGCTGCGTATGGTCACCAGCGGCCTGGTCCCGGCCCTGACCGCCGAAGCGTCCCGGCTTGCCTCATTGGGGGCGGGGGCCAAGGTGATTCGGGTCTTTTCCTACGAAATGACCGATGAGGATGCCGCTGAAATTGCCGCCCTGAAACCGGACATTTTCCTGCTAAGCGGGGGCGTGGACGGGGGCAACAAGGACTGCATACTCCACAACGCCAAGATTCTGGCTTCCGTGGATGTCCCCTTTCCGGTGATAGTTGCAGGGAACCGGGCGGTGGCAGGGGAATGTGAAAAGATACTGGCCGCCACAGGCAGGGAGACGATCCGCTGCCCCAATGTGATGCCCCAGCTGAACAAACTTAACATTGAACCTGTCCAGGATGAGATACGGCGGCTTTTTCTGAAACGGATCATCCAGGCTAAGGGGCTTTCCCGGGAACAGGAACTTATTTCCGGCATCCTGATGCCCACACCTTCGGCGGTTAAGAAGGCTATGGAACTCCTGGCCTGGGGCACGGAGAAGCAGCGGGGTATCGGGGAACTGGTAGCCGTGGACCTGGGGGGCGCCACCACGGATGTGTATTCCGTGGCCAAGGGAAGCCCCCAGTCCGGGGATGTGGTGATGAAGGGGCTGCCTGAACCGGAGTCCAAGCGTACCGTGGAAGGGGACCTGGGTATGCGCTATAGTTCCGGGGGGGTGCTGGAAGCCCTGGGTGCCGACGAACTGGCCGGACTTTCCGGGCTGAGTCCTGAAAAAGTGAGCGCCGGGGTGGAATACCTGGGAGCCCACCCGGACTTCATTCCCGCCGACGCCGACGGGGCGGCCCTGGACTTTGGCCTGGCTGCGGGGGCGGTGGACACTGCGGTGAGCCGCCATGCAGGGACTATCGAAGAGGTCTACACCCCCATGGGCCAGGTCTTTGTGCAGACCGGCAAGGACCTTACCGGGGTCAGGCGGCTTGTCCTGACCGGGGGCGCGGTCATTCACAACCAGCGGGCAGGGGAGATTGCCTCCCATGCCCTGTACAATAAGGCAAAACCCGCATCCCTGAGACCCAGGGCGGCGGATATTTATATCGACAAATCGTATATTCTGGCAGCCATGGGGCTATTGGCGGAAGCCTGGCCGGATACGGCTCTCTCAATCATGAGAAAGGAGATTCAGGAATATGGAACTGGAAAATAAACGGATAACGGATGACGAATTTTACAAGATTCGCCAGGAGGTGCTCCAGCAGTGGCCCACAGGCAAGGATGTAAATCTGGAAGAGAGCTTTGCTTACCACAAGAGCCTCCCGGAGCACAAGATCTTTTCAAAGAAACTGCTCAAGGCCAAGCAAAGCGGGACCACCTTGATCCAGCCCAGGGCTGGGGTTGCCCTTATCGGGGAACATATCAAGCTCCTCACCTACCTGCAGGATCAGGGGGAAGCGGACCTTTTGCCCACCACCATTGACAGCTATACCCGGCAGAACCGCTTTCAGAAAGCCGAGGAGGGGATCGAGGAATCGATCAAGCAGGGCAAGTCCATGCTCAACGGTTTCCCTGCGGTGAACCACGGGGTTTCCGGGTGCCGGCAGATTATCGACGCCCTGGACACCCCGGTGCAGGTGCGCCACGGTACTCCCGACGCCCGGCTGCTTACGGAAATTGCCTATGCCGGGGGCTTTACCAGCTATGAAGGGGGGGGCATTTCCTACAATATCCCCTATGCCAAAAATGCGGACCTGGAAAAAACCATCCTGGACTGGCAGTATGCGGACCGGCTTACGGGCATTTACGAAGAGGCGGGGATCCCCATTAACCGGGAACCCTTTGGTCCCCTGACCGGTACTCTGGTGCCTCCCTGCATTTCCCATGGGGTTGCCATTATCGAAAGCCTCCTTGCGGCGGAGCAGGGGGTGAAGAACATTACTGTGGGCTACGGCCAGTGCGGCAATCTGCTGCAGGACGTGGCGGCACTTCAGGTGCTGCAAAGCCTGACCGATGAATACCTGCGGGCCTACGGCTATGGGGACGTGGTGGTAACCACGGTGCTCCACCAGTGGATGGGGGGCTTCCCCCAGGACGAGGCCAAGGCCTTTGCGGTGATTTCCTGGGGCAGCACCGTAGCAGCCCTGGCCCACGCCACCAAGGTGATAGTGAAAACCCCCCACGAGGCCATCGGCATACCTACCATGGAAGCCAATGCCCAGGGGCTGCGCTGCACCAAGCAGATCATCACCATGCTGGGGGAACAGACCGTGGACACCAATTCCCTAATGGACGAAAAGGTGATCATCGCCGGGGAGACCCGGTGCATCGTGGACAAGGTGTTCCAACTGGGTGACGGGGACATAGCCAAGGGGGCGGTGCGGGCCTTCCAGGCGGGGGTACTGGACGTACCCTTTGCACCGAGCCGCTA
Source organism: Treponema primitia ZAS-2 (assembly GCF_000214375.1). Taxonomy (NCBI): domain Bacteria; kingdom Pseudomonadati; phylum Spirochaetota; class Spirochaetia; order Treponematales; family Treponemataceae; genus Treponema; species Treponema primitia. The sequence goes on along the minus strand of NC_015578.1, from coordinate 3,004,885 downwards.
CAATGCCGGCAAGGTGCTTCCCGCCCGGGACAACGACGGGGCCATTCGGCTCTTTGATCCCGGTGCCCTGCCCCTGACCCCGGAAATCCTGGAGTTTCACAAGCAAAAAATGGCTTCCCGTGCCAAGTATGAAAAACGGGACGCTTCCTTCCAGATGGTCATCGATGATGTATACGCCATCAGCAAGGGAAGGTTAGTGGGAAGACCCAACTAGGAGTATATGATGAAGATTGTAAAAGCAGTATGTTCAGCGGGAAGGACCGGATTTTTCTTTGATGATCAGCGGGCCATTAAAAAGGGCGCCAAGGCAGACGGCGCCAGCTATTCCGGGGACCCGGTAACCCCGGGGTTCAAGGCCATACGCCAGGCTGGGGAAGCCATCTCGGTGATCCTGGTCCTGGAAGACGGTCAGGTGGCTTACGGGGACTGCGCCGCAGTGCAGTACTCCGGCGCCGGCGGGCGGGACCCCCTGTTCCTTGCCAGGGACTTTATCCCGGTGATCGAAAAGCACATCATCCCCTGGCTGGTGGGCAAAAATGCGGACAACTTCACGTCCCTTGCCAAGGAACTTGAGCTTATGACCGTGGACAGCAAGCGGCTCCATACGGCTATCCGCTACGGTGTTTCCCAGGCCCTGCTCGATGCGGCGGCCAAGGCGGGCAAAAAACTCATGTGCCAGGTGGTAGCTTCCGAATACGGCCTCAAGGTCATTCCTGAAGGGATCCCCATCTTTACCCAGAGCGGGGACGCCCGGTACGACAATGTGGACAAGATGATCATCAAGGGCGCCCAGGTGCTGCCCCACGGGCTCATCAACAATGTAAAAACTAAGCTGGGCGAAAAGGGGGAGCTGCTCCTGGAATATGTGGGCTGGCTCCGGGACCGGATCAGTTCGCTCCGCTCAGACAAAACCTACGCCCCGGTTCTGCACCTGGACGTATACGGCACCATAGGCCAGGTCTTTGGCAACAACAACTACCAGGCCATGGCGGATTACCTGGAGCGCCTAAGCGACGCGGCCCGGCCCTTTAAGCTCCGTATCGAAGGCCCCATGGATGTGGAGGACCGGGAAAAGCAGATGTTGGCCCTGGCCGGCCTGACCAAGGTAGTGGATGACCGGAAGATCCCCGTAGAAATAGTAGCCGACGAATGGTGCAATACCCTGGAAGACATCCGTTACTTCGCGGATAACAAAGCGGGCCACATGGTACAGATCAAAACCCCGGACCTTGGGGGCATTGGCAACATTGTTGAAGCGGTGCTGTACTGTAAGGAAAAGGGCATAGGCGCCTACCAGGGCGGAACCTGCAACGAAACTGACCGCTCAGCCCAGGTGTGCGTGCATCTGGCCATGGCCACCAGGCCGGTACAAATACTGGCGAAGCCCGGTATGGGGGTGGATGAGGGGTACATGATAGTCTACAACGAGATGCAGCGTATCATTGGGCTGATCAATGCGGGGTATCCCTTCTAAACAGCGTTTGTGTATAATGCATCTGCATTATACACAAACTTCCCTAAAGGATGTGACCATGCCCTTTCAGGAACGGCTGCAAAAAAGCCATTTGTATACAGTTTTTTTCGCCCCCCGGGGCTTTGAACGGATGGCTGATCTGGGGATGCAGATTGCCCAGGATTACCTCAGCCCCTTTGATAAGCTCATCGGCCTGGTGGGAACCGCCGGCTCCGGCAAGAGCATGGTGATCAAGGGAATGTTTCCCGGGCTGGAACTGGTGAACGACGACGACGGGGTGAACATCAGGCCCCTGCCATTGCTGGATGTGGCGGAGGATGCCACGGGGTTTTACAGCCCCCACACCTACCACCTGGACATTCACTTTGAAGCGGCCTTTACCCAGAAGCATGTGCTTGCCAAGGCTATCCTGGACGCGGTTGATCTGGGCAAGCGGGTGGTGGTGGAGCACTTCGATCTGATCTACCCCTTCCTGAACCGCAACGCCCATCTCCTCATCGGCATGGGGGAGGAGGTGATCATCACCAGGCCCACCCTTTTTGGGCCCGAACCCCAGGATATTGCGGACATCGTTTTTAAGTCCCAGCCCTTCCGCAAGATGACCCACAGTGCGGAGGATCTCTGCGAATATGTGATGCGCAAACACGGTATGACAGAAACCTTCCTTCACTCGGATGTCCGCCACGGCTTTATCTTCAGTTTTCTTGAAAAGCCGGAACTCAAGTTAAGCCTGGACGAGATTGAAAAGGAAGTGAACGAAATGATTGCCCGGGATATCCCCATCTCCTTTCTGGATGATATGCACATCAGGATAGGTGAGGAAAGCTGGGTCTGCCACGGCCCCCGTATGCATGTGCGCAGTACCGCTGAGATCAAGAATTTTACTCTGAACAAGGAATTTCTTGTGGACCCCGTGAGCGGCCGTTTCCTCCTGGTGGGGGTGGTAGGCGAAAAGGGAGCCCAGCGCATCGGGGACTTGAACAAAATTGGATAAGGGAATTTCTAAAAACTTCAGTTTTTAGAAATTTACCGCTTAAGAGAGGACGAGATGAGAATTATTGAGGCTCAAGAGATTAGGGATATTGTGAAGCGCCTCTGTATTGAAGCGAACCGCAATCTTGGTGAGGATGTGCGGAGTTGTATCCGAGAATTCCGGGGCCGGGAAACCTGGCCTGTGGCACAGGATGTGCTGGACAAAATTATCACTAACTTTGAACTTGCCGCGGACAATCAGGTTCCCATTTGCCAGGACACCGGGGTAGCCTGCGTGTTTCTGGAAATAGGCTTTGACGTTCATATAGAAGGGGACCTCCCCGCTGCGGTTGACGAGGGGGTGCGCCGGGCTTACCATGAGGGCTACCTCCGCAAATCCTTGGTGAAGGACCCCCTGAACCGGGTGAACACCGGGGACAACACCCCGGCCATGCTCTACCTGGAACTGGTTCCCGGCGACGATGTTACTATTACTGTGGCCCCCAAGGGGTTCGGCAGCGAGAACATGAGCCAGATAAAGATGCTCAAGCCTTCGGACGGAGTCGAAGGGGTGATGGACTTTGTGATTTCCGTGGTGGAGGCCGCCGGGCCGAACCCCTGTCCCCCCATTGTGGTGGGGGTCGGCATAGGGGGCACCTTTGACAAAGCGGCGCTCCTGGCGAAGAAGTCCCTGCTCCGCCCCCTGGGGACAGTTAACAGTGACCCCTACTATGCGGAGCTTGAGGGAAAACTGCTGGAACGGATCAATGCCCTGGGCATCGGGCCCCAGGGTTTCGGGGGGCGCACCACGGCCCTTGCTGTGGCGATTGAAACCATGCCCACCCATATTGCGGGGCTGCCCTGCGCGGTGAATATCAACTGCCATGTGGCCCGCCACGTTCGGGAGGTTCTCTAATGGAACACAGAATCGAATTGCCCCTGACCAGGGAAAAGGCTGCCCCCTTGGCGCCGGGGGATACGGTATACTTCAGCGGCGCCTTATACACCGCCAGGGACGCGGCTCACAAGCGGCTGGTGGATTTGCTGGATCAGGGAAAGCCCCTTCCGTTCCCCATGGAAGACTCAGTTATCTATTATGTGGGCCCCACCCCGGCGGCCCCGGGAGATGTCATAGGCTCTGCGGGCCCCACTACCAGTTACCGCATGGACGCCTATGCCCCCCGGCTGCTGGACCTGGGCCTGCGGGGCATGATTGGCAAGGGCAAGCGCTCTGCAGAAGTGGTGGCCGCCATGGAAAAGGCCGGGGCGGTCTATTTTGGCGCCATAGGCGGCGCAGGGGCATTGCTCGCCCAGTGTATTAAAGCTGCGGAAGTCATCGCCTTTGACGACCTGGGGCCTGAAGCTATACGCCGTCTCAGGGTGAAGGATTTTCCCGTGGTGGTCATCATCGACAGTAAAGGTAACAACCTCTACCAGTTGGGGCGGGAAGCGTATCTGAAGACCCTCAAGGTTCCTGACCTCGTGTAAGGCCCCTGTGTCAAGTGCCGGGATGGGGAGGTAAAACATGTCCGATAGTAATACTGCGCGGTATTTTGCGGGCTGCCTGGCGGTGGCCCTGGAAGAGATGCTCGCCTTTCGGGAAACCCGGGCCCTGCGGCAGAAAGAGCTTTTGTCCCAATACGGCGGAGCCTTGGCCTGTCTTTCCCTCAATATACCTGGCGAATACAAGGCCTTCCCCCTGGCTCTCCGCAGCTTTCATGAAGAAATCAGGTCTTTTACCTTTGCCTTGAGGGCGGATCGAATAGTAATACTCCATGAAGAAACAACGGAAGAGGCTGCGGGATATACGGCTTATATCAGCGCCGCCGCCCCGGCGGAAACTATCAAGGCCATAGGCTGCCGCATAGAGGAGCAGCACACCCTGGGTCGTCTCTTTGACATAGACGTATTCAGCCCCAGTGGGGGAAAACTTTCCCGTTCCGATACCGGCGCTGCCCCCCGGCCCTGTCTGGTATGCGGCGGTGACGGTTTCATCTGTGCCCGCAGCCGCGCCCACGGTCTGCCGGAACTTGTTACGGCGGTCATCAGAATCATGGAAACCCATAGCCGGGAAATACTCAAGGGTACTGTTTCTGCGGCAGCCCTGAAAGCCCTGATGGATGAAGTCGCCGTTACCCCCAAGCCAGGCCTGGTTGACCGGGCCAATAACGGCGCTCACCGGGACATGGATATTTTTACTTTCATTGATTCTGTCTCAGCGATACTGCCCTATTTCAGGGAATGCGCCCTGGCGGGTTTTGAAAGTGCCTGGCGGGAAGAAACACCCCGCTCGCTCTTTGAATCCCTGCGCTCTCGTGGAAAAATCGCAGAGATACTGATGCAGGACGCTTCCGGGGGCGCCAATACCCACCGGGGCGCCATCTTCTCCCTGGGCATACTCAGCGCCGCTTTCGGCAGACTCTATCGGTATGACGAACACCCCGGTACGGAACAGCTTCTTGAACTATGCGGCGCCATGACTGAGGGCCTGGTGGAAGACTTTGCCCGCTCCGCCTCCACAGGCCCGGACATCGGACCTGCACCGGGCCTGACCAGCGGTATAGCCAGCGTCCCGGCATCCCACGGGGAAACCATCTTCGCTCAACTGGGCCTCCGGGGCATACGCGGCGAGGTTTCCCAGGGCTTCCCCACGGTGCGCATCTATGGGCTGCCCCAATTACAGCGGGCCCTTTCTGAGGGCCTGAGCATTAATGATGCGGGTATTACCGCCTTCCTCTGTCTCCTGGCCCATACCGAGGACACTAATATTGTTCATCGTTCCGACCTTCCCACCCTGCATCGCATCCAGGAGGAGGCCGCCCGTTTCCTGGACACCAAGCCCGGACCAGAGGCGCTGCGGGAAAAGGCGGCGAAGCTGGATGCGGAATTCATCACCCGCAATATCAGCCCCGGAGGTTGCGCGGACCTGCTTGCGGTGAGTTTTTTTCTGCATTGGCTGCAAAGCGCTTAGCTAGGTTCGAGTCCTTTCCCTGCTAAAGAATTTACGGAGTGTTTTTACCTGCCGGTTTCCAGCTTCGGGATGTAATGATGGACACACATGGACAAGATTTTTCTCATCCCTGTGTGTCCGTGGTTGATGGGGGAACCCTATTCTGTAAACCCGTGAATATCCCTATTTTCTTACTTCAATTTTTGCCATTTGTTCATAGTACCGCATTATTGCACTGTGATCGCTGGCTGCGTGACCGTCGTTCTTGAGGAACTGGAGGGTCTCCATGACCCCAGCTGTAAGGGGAATCGGAACATTCAGGTCGTGGGCGGTATCCAGGGCGTTCTGCAGATCCTTGATATGCAGTTCAATGCGGAAACCGGGTTTGAAGTTACCATCCAGGATCATGGGTATCTTGGCGTTCATAACTGTGGAGCCCGCAAGCCCGCCTTTTATCGCCTCAAACACTTTTTGTGGATCAACCCCGGCTTTGGTGGAAAGTACAAAGGCTTCGGATACCGCAGCAATGTTGAGGGCTACAATAATCTGATTCGCCAGCTTAGTAACATTACCGCTGCCTATATCGCCGGTCAGGGTGACCGAGGAACCCAGTTTGTCAAGGATGGGTTTTGCCTTGTCAAATGAAGCCTGATCGCCTCCCACCATGATCGCCAGGGTACCGTCAATCGCTTTGGGTTCGCCCCCTGAAACCGGGGCGTCCAGGAAGGCAATGCCCTTGGCTTTAAGGGCGGCCCCAACTTCCTGGGATGCCGCGGGGGCAATGGAACTCATATCCACCACCAGGGCGCCGTTCTTTACTCCTTCAAGAACCCCGTCTTTTCCCAGAATAGCTTCCTTAACATTGGGCGAATTAGGGAGCATGGTTATGATAATATCACTTTTGGCGGCTACATCTTTGTTGGATGTCCCCCCCTCTGCGCCCAGGCTTACCAGGTCGTCAAATTTTGCAAACTTATCAAATACTACCAGTTTATAGTTCGCCTTGATAAGGTTCTTCGCCATGGGCCGTCCCATGATCCCTAATCCAATAAATCCTATAGTCATATCTTCCTCCGTCTTATTTACCCAATGCTTTTTTTACCGCATTGTATATGTGATTTGTTGAGATCCCGTATTTTTCCAGCAGTTCCTCGTATCCGTGGGCGGATGTGCCAAATTCGTCGTTTATACCCACCTGCTCAAAGGGTAGATTAACTTCCCCTATAAGCAGTGACGCGATTCCCGCCCCCAGGCCGCCGATCTTTACTGCTTCTTCGGCGGTGATAATAGCTTTTTTACCGGCGGTGTATTTCAGCAGCTCCTCTTTGAGAAGCGGTTTCAGGGAGCTTACATTTACTACCTGAACGCCGATCCCGTCTTTCTTAAGCAGTTCCGCTGCTTCCGCAGATTTTGAAACCATGACGCCGGTAGCAAAAATAACCGCATCCCCGCCTTCTGTGATGGGGTAGATTTTGCCCAGTTGAAATTCTCCATCAGGGGAAGTAAAGACCGGAAGATCGTTCCGGTTGATCCTGATGTAGGCCGGCCCCTGATAGGAAACCAGGAACCCCATCATTTTTTTTACTTCTACCGCATCGCAGGGGTTAAGAACTATCATATGGGGCAGGGTTTTGATAATATTTCCGTCTTCTACGGACTGGTGGGTTTTTCCGTCACCAAAATCGGAAAGCCCACAGCTTGATCCGCAGATCCTTACATTTGCCTTTGGAATGGCAATGGAACAGCGTATCTGATCATAGGCCCGCCCGGCGGCAAAAACAGCAAAGGTGCTGTAGAAGGGGATTTTACCGGTTAAGGCAAGTCCCGCAGAAGTGGAAGCCATATTTTGTTCCGCGATTCCCATTTCAAAGTAACGGTCAGGAAAGGATTCTTTGAAAACATAGGACATGGTTGATTTCCCTAAATCCGCTTCCAATACCACAATGTCGGAATTCTGTTTGCCCAATTCAACCAGGGCATCGCCGTAAGCTTTTCGGAGGCTTTGTTTTTCCATAATTATAATCCTGCCTTTACTGCGTCCAGTTCTTTGAGCGCCTGTTTGTAGGTTTCTTCTGTGAAGGTTCCGTTGTGATACGCAGGGTTTCCCTCTGCAAAGGAGAAGCCCTTGCCCTTAATGGTTTCAAGGATTATGACCGAAGGTTTTCCCTTAAGGGTTTCTGCCTTTTCCACGGCCTCCAAAATATTTTCAACATCGTGTCCCTTAGCGTTAATAACGTTCCACCCGAAGGCGCTCCATTTTTTATCAAGCTCAGGAATATTGAATACATCCTTGGTGGGGCCGGTGGCCTGAACCTGGTTATAGTCAATAAAAGCAGTCAAATTATCAAGCTTGAAATTTGCCACCGCCATGGCCGCTTCCCAAAGCTGCCCTTCGGACTGTTCCCCGTCACCCATGATGGTGTATACCCGGGCGGGGCTTTTGTTAAGCCGTAATGCCAGGGCAATTCCCAGGGAAATGGATAGACCCTGCCCCAGGGAGCCGGTTACAGCTTCCAGGCCGGGAATTGACATGTCCGGATGCCCCTGGAGCAGCCCCCCCAGGGTCTTTACCCGTTTCAGCTCTTCCCGGGGAAAACAGCGGGCTTCGCAGAGCGCTGCGTATTGAATAAGCGCCGCATGGCCCTTGGAAAGCACCAGCCGGTCCCGGTTCGGGTCCTTCAGGCGATCTGCGCTGAAATTCATCTTGTGGAAATATAGCAACGCTATTGTCTCCGCCAATGAGCATGATCCACCCAAATGGCCCGCAGCGCCAATGCCGATCATTTCAACCAAATCATAGCGCAGCTGAAGGGCTATTTTTTGGAGATCCTTTTTTTCTTCCGGTTTTAACATAAAAACTCCTTGATGCGTTCTATTGTTACAATTAGTATTATTACTTTCATTTACCGCCGATACTGAAGGGCCACATCATAAATGGCGCTTATTTTTTCCGGACTTACATTTGCTTGAATGTTATGTACAGGATTAAATATAAATCCGCCGTCTTTCATAAAAACCTTGGTAAGATACTCGGTTTCTTTTCGGATTTCCTCCAAGGTTCCGTTGGGGACCGTGAACTGCATATTTGCCGCTCCGCCCCAAAATACAATGTCTTTGCCGTATTCCTTTTTTAACTGTACCGGGTCCATATTTTTTGCAGAGATCTGTACTGGGTTCAGAATATCTACTCCCGCATCAATCAGATCCGGAATTATCGGGAAGATTGAGCCGCAGCAATGGGTGGCAATTTTTTGCTTGGGGTACTTTTGCTTGATGAACTGAAACATCCGTTTGTGATACGGTTTGACCACATCCCGGTAGGTGTCCAGGGACATCATCAGGGATATCTGGGTCCCCAAATCATCCACAAAACGGAAAATGTCGATATAATCGTTGCACTTGGACAGGATGCGGTCAATATCATTAATATAAATATCCGTGAGCCGTTCAAAATACCGGTGTATCATTTCAGGATTGGACATGAGCTGCACCAGGAATTCTTCGAAACCCCAGCCGAACAGTCCCGCCTCTACCAGACGCCCGCCGAAGGGGAATACAACGGCCTTATCGGTTTCTTCATAGAGCCGTTTGCTTTCCTTGGCCAGATAATCAATTTCTTCATCCGAGACGCCCTGTAGTTCAAGGGTATCGATCTCATCCTCATCCTCTATATTCTTATAAGGGAAGTGGATGAGGTCAAAATAGAATCCATTTTCCGGCATCCTGGCAACGCCGATACCTTTAGCATTTTCAATAATCAACCCACCCTTGCTATCGGGTTTTGGATTGAACCCCCCGGGAACCAGAACGTTTTTTCCGTTATGCAGTTTCCACTTTTTCCAGTCCGCCAGTTTGATCCCAAAATTTGGGGCATACCGTTTAAGCTGTAGGATATCGCCACCAAAATGGTCGAGCATTGCCGGGGAAGGATCTGCCAGACACAGAAAGATATCAAACAATACGGGGTCCTCCCCGGGATCCATGCCCAGATGTTCCTTAAGATCAAGGTAGGCAAAGATACTTATTCCACTTGATGTGGTGGAGCAAAAATCAATAGCCGGAACTTCAGGTTCCTGGTGGTTAATGGTTTTTCGTACCCGTTCACGGGGTGTTTCAGACATAGTAATACTCCTTTTATCGATCTTAATTAATTCCTCATCAACAGGCTGGGAAGAAACAGAGAAATCTGGGGAACAAAGGTGATCAACATCAGAATAATCATCATAACCAGGAAAAAGGGTATAAATGCCTTAAGCACATCGGTTATGGCGATCTTCGCGATACCGCAGGATATGAACAGACAGACTCCTACGGGGGGCGTAAATAGGCCAATGGCGAGGTTTACCACCATGATGATACCAAAGTGCACGGGGTCCACGCCGACCGCCACCGCCACAGGAAGCAGGATGGGGGTAAAGAGAGTAACCGCCGGGGCAAGGTCCATCCAGCAGCCCACAAAAAGCAGAACTGCGTTGATCAAGAGGAGGATGATGACTTTACTCTGGGTGGCAGCCATCAGGCCGTTTGCAATGGCCCGGGGAACACCCTGGGAGGTAAAGAACCAGCCAAGGGCACTTGCAGAAGCGATCATCAGTGCTACCAGGCCTACGGTCATTGCCCCCTGGTAAATCAGATTGGGTATCTGTTTAACTTTCAGTTCTTTGTAATAGAAGAGACCTAACATGGTCGTGTAAAAACAGGCAACTCCCGCAGCTTCGGTGGGTGTAAAGAACCCGCTGATAATTCCGCCAATGATGATAACCACGGTTCCCAGCGCAGGAAGGCTGCGGACACAGATCTTAACGCTTTCTTTAAAAGGGTACCGTTTTTCCGCCGGATAATTGCGTTTTTTGGAAATAACTGCGCTTACCGACATGAGCCCGAATCCGACAATAATACCCGGGACAACGCCTCCCAGAAAGAGCTGACCGATGGAAGTACCGGATGCTATGGCATAGAGTACCATGGGTATGCTCGGGGGTATCATGATGCCGATGGTGGAGGATGTGGCGGTTACTGCTACAGTAAAGTCCTTGTCAAATTTACGTTCTATCATCGTGGGGATGAGAATTCCCCCCAAGGAGGCGGTATCAGAAGAGGCGGTACCGGTGATACCTGCGAATATCATACTGGCCACAATGTTTACATAGGCAAGCCCACCCCGCATCCATCCGACAAAAACCATGGACAGGTTCATTAAGTCTCTGGTAACTCCGCCCATAGCCATGATCTGACCGGTAAGCATGAACAGGGGTATAGCCAGGAGTGTAAAGGAATCAAGACCGACAAACATCCGCTGAGCAATTACCATGAGGGGCAAATTACTCACCAGGACAACTCCCCCCAGTGTGGCAATACCAAGGGCGAAAGAAATAGGAACTTTGATGACGATCATCACCACTAACATGGCAAATACCACAAGGGTAAGAAGCAGGATATTAGTTATCATGGTAAAACACTCCTAATTGATAGCTTGCGTTCCTGTCTCGTCCGCCGAAACAGATCTGGTAATTTTCCCCTTAAGGAAAAGGTTGTCAATAATAGTCAGAACGGTAAACAGTACAATTAAACCACACCCCACGGGGACCGAAAGATAAAACCAGAAAAAAGAGAGCCGAAGGACGGGGGAACGCTGCTTGCCGACCATTTCCAGCAATTTAAAACCTTGAAAGGAAACCACCCCTGAAAACGTAAGGATCAAAAGCCAGGAGACATAGGTCATAATAGTCTGAACCGTTTTATTCCATTTCAGATAGAAATAGTCAATGGCAAGATGCTGACCCTTAACAAAAGTAACCGCTGTGGAAAGCAGGCAGAACCAGACGAAGGTCAGACGCCCTAGTTCCTCTGTCCAAGTCATTCCGGAAAAGGGGAGATACCGGAAGGCGATCTGCAGCAGTACCGCAGTAATCATAACTGCCCCGATTATTTTGATAATGAATCCGATAATAACATCAAAAATGATATGGATAAGCTTTTCCAAAAAAATGCCTCCTAGTGAAACAAAGTCAGGATGTCCAATAAGGAGGGCAAAGCCTATGGCCTTGCCCTGATTTCCGCACATCCCAATCCGTACTATAACGGAACCAGAATTACTGTTTCTGGAACAGCGTTATAAGATCCTGGCCGATGGTGGGCGTATATTCTGCATAGAGCGGCGCAAGGACACCGGTGAAGCTGCTCTTATCCGGAACTTCATTAACAATCATCTTGCCTTCGCTGACCAGTTTTTCCTCAAAATCCTTTTCGCCGTTGATTTCAAACTGGGTACCGAAAGCACCTGCCTCCCGGCCGGCTTCAATAATGATCTGCTGATAGTCTGCAGGCAGGCTCTCCAAGAACTTGGTCCCGATGCAAATAATATTCGGGGTCACCAGGTGGGCGGTCTTGGAAAGGTACTTGGTAACTTCAAATTCCTTGCAGTTGTAAATTTCCGCAACATTGTTTTCCGCAGCTTCAACTACACCGGTCTGAAGGGCCATATAGCGCTCAGCAGTAGGGATGGGGGTGGCTTTGGCATTGAAAAGGGTCATGGCCTTCAGCATGGGCGCACTTTCCATGGTACGGATCTTGAGGTTTCTGAAATCGGCTACGGTGTTAATGGGACCCTTGGCGCTGTAGACATGCCGGGGAGTTCTGACCATCCAGCCGATGGTGCGAATCTGGGCTACGTCCATAATATGCTTGGTCAGGATATCCCCGGCTTCACCATCAAGAATATCGTAAAGTGCCTGGGGGGACCTTGAAATATAGGGCAGATCAAAAATAGAGAACTTGGGCGCCACCGTGGACAGTACGGCGGCTGTTATCTCCGCTACCTGAAGGCTCCCCATCTGCAGCCCGTCGATATAATCCCGGTGATTTCCCAGTTGTGAGGCGGCATATACTTCCCCGGTGACCGCACCGTTGGTCCGTTCGTTCACCAGCTTGAGGAATAGTTTCAGGCTTGAATCAAGACTGTCCCCGGGCTGACCGGCAGTGGCGACTTTAAAAACATAGGTAGGCCGGGCTGAAGTGGATGGCGCCTCCTTTTTTGAACAGGTGCTCATAAAAAACGCAAGGGATAAAAGAGATACAAGAACGATAGTTTTTTTCCATATACTTTTCATTTCAATTCCTCCATATAAAATTATTCCCGTTATACGACGGAAATTATTACACATTGCTTCCCACTGCCCATATACGCCGGGAAATCACACATACTTACGGGCAAAGGCCACGGCATCATCAATTCCCTTCCAGCCGTTTCCACTGGCCTCTTCGATGGCTACCCAGCCGTCAAACTTATTGTCTTTTAGCACTTTAAATATTCCGTCATAGTCCACCAGTCCCTGGCCAATCTGAATGGGTGTCCATTTGCCGACTGTGGAAGTATCGTTCAGATGGACGGTCCATACTTTTTTAATTACCTTCTGCAAAAGCTCAACCGCATTTGCCCCGCAGGCTACGGCATTGGCGGTGTCAAAATTGATGCCCACAGGCAGGTCCTGTATTTTTTCGGCCACCGCAAGGAAGGCTTCGGGATTGAAGGAAAAGTCGATCAAAGGCCAGGCGCCGGGTTTGGAATGATTCTCAAATACCAGTTTGACCCCGTATTTTTGGGCTGTATCGGTAACCTTGGAAAAACAGTCCACGCATCGTTTGGCCCCCTCTTCTATTCCCAGGCCGGGGTGGTTCATCCCTGCGGTAATTCGCATATACTGGAAACCCAGGTCCGATACCAGGGCAATATCCCGTTTGAGGTAGTCGATTTGTCGGTCCCGCTCCAGGGCATCGGGATTGGTAAAATCGGGGTAGGTACATACCATGAAGGGCTGTATGGTAATCCCTGCATTTTTGCTTTCTTCCTTTAAACGGTTGATAAGGGTGGCGGTATGATTGGGTATAAACATGATACTGATGTCGTATCCATCCACCCCCAGCTTCTGGGCATGGGCGGCCCATTCGGCAATGGAAATTTCCCCGGCGTTTATTTTTGCAAAAAATGAAACCGGCAATATGCTTAATTTCATAAAAATCTCCTGGTAAAAGTTGTATGATATGTTATTATCACATGACTATTGACGCTTGTCAACTTTTTTTTTAGTTTTATAGACACTTTTGGATTTTTATATAAAGATTGAAATCTAAGGTAGGGCCTCGATTACAGAGAAAGATTTATAGGATAAATATGTACAATATTGAGAAGCTTAAAACTGAATCACTCCGTACCCAAGTATATATCAAGCTCAAAGAGCAGCTTTTGCGGGGGGTATGGAAAGAGGGGGAAAAGCTTCCCGCGGAGCACGCACTCTGCGCCCTGTTTGGGGTAAGTCGGGTAACCGTCCGAGGGGCCTTACAGCAGTTGGAAATTCTGGGGCTGGTGGAAACAAAACAGGGGGGCGGTACCTTTGTAAAGAATTTTTCTTCAATAGAGGGGGTGGATACCTTTCATCCGGTTATGCAGATCCAGAGGAATCAGGACCTCATAACCATCCTGGAATACCGGAAGATCATCGAAAAAGGCTCCGCAGGAATGGCCCAGGAACGGGTAACCCCCGAAGATATAGCCTCCCTGGAGGGAATTTATCAAATTATGATGGATACGGTGGAGGATCTTAAGACTTTTAGCGAGGCAGACCTGGCTTTTCATTACCGTATCGCCGAAATAACCAGGAATCCTATCATTATTAAGGTATATGGACTGATAACCGAGATGCTTTCGGTGGCCATGGAGGATATAGTCCGGCAGTTGGGTCGCCGGGACGGTCTGACCTACCACCGGGCCCTGATTGATGCCCTGAAAAAAGGGGATAAGGCCAAAACCGAGTCGATCATGGAAGAACATATAGAAGTTACCATTAAACGAATCCAGGAAAGTGACGAATTTGAAGAAGATGCCCTTTGGAGCGGATCCCTGTAAAAGGCGGTAAAAAAAACCGTCTCCCAAACGGAAGACGGCGATTGCCCATTGGGATGGGCATCTTTGTTTTATTGGTGATCTCTAAAAACTAGAATATACCGAGAAATTTCTTCCCCTGATCACCAGCCTCTCCCCCTTCATCAGGGTTCATCCCTGATTGATTCGAGCTTTTTGGCGTGCTTGTTGTTGTGCCGTTTTCCTTGCTTACAGTGGTCTCGGTCAAATTTTCATCAGAATATTTAATCGCCAAAGCAGAACCATACCAAGTATCTTTAGAACTGAATATAAAAGTAAATAATTTTGAGCTTTCGCGCTTTACATCAATCATGATGTTGACTATACCGTCTCCACCCAATTTTTCGGCTTCTCTCAGCAACGCATCGTAGGTAATCTTCTCGCCATTCCCACGATCAACAATGGTTTCATAGCGGACTATCCCAAGAATTTTAACATCCTTTGCCGCCGGAACGCCTATGTTCCATGCCGTACCGGTGTATGTATCCTTCAAGCTGGAAACGCAACCCGGGAGGACCAAAGTAAATGCCAACACACAGGCCAGCATTCCTAAATTCTGAAGCTTTTTCATAAAAAGTCTCCTTTAATTATATGAACCTCTCCACAGGGAGCGGCTCTTTCTCGCCGATCAAACGACGTGAAATACAGGGAATATACAATTCTTCTCATACCAGATCCTGTTCCATGGAAATACTTTCTGGCAAAAGATAGTCTACAGAATATCCTTTCAATGAAAGTTATTCAATACCAAAAAATTAGAATCTACTTGCATTGCGAGGGAATTTGTATAAATTTCATAATTTTGTGTTTTTTAAGCCATAATTTCAATAATTAATACATGATTATTTTACTAATCATCGCGGTATTTTTATCATTTTTATCATATATTTTACTTGACAAGCGGAGAAAGTGGATACAGAATACTCTTATCCCTCGCGGGAGGGACAATGGTAAAAAATAAATAAGGAGATTCACTATGGCTGAACAAAGACCCGAAATTGCGAATAATATCCAAACAGGTTCATTCAAAACTAATTACCACGATCTGGGCCAGGGCTTTCCGGTAACCCTGCTCCACGGCTCGGGCCCTGGGGTTACCGCCTGGGCAAACTGGGGGAAGCTTTTCCCCTTACTAAAGGACGATTTCCGGATTATTGCCCCGGATCTTTCCGGTTTTGGCTTTACCGAGCGCCTTCCGGGCCGGGTGGAAACCATGAACGGCTGGGTCGAGCAGACCATCGACCTTCTGGACGCCCTTAAAATCGAAAAAACCAACCTGGTGGGCAATTCTTTCGGGGGCGCCCTGGCCCTTTCCCTGGCTATCAAGTATCCCCAGCGGGTAAACAAGCTGGTCCTCATGGGCGCCATGGGGGTGAGCTTCCCCATTACCTACGGCCTGGACCAGGTTTGGGGCTACGAGCCTTCGGTGGAGCACATGGAGGAGCTGCTGGAAATCTTTACCTATAACCACAGCTTTGCTACCAAGGAACTGATCAAGACCCGCTACGAATCCAGCATTCAGCCGGGTTTCCAGGAGAGCTTCCACGCCCTGTTTCCCGAGCCCCGGCAAAAGGGGGTGGAGGCCATGGCGGGAAACCAGCAGTTTATCCGCAATATCCCCCACCAGACCCTGATCGTTCATGGCCGGGAAGACCGGGTTATCCCCCTGGACAATTCCTACAAGCTGCTCCAATTAATTGACAACGCCCAGCTCCATGTGTTCGGCAAGTGCGGCCACTGGACTCAGATAGAGCGTACCAAGGAATTCGCAGACCTGATCCGTCCCTTCTTCAAGGCTTAAGCCATGGAAGCCGGAAAAATCGCCGCCTATGCGGCCCAGCTTTTTGACGCGGAACGGAACCGTAAGTCCATAGCCCCTCTGACAAATCAGGATGCGGGTATCACTGTTGATGACGCCTATCACATACAGTTGGAAAATGTGAAAAAGGTCCTGGCTCTGGGGCACACTATCTCTGGCAAAAAAATCGGCCTCACCTCCGAAGGCATCCAGAAACAGTTCGCTGTCAATGAACCCGACTACGGCCACCTCTATGCAGCCATGGACTGTAAGGACGGTAACATAAACACTGGGGCCCTGCTCCAGCCCAAGATTGAAGGGGAGATAGCCTTCATCCTCAAGGCGGACCTTGCGGGGGGCAAAGTGACCAGGGATGATGTGCTTAAAGCCACAGACTATGTGGTGGCCTCCTTTGAAATCGTGGACAGCCGTATCGCGGACTGGAAGATCAAGCTCCCTGACACTATTGCTGACAATGCCTCATCCGGGCGCTATGTCCTGAGCAGCAGGAAGTTTAAACTCAGCGAAGTGGACCTCCCCAAGGTAAGCATGAAGCTCTTCAAAAACCAGGGCGAGCTGGTAGGGGAGGGCACGGGCGCGGCGGTCCTGGGTGACCCCTGCATTTCCGTGGCCTGGCTGGCGAACCGCCTCTGGACCTACGGGGTAACCCTGAAAGCCGGGGAAGTGATCCTCTCTGGGGCCTTCTCCGCCGCGCCGGTGGCTGTCAAAGGCGATAGTTTCAGGGCGGAATTTTCTACCCTGGGAACGGTGGAAGCGCGGTTTGTGTAGTATGCAAACCCTTTAGGTTTGCTTCTGATTGAAATATACAAGGTGTATTGCAATAAAGGGGTGATTGGTAATGGAAAAAATAAAGGTTGGAATCATCGGGCCGGGTAATATCGGCAGCGATTTGATGTATAAGGTTATAAAGAGCAAACACCTGCAAATGCACATGATGACCGGCATCGTGGAATCCGAGGGCATTAAGCGGGCTGCGGGCCTGGGCTTTAAGACCTCCATCAAGGGTGTGGACGCCGTGGCGGAGGACCCGGAGATTAAATTTGTTTTCGATGCCACCAGCGCCAAAGCCCATATCCACAATTCAGCTATTCTCAAGGCCGCCGGGAAGATCGCCATTGACATGACCCCCGCCGCTGTGGGCCCCTATGTGGTGCCCTGTGTGAACCTGGACAAACTCACCGACGAGGTGGACTTCAACATGGTCACCTGCGGCGGCCAGGCCACGGTGCCCATCGCCCATGCTATTAACCGGGCGGCTGACGCAGAGTACGTGGAGATCGTTTCCTGTATTTCCTCCAAAAGCGCAGGTCCCGGCACCAGGGCGAACATCGACGAATTTACCGAAACCACCTCCAAGGCCCTACGGGTGGTAGGCGGAGCGGATCGCAGTAAAGCTATCATTGTGCTGAACCCTGCGGACCCGCCCCTGCTGATGACCAATACGGTCTATGCCCTGGTGAAAAACCCCGACGAAAAGCGGATCACCGAATCGGTGAACGATATTGTCCGGGAAGTGCAGAGTTATGTGCCGGGATACCGGCTGCGGCTTCCCCCGGTGATCGAAGGCAATAAGGTCACCGTAATAGTGGAGGTCCAGGGCGCCGGGGACTTCCTCCCCCCCTATTCGGGGAACCTGGACATTATCAACCAGGCCGCAGTGGCGGTGGCGGAAAAACTGGCGGTAAAAATGCTGGGGGTAAAGTAGTATGGCTAACAGTAAAATTAACATAGTAGATACCACCCTGCGGGACGGCAGCCATGCGGTGAGCCACTCCTTTACTGCGGAACAGGCGGCAGCTGTGGCAGCGGGGCTGGATAAGGCGGGGATTGAGCTTATTGAGATAAGCCACGGGGACGGCATTGCCGGCTCCTCCATTAATTACGGCTTTTCCAAGGTTTCGGAACTGGATTTGATAGAAGCCGCAGGAAAAGTGGTGAAGAAAGCCAAGCTGGGGGTCCTGCTCCTGCCGGGCATAGGAACCATCGAAGACCTGAAGGAAGCCCGGGAGCGGGGGGCCAATGCGGTCCGGGTTGCCACCCATGTGACTGAGGCGGATATTGCGGTCCAGCATATCGCCTGGGCAAAGCAGGCGGGGATGTTCACCGTGGGTTTTTTGATGATGACCCACATGGCCTCTCCTGAGACCATCGTTGAACAGGCGAAGATATTTGTGGACGCCGGGGCAGATTACATCAACCTGGCGGATTCTTCGGGCTACATGGTCCCCAAGGATGTCCGCGCCCGGATAGGGGCGCTTAAAGCGGCGATCAGTATCCCTGTGGGCTTCCACTCCCACAACAACCTGGGCCTAGCGGTAGCCAATTCCCTGGCGGCGGTGGAAGAAGGGGCCTCGTACATTGACGTTACCTGCCGGGGCCTGGGCGCTGGCGCCGGGAATACCCAGGGCGAGGTTTTCTGCGCGGTGATGGAACGGCTGGGCTACGAAACCGGGGTACACTGTTACGAGCTCATGGATCTGGCGGAGAATGTGGTGGAGCCTATAATGCTGCGGCCCCAGGTGATACGCACCGATTCTCTCATGTTGGGGTACGCTGGGGTTTACTCCAGCTTCCTCCTCCATACCAGAAAAGCTGCGGAAAAGTACGGCATAGCCCCCCGGGATATCCTGGTGGAGCTGGGGAAACGCCGCATGGTGGGCGGCCAGGAAGACATGATCGTGGATGTGGCCTATCAGTTGTCCCAGAAAAAGTAAGGGTAACGGAGCTTTTTATGGGGCAGATCTGGCAGGTCAGGGTACCGGAACTGGGGAAGGATTTCCCCTGCAAGGAAGATGAGTCGGTTTTTGCCGCCATGATCCGGGCCCGCACAGGGCCGGTGACTTACGGGTGCGCCGGTGGCGGCTGCGGCGCTTGCAGGATGCGGATCAGTTCCGGGGAGTGGGAGGCTTTTAAGAACATGAGCGTCGCCCACGTAACTGAGGATGATAGGAAAGAGGGAATAGTTCTTTTGTGTTGTGTTCAACCCCGCAGCGATTTAACCATCGCCCGGGTGTAGACAAATATTAACTCATGGAGGTTCAGTATGGGATTTAAATCAACGCTTCGACCAGGTCTCATTCAGCTGCGGGTGCTGGATTTGGATAAGACCCTGGATTGCTACAAGAACGTTGTCGGATTGGATGAAGTCGGACGGACCAGCGATGGCCGGGTAATGCTGAAATGCTACGATGAATTTGATCATCACAGCGTGGTGCTCCGCAAGGCCTCTGAAGCCGGCTTGGATTACGTGGCCTTTAAGGTAGCGGATGTCAAGGCCCTGGAGGAAATCAAGGTAAAGACCGAAAAATTCGGCTATAAGGTGACAGAACTCAAGGCCAACGACGAGCAGCCCGGTTTTGGCAAACGCTATGCCTTTACCATCTGTACGGGCCACCAGCTCCAGGTTTATGCGGAGGTGGAACTGGCCAAGAAATTCCCCCCGATCAAGAACCCCGACATTTGGCACGAGCAGCCCCGGGGCATGAGGGCCACTAGGCTGGATCACTTCCTCCTCTACGGACCCGGCATTGATGAAGCGGAACGGTTCATGAAAGAAGTCTTCGACATGTACGTCCCCGAAGTTTGTAATACCCCGGACGGGAAGCGGCTCGCCGCCTGGATCACCGGCTCCAACAAAGCCCACGATCTGGCCTTTGTGGAATACCCCAAGCCCGGCAAGATGCATCACTTCGCCTTCTTCCTGGAAACCTGGCAGGACGTTCTCAACGCCGCGGACCTTATCGCCATCAACCACCTGAAACTGGACATAGGCCCCACCCGGCACGCCATCACCCGGGGCACCACCATCTACTTCTGGGAACCCTCGGGCAACCGCATCGAGACCTATTGCGGCGGCTACACCGCATACCCGGACAATCCCCAGCGGGTATGGGACGCGGACCAGCTCGGTAGGGGTCTTTTCTACTTCTCCGGGGAAATGATACCCAGCTTCCTGGAAGTGGTTACCTAATCCTGCGCGTCCTTATGTAAAAGAGAGTCCCTGCCGGGTGTCCGGTGGGGACTTTTTTTTGACATTACATAATTTATGGGGCGAAAGAAATGCCCCGGAAAAAAGCAAAAATTGCCCATAAAAAAAAGAATGGGGCAAAATTCATTTTTACTTGCGTATATCTGAAAGAGGCTTTATACTAAGCCGTTATGGATACAAATTACGAGATTGTCCATTATAAACAAGGGCTCAGTGTCCATATTCTGATTCACGGTGGTAGTCGTTTTCGGCTCCATTGGCATACTGAAATTGAAATAATATTGGTCCTTAAAGGGCATATACAGCTTACCGTAGGAGGGCAGCGGTATGAACTGGTGCAGGACGATTTATTTTTTATTAATGCCAATGAGATCCACAGCACTGCGGGCAGCGAAGATACTATTGTTGCGGTTTTACAGATAGATCCGGCCTTTTGTGTCAAACATTACCCTGCGCTGGAAAACTGTTATATCCTCTGGCCCAGAGAAATGCTCCGTAATTACGCCGGTGAAAATCAAAAAGAAGAAATAGCCAATTTTCTAAGCAGACTTCGGTATCTTTTCGCTTCCATACTGGAGGAATATCGTAAAAACGAAAATGGCTATCAACTGGTTATAGAGGGACTGCTCAATACCCTGATGGCCCTGATTATCCGCAGCGTCCCTTCCAAAAATCAGCTAATCGCCCCTGATGATAAACGGAATAAAGAATACGGACGTATTCACAGCCTCCTTAAGTATATACAAAAAAACTATGCGGAACGGATAACCCTGAATACTCTGGCCGATCGAGCAGGGTTAAGCGTCTATTATTTTTCCCATTTTTTTAAGGACAATGTGGGTATCTCTTTTCTGGAATATCTCAACCAGATACGGCTTTATAACGCTACCAACATGCTTTCCCAAAAGGAAATGCTCATCAGCGATATTGCTCTGGGCTGCGGATTTACCAGCGTAAAGGCTTTTAATAAGGTATTTAAAGATTTCCACGGTATTACCCCGGGAGAATACCGGCATCAGCAGGTTTCATTCGCCCCCTTTGAAAATTCAGATTCCTACGCCTATATGAATTTTGATTCGCTTCAGGTGCTTTCCCAACTACAGGAATATCTCGCTGTGCCATCTCCAAGTGCTGCCTTATCAAGCGTGGAATTAATACTGGAAAACAACATCATTGTGGACGCCGGAAAGGCCGTGGAGGGGGAGCTTTTCCCCAATTGGGAAGACCTTGGCTCTGTAGGAAGAGCCTACGATTGTCTGCGCTCTGATTTGCAGAATCAAATCCGGGAAGCCGCAAAGGAGCTGGGGATAAGGCACCTGAGGTTCCACGGGATTTTCGGCGAAGAGATGCGGGTAGTAAATCGGGACAAAGAAGGCAAGATACAGTTCTGTTGGACCTATATCGACCGGGTATTCGATTTTCTTACGGAAACCGGCGTATGCCCTATGGTGGATCTAACCTTTATGCCCAATGCTTTTAAAAGCGGTGAGAAAACCATTTTCCGGTACCGGGGCAATATTTCCTTACCCCGGGATTTAAGCGAATGGGCGGCCCTCATCACGGCTTTTGCGAATCATTGCATCGACCGGTACGGCAGGGAGGAGGTGCGGCGCTGGTATTTTGAAATATGGAATGAGCCGGATTTTTTGTGCGTCTCTTCCCAGGAAGAATATTTTGCCTTTTATAAAGCCACTGCGGAAGCCTTTCTCAGGGCGGACCATGCCCTTAAGATAGCGGGGCCCTCCATTATTCAGCCAATGCCGGGGTACGATAAATGGCTGGACACATTTGTTGAATTTCTCAATGCTAATAATTTGCCCCTTGATTGCTTTACCTTTCATATTTATGGGGAGAGCAATTGGAATTCCACTAACCATCGCCGCCATGCTTTATCACGAATAGGGGACAGGAATCATTTTACCGATTGTGTTACCACCTATACAGAAAAAATAGCCCGTCTTAATAAGCGGGTAAACAAAATATTTATAACTGAATTTAATATTTCAGCCGAACATGGTAATTACCTTTTGGATACCATGTTTGCTGCGTGTCACCTGCTGTATAACTACCTGTGCAACCATGATCGTCTGAACGGAATAGCTTTCTGGACCCTATCGGATATTTTCGAGGAAGACGAAATACTCATCCCTGCCTTCGGCGGCGGTTTTGGGCTGGTTACTGCCGAGGGAATCCGCAAGCCTTCCTGGTGGGCCTTATGGTTTCTGCACCATGTGCGGGGAGCTATTCTCGCCAGGGGTGATGAATATGTTATCACCAAGAAAGACGACGGTATTGCCATCCTGATCTTCCGCTATGTGTACTACGATCAATTTTTTACCGAAGGGGACCATTCACTGCTCAGTTTTACTACCCGTTACGAGGTTTTTGAAAAAAAATCTCCTGCACTGTTTGCCTTTACCGTACAGGGACTCTCGGGAAAGTATACGGCACGGGAATATACCCTGGACCGGACCCACGGAAGCGCCTTTGATATCTTTGCTGATATGGGTTTTCCCCAGGAGCTTTCTTCGTATGATACAGAATATTTGCGATCCATGGCCCATCCTCATACAACGGTAAAATCAATTTCTCTGACAGGATCTTTTACAACCCAGGTTATCGTACCGCCTCAGGGCATTAAGATGATCATTCTCAAAAAAACAGTGGAATAGCCCTAGTCCGCAAAATATGCCTATAAAAATATCCAGAATTGGATAGAAAACCGAAACTCTTCATGGTAAAATTGTAAAGATTTTCGGGAGTATATTTTATGGAAAAGAAATGGGAGATGATTCAAAAAGATGGCTATGTGCTCATTGTTAACAAAGGCGGAGCCACTTTAGGAATACAAACTGATAATAAAGATCGTATCCTTGAACAGGATGGATTTGCCTTCAAGGACCTCAATGGCAACGGAAAACTTGACCCTTACGAGGATTGGCGCTTGCCCTTTTCAGAACGGATAAAAGACCTGGTAAAAAGGCTTTCTATAGAAGAAATCGCAGGATTGATGCTCTATAGCTCCCATCAGGCAATTGCCCGGAATAGTCTCTTGTCCGAAATGATGTACCCCGGGCAGAATGCTCAGGATACCCGGCAGCATGTGTATGATCTCACGGAGGGACAGAAAAAATTCCTTAAAGACGATAAGCTGCGTCATGTCCTTATGGCGATGGCGGACGATGCAGTAACAGCGGCAAAATGGAGCAACCAAGCCCAGGCTTTCGTCGAATCCCTGGGCTTGGGAATTCCGGTAAACATCAGTTCCGATCCCCGGCATACACCGTCGGTTACAGCGGAATTCAATATGGGTGCGGGGGGTGATATTTCTATATGGCCGGATCACATCGGGCTTGCAGCCACCTTTGACCCGAATGTAGTAAAACAATTCGGCCTAATTGCTTCAAAGGAATACCGCGCCATGGGTATCACCACGGCCCTTTCTCCCCAGATAGATCTTTCCTCGGACCCGCGCTGGAACCGCTTCACCGGTACTTTTGGGGAAGTAACAGATCTTGCTGTGGATATGGCCCGGGCCTATTGTGATGGTTTTCAAACTTCCGAAGGAGTACAGGAGATAGAAGGCGGCTGGGGATTTGACAGCGTAAATGCCATGGCAAAACACTGGCCCGGAGGAGGAAGCGGGGAGGGCGGCAGGGATGCCCATTACGGATTCGGTAAATATGCGGTGTATCCCGGGAACAATCTGGAAGAACAATTAAAGCCTTTTATTAATGGCGCATTTAAGCTGGACGGGAAAACCTCCTCGGCTTCGGCAGTTATGCCCTATTACACCATTTCCTATGGCATTGATACCCGGTACGGCGAAAACGTTGGGAATTCCTACAATAAATATATTATTACCGATTTATTACGGCAAAAATACGGCTTCGATGGTGTGATATGCACTGACTGGCTTATTACCAGTGACTTTGGGGATCTTGATAAAGTATTAGGCGGAAAATGCTGGGGAGTAGAAACCCTTTCGATTGCAGAACGGCACTATAAGATTCTCATGGCAGGGGTAGATCAATTCGGAGGCAACAACGATATTAAACCCGTACTGGATGCTTATGAGATGGGTGTAAAGGAAAAGGGCGAGCACTATATGCGGGAACGGTTTGAGCTTTCTGCGGCCAGGCTTCTGCGTAATATTTTCCGTACCGGGCTTTTTGAAAACCCCTATCTTGACACCGAAGAATCACGCAAAATTGCGGGAAGAGCGGACTTTGTAAGGCTTGGCTATGAGGCTCAGGTAAAAAGCGTTGTTCTCCTGAAAAATAAAGGAAATGTCCTGCCCCTGGCAAAGAAAACAAAGGTCTATATCCCTATACGGCATCTCGGAAAAAGTACCGACTGGTTCGGGCGGTCCATTGAAGCCCGGGATGTCTCCCCCATTAGCCGAACTCTGCTGGAAAATTTTTTTGAAGTGACCGATAATCCTGAAAATGCCGATGGGGCAATCTGTTTTATTGGATCCCCAAAAAGCCTTCCCTATAGTAAAGAGAAAGGCTATTTGCCCATAAGCCTTCAGTACCGTCCATATACTGCAAAATCAGCACGTAAAGAAAGTATCGCCGGTGAGGATCGTTCCTATTACAATAAAACAACTACAACTGAAAACGAAAGCGATCTTGATATGATTCTTGACACAAGAAAATTAATGCCCGGAAAGCCGGTAATCGTTGTTGCTAATGCTAAAAACCCTTTTATAGTCAGTGAATTTGAGACAGCTTGCGATGCCCTTATTTTGCACTTTGGGGTACGGGCTCAAGTTCTTCTGGATATTCTCAGTGGAACGGCAGAACCCTCTGCACTGCTCCCTTTTCAAATGCCCCTGGATATGGAAACCGTGGAAGCTCAGTTTGAGGATGTTCCCCGGGATATGAAGCCATACAAGGATGAATGCGGTAATACCTATGATTTCGCCTTTGGGTCTAACTGGCACGGGGTAATATCAGATTGGCGAACCGTAAAATACGGTCCCAAGTGAATCCCTGATCCCGCATAGGGATCTGAGTATTAAGAATTGGCTGTTTTTCAGCCAATTTATATTAGCTGCAAAGTATTTTTGCAAAGGAGAGGACTATGAAAAAAGTCGCATCGGTTTTCGTACTGTTTCTGACTGCATTCACCCTGGTATTTGCCGGCGGTGGGAGTCAAAAGTCGGAGCAACAGGGGAATTTAAAGGGCAAAGCAAAGTATATCTTTGTGTTTATTGGGGATGGAACATCAATTCCCCAAAGAACCACCACGGAGATGTACTTGGCCAGTCAGAAAAACACCCGGAATTATGAGAATGCGGTTGCCCGGGAAGGTGGTACATTCGGTGCAGGTAATGGGGTTACCGATTTTACTCCTGCGATTGAACGTATGTTGATGAGCGGCTTCCCCGGACAGGGGTTCAGCAGCACCTATTCCAGTAACTCCCTGATCACCGATTCTTCTTCTGCGGGAACGGCGATTGCTACCGGACTAAAGACACGGGACGGAGTGGTAGGCATGGACCCGACAACGTCATTCCCCTATACATCCATGGCAAAGCTGGCAAGGAATAAGGGACTGAAAGTGGGCATTGTTACTACCGTTTCTCTGGATCACGCGACTCCGGCGTCTTTCTACGCTTCGGTTCCCAGCCGGGATTTCTACTACGATATATCCCTGCAGCTGGCCGAAAGTAACTTTAACTATTTCGGCGGCGGAGGTTTTAAACAGCCCACGGGAGCAAAAAAGGACCAGCGGGATATTAATGAAATATTAAAAGAAGCTGGGTATAAAATATTCAACACCAAAGAAGACTTTAACCGGCTCAAAGCAGGGGATGATAAGATTATAGCTATCAACCCCAGACTGGATTCTGACAAAGCGGTTCCTTATGCCATTGATCTGGATGACCGGGACATTCAGCTTTCACAGTTTGTCGCCAAGGGGATCGAAGTCCTGGATAACCCCAATGGGTTCTTCATGATGGTAGAAAGTGGCAAGGTTGACTGGGCCTGTCACGCAAATGATGCGGCAGGCACGATTTATGATGTAATCTCCCTTGATGAGGCAGTTAAGGCTGCCTACGACTTCTATCTGAAACACCCCAACGAAACCCTTATTGTGGTTACCGGAGACCATGAAACCGGCGGTATGACCCTGGGCTACGCCGGGACCGGCTACGATGCATTCTTAAATAAACTTTCAGGACAGAAATGTTCCTTTGATGCTTTTAATAAAGAAATATTTCCGGCCTACAGGGCAGAAAATCCTAATATTAAAAAGCTGGCTGATGTGTATCCCGTGATCGAAAAATATTTCGGCCTCCGACCGTACAATGCTACCGAAGTTGCACGGCTTCAACAGGCAGCCAAAGGGGGCGATTCGAGTGCTTACATAACACTAGGCCAAACCCTTACGGAATCTGAGACAGCGGATCTGGAAAAAGCGCTGGCATACACACTGCTGGAACCGAAGGAACGCCCTGCCTCTTCACCCATGACGAATGACTATTACCTTTCCTACGGGTACATGGCGGATCCTTTCACGACCGCCCTCGTTCATATACTTGATCAAAAATCAGGGGTGAGCTGGACTACCTTCTCCCATACAGGACTTCCAACCCCTGTTTCGGTTATCGGCGTAGGGAATGAACTGTTCAATGGGTACTATGACAATACGGATATATTCAAGAAAGTCGTGGCTATTGGTCAGCTGGAGTAATAAGCTATGGAACCGGGGAAGAAAAACTATAGTTCCCTTTTCTTTCACAATGCACAGAAGAAGGATATTGTCTTTTCATGCTGTATTCTTCTTTTGTGTGTAATTCTATTGTTCATCCCCACGGGTTTTGAAAATCGTCAAGCCACAGGGGTTGAACATGTTGAAGGAAAAGTTGTTGCAGTCGATAATTCGCAGTTTAGAGAATATGGTTTAGTCCTCTCCGGTTCCCAGCGTATTGATGTTGAGGTGCTCGCGGGGCGTTGGAAAGGGCGAATCCTCAGCACGGGGAATCATTTTCTGGGCAAGATGGATCTGGATCGGGTATTTGAAATTGGGGATCGCACTCTGCTGAATATTTCCACCCAGGGAGATATTGTCGCCTGGGCAAATGCGGCAGACCATTACCGGCTGCGGGTCGAATTAATTCTCCTGGTGATTTTTGCCTGTTTTCTGTTGTTTTACGGGGGCTTTTTCGGGTTCCAAGCGATACTTTCCTTTTTCTTTACCGCCCTTACGGTATGGAAACTGATGATCCCCGCCATGCTGCGGGGCATCGATCCCATCATCCTGAGTTTTATAACCGTCTCTATTTTATCCGCAGCTATTTTATTCCTGGTGGCGGGACTCAATAAAAAAGGAGTCGTTGCCCTTCTGGGTGCGACAATCGGGCTTGCGATAACCTCTGTGATGGCCCTTTGCTTTACCGAACCTTTCAATATCAACGGCGCAGTACGTCCTTTCTCAGAAACCCTGCTTTATGCAGGGTTCATCAACCTCAACCTTACCCGTATTTTTATCGCCGGAGTGGTCCTTTCCGCATCAGGAGCGGTAATGGATCTTTCCATGGATATTTCGGCGGCAATGAACGAAATCGTCAGCCTCAACCCCGATATTTCCGCTAAAAAACTATTTCTATCGGGTAACAATATCGGGCGCTCGGTTATCGGTACCATGACGACGACCCTCCTCCTTGCGTACAGTGGGGGATATCTCGCCATGTTGATGCTTTTTATGGGCCAGGGAATATCCAACAGCAATATCTTAAACATCAATTATACGGCGGCAGAAATACTCCAAACCGTAGTTGGCAGTTTCGGCCTTGTCCTGGTAGCCCCCATTACGACGGTAATGGGTACCTTGCTGTATATCCCTAAACGGAAAAAAACCAAAACGACAGTAGAAAAATAGGTATAGGGTATCCCCTTACTGGGGGCCCTCGGGTAACCGGATCGAGACCTACTGAAAGGACAATTTCCGTAAAATTCTAAAAACCCCCTTGACGGAATTAAAGCTTCGGTATTAATATATACAATACACATGTTATTACTATGATATAAAGGAGTTTGAAATGAAGCTTAAAAACAAACCCACCCTTTGGGTTGCGGGCTTGCTGATTTTTTCCCTCTTTGCGGCCCAAAGCGGGTTTGCCAAGGGGCAGAATGACCGGAGCGGGGCAAGCCCCGACTCGACGATTGTCAATATCGGTTCCCTCTATGAGCCGACAAACCTGTCAAATACCCAGGGGGGCGGGCAGGGCGTAAACGAGGCGCTTAGCGGAAATGTGTATGAGGGGCTTTTTAAGCTGACTGATGACGGGAAGGTGGAAAATCTGCTGGCCGCCAGTTACACGAAAAGTGCGGATGGGCTGAGCTATACCATAATACTGCGGGATGGGGTTAAGTTTCACTCCGGGAAGCTCCTTACTTCCGCGGATGTTAAAGCCAGTCTGGAGCGGGTTGTTGCCCCCGGTTCCCTGAGCGCCCGGATTTCCAGCTTTAGAAACGTAAAAAGTATTGATACCCCGGATGCAAGGACCGTGGTGTTTCACCTCAATAATCCTGCAATTTCGTTCCTGTACCACCTCGCGGTGATGTGGATTGTCAATGATGACGGAAGGGATTTCAGGATTGAGGAAGACGGGACCGGCCCCTACACCCTGGATACTTGGAACCGGGGCAGTTCTTTGAGCATTAAAAAATGGGATGGGTATTGGGGTGCCCCCGCAAAAAATTCCGGTGTGGTTTTCTATTACTTTACCGATGCGAGCGCCCTGAGTAATGCCCTTTTAAGCGGGCAAATTGACATTATTGCTGCGGTGCAGAGTCCCGATGCGATTGCCCAATTTGAAAATAACCCTAAGTACAAGATCAACAACGGTGCTTCAACCACCAAGGAACTGCTCGCCTTTAATGATAGGGTGGCGCCCTTTGATAATACGAATGTCCGCAAGGCTATTTATTCCGCTGTTAACCGGGCAAAGCTGCTTAATTCAATTTGGGGAAACTACGGCTCCCTGATCGGTTCCATGGTACCTCCTACGGATCCCTGGTACGATCCGGCCCTGGTTAATGCCAATCCCTACGATGTTAATTTGGCAAAATCTCTGCTTGCCCAGGCGGGTTTTCCCAATGGATTCACCTTTACCCTGGACACCCCCACATACGATCCCCACCCCACGGTGGCGGAATTCCTCAAAAGCGAATTGGCATCAATCGGAATAATCGTGAATATTAATTCCATATCCGCAGACGAATGGTACTCCAAGGTATATCGTGACCGTGATTTCACCGCTACGCTCCAGGAGCACGTGAATGACCGGGATGTGGTGTGGTATGGGAATCCTAACTTTTATTGGGGATACAACAACCCTGATGTGGTAAAGCTCGTTAGTGAAGCGGAGCAGGCGAACAGCACCGATGAGCAGACACAAAAACTGCTTGAGGTGAACAGGACTATTGCCCGGGAAGCCGCCAGTGTTTGGCTCTACCTGTATCCCCAGATTGTTATCGCGGTATCCAATGTTTCAGGTTATCCGATCAATGGATTAAATTCCCAGTTTCACTCCTACAATATCGTAAAAACAAACTAAGAGAATCCGCAGATCTGCCGATATATTGGCGGGCCTGCGGATTTTCGGTAATAATCCGATATGATTAACTACCTGTTACACCGGGCTTTTTTCCTTTTGGTCTCCTTTATCGCCGCCTTACTGGTGATCTTTATTCTGCTGCGGCTGCTTCCGGGGGATCCTGCAAACGCATTGCTGCCCTCGGATGCCACGGCGGAACAAATCATGGAAGCCAGGGCGAAGGTCGGATCGGATCAGAGCCTAGGCCGCCAATTTGTACAGTGGTTTGCCAGGGTTACCCACGGAGACTTTGGCACCTCCTTGGTCTCCGGGATTCCCGTTGGTCCGGAAGTGGCAAGCAGACTCAGAATAACTGTTCCGCTGACCATCCTTTCGTTCTTGATATCCCTTGTTGCGGCAAGCGCCATCGGCTTTATTGCGGCGTATAAAAACGGAACATGGTATGCGGCGGTATTGACCGTTTTTTCCCAGACCGTAATCGCCATACCGGCTTTCTGGGTGGGCATTATTTTTGTATGGTTATTTGCCCTCAGGCTGAACATCCTGCCCTCCGGAGGCTGGCCTAACGGCGGGTGGAGCAATTTTGGCAAGGCGGTGGAGGCACTGATTCTGCCGCTTATAACCATTGTTTTTGTTATGACCGCCAGCCTGTCCCGGTATATACGCTCAAGTGTGTTGAATATTCTGGATTCAGGCTATATCCGCACGTCCCGGTCTTTGGGGTTTTCCCAGGGACGTTCCTTTTTGCTCCACGGTATCAGAAATGCCTATGTGCCGGTGGTTTCTATTTTAGGCATAGAACTTTCTTCCACCCTTTTGGGCGCCGTGGTGGTAGAAAACATATTCTCTCTGCCGGGACTTGGGTCCATGCTTACCAAAGCTATTGCCCAGCATGATTACCCTGCCATACAGGGAATCCTACTCACCACAACCTTCCTGGTACTGGTTATCGGGTTCTTTGCGGATGTGCTGCAACGGATACTGGACCCCCGACTCCGGAATCAAAATCAAAGAGGGGGGTGATCTGCACCTATGAGCGCGAAAAGAAAGAAAAAAAGTCCCCTGGGGCTTTACATTGCTGTTCTGCTTTTGTCCCTTACTTTTATTACTGCCTTAGTATCCCTGTTTTGGACGCCTTACAGTCTGGATGATACTTCCGGGGAGCGCCTGGAAGGGCCCAGCCCGGCCCACCTCTTTGGAACCGACAAGCTGGGGCGGGATTTGGCCAGTTTTGTCATGATCGGGACACGGATAGCCTACATGGTCGGCCTGGGGGCCATTCTAATCGCCGGGGTTACCGGAATTTTTACGGGCATCCTTGCGGCATGGCTGCCCCAGTGGGCGGATAGCGCAATTTCCTCAATCCTGGATACCCTGATTGCCTTTCCCACACTATTACTGGCCATGCTCATCGGCGCTACCCAGGGCAGAAGTACCTGGACCGCAGTTATTTCCATCGGCATCGCCTGTTCTGCGGTAATAGCCCGGCTTACCCGCATTCTGTCAAAGCAGGTCATGTCCAAGTGGTTTTTTATCAGCGCAAAAACCTCAGGTACGGGAAAGCTTGCCATCACCTTCAGGCACATATTGCCGAATATCTGGCAGGTGTTGTCGGTGAATATCGCTGTTATGTTCGGCGTATCGATACTGGCGGAGGCTAGCCTGTCATATCTGGGGCTTGGGGTACCCCCGCCAAACGCATCATTGGGCAGGCTCATGCAGGGGGCTCAGTCAACGGTACTGATCGCTCCCCTGGGAGCCATTGTTCCCGGGGCGGTCATCATTGCCATTGTTATCGGGGTGAACCTGCTGGCAGACTCCATCCGCGACCGGTATGGTGTGGCCGGGGGTATTTCCCAATGAGCGAAACAGTAATACTGGAAGTAAAGCAATTAAGCGCTGTCTTAAAGGAAACACAAACTCCCCTTATTAGGGGTATTAGTTTTAGTATCCGGGAGGGAGAAGTCCTGGGGCTTTTGGGTGAGTCGGGCAGCGGAAAATCCCTCAGCTCCCTGGCAATCGCCGGGCTGTTACCGGAAACCATACAAGCCGCCGGGAGCGTTCTGCTCATGGGCAGGGAAATTATCGGGGCAGATGAAGCATCCCTGGTAAAAATCAGAGGCAGGGATGTGGCCATTGTTTTCCAGGAACCCACCGCCGCCCTGGATCCGCTTATGAGGATAGGCAGGCAAATTGCGCTCCCCCTCAAAAAGAACGCGTTTCTGAGGGGGGAGAGGCCGGGCCCGGCAGGGCTGGATAAGGCTGTTTTTGCCCTGATGGAGGAAGTTAAATTAACCGACATAAAGCGTATTGCCCGCTCATTTCCCCACGAGATTTCAGGAGGCCAGCGGCAGCGGGCAGCTATCGCCCTGGCCCTGGCATGTTCACCAAAACTGCTTATCGCCGATGAGCCTACCAGCGCAATTGACGCATCAATTCAGAAACAGCTCGTGGATCTGATCTACGATGTGGCAGTGAAGCGGGGGATCGCCGTACTGTTTATATCCCATGATGTGGCGGTGGTTCATAAAATTGCCCACAGAATTATTGTTATGAAGGATGGGCTGATTGTGGAGGAAAACACCGGAGATGGTATTGTGAATAAGCCCCAAAATGAATATACCAGGCTCCTTATAAAAAGTGCCCGGCGCTTGGACCTCGCGGCCCCTTCGCCGTTACTTTCCGGTGAAACTGATCAGGCCCCTGCGGCAAAGGCCGGTGTATAGATATGGCAGATACTAAGGGCGAAAGGATCTATGAGCTTTCCCATGTTAGTTTTGCTTATAAGAAAAAAGATATTCTGAAAGACATCAGCCTGAATATTGTAAAGGGTGAAAACCTTGGGATAGTCGGGGAATCGGGCAGCGGTAAAACTACCCTCCTGGCACTGCTTCTGCGGCTTTACAAGGCACGGATAGGGAACATTGCTTTTTACGGTAGGCCCCTTAATGATATGACAAAGGGGGAAGTCAAAAATTTCAGAAGTAAGGTTCAGCCGGTTTTTCAGGACCCCTATCTTTCCCTCGACCCAACCCAGAAAATTGAGAGCATCATTGGCGAACCCCTGGACTCATTAAAACTGGCAGCGGGCAGGGAAGAAAAAAGGGCAAAAATTATTGCCGCCCTGCAAAGCGTCGGTCTGGAAGGGGATATACTCGACCGCTTTCCCGGGGAATTTTCAGGCGGTCAGCGGCAGCGCATTTCTATTGCCAGGGCCTTGGTTACCAATCCTGAAGTGCTTATCGCCGATGAACCGGTGAGTGCCCTGGATATGATTACTAAAATTGAAATACTCACATTGCTGCACACATTGAAGCAGAATAGAAATTTTACCCTGATTATGGTCTCCCACGATCTCCCGGTGGTGGCGGATATTTCTGCGCGGATCATCGTACTTGATCGGGGCGAGATAATCGAAGACGAACTGACCCGGGAGCTTATCACGGCGCCAAAACATTCCCGCACAAAAGAGCTTATAGAATCCAGCATCCCCATCTGAGAGGTCCCATGGTTTGTAAAAAAAAACCCAGCCTGGGTTACGCCAGGCTGGGTTTTTTTTACATTTAAAACACTATCTGGCAGCCATGATCTGCCGCAGGTTCTGATCATCCAGCGGGGCAAAGCGGCTGTTGGTATCAAAGACCAGGGTGCCGGTTTTGGTCGCGGGATCAAAGGGCTTCCACTCCAGGCCGGGCTGGCTCGGATTGCCGGTGCGGGCAAAGTTAATCCATGCCTGGGCCATAACATCCTGCATCTTATAAACATCCAC
This sequence comes from Treponema primitia ZAS-2, assembly GCF_000214375.1. Lineage (NCBI taxonomy): Bacteria > Pseudomonadati > Spirochaetota > Spirochaetia > Treponematales > Treponemataceae > Treponema > Treponema primitia. The sequence goes on along the minus strand of NC_015578.1, from coordinate 2,971,422 downwards.
CGTTCCGCCGGTGGCTCTCGTGACTTCCCTGAGGTTCACATTGTGAAACACATAGGTCAGTTCAGAACAATGGAAGGGGAGAACCCCGCCATTTACGGGAGCTTCGAAGGCGAACAGGTAGTTGTATACCGGGGCAGATCCGCTCTGGGCTTTTTCTACCAAGTAGTCCAAGGTGGGGCCGCGGCGGCCAATATCATAGAAAAAAGCATCCTGGGGTTTCTTCTCGGGGAAGAGCCCTGTAAACGCAGCCTTTACGGCGGCGGCATCGGAACCGAAACGCTTGGCAAGATACTGGTCCGTTTCTGCGGCGGTCCAGGTGTTCTTGTTAATGCCCTGGGCGATGAGATTCAGATTGTTGTTGGCAGCTTCGCTGAACACGGTGCCCTGAATAAAGGGTATGGACTTGGCAAATTCGGGATAGGTGGCCAAAAGAGTTACATTGTCAATCGATACATTCCAGCCACTGAAACTTATGCCATATTCCTTGCCCGCTTCACCAAGGGCGTATACACCGGCAGCCAGCAGGGTCCGGTAGTCTATTGTTTTAATCTGGTCCAGGGTGGCCGCGGTAAGGCCGAGTTTTTGTACCGTGAGCTGGCCAATCCGGTTGGCCTGTTCCTGGGTTATAGGATTATAAATACTGCTATGACCAATGGCTTTGGAAAAGAGACCCTCAGCAGCCGGCATGTGCAAAAGGGATTGTACCTTTCGACATCCGCCGGACTGGCCGAAGATGGTTACATTGTTGGGGTCGCCGCCAAACTGGGCGACATTTTCCTGAACCCACTGAAGGGCGGCAATCAGGTCAAGCTGGCCGAGGTTGGTAGTATCTTTGTACGCATCCCCAAAGGAGGAAAGGTCTAAATAGCCCAAGACATTGATCCGGTGGTTTACGGTTATTACAACCACATCGCCGAACTTACTCAGGTTTCCGCCTTCGTAGGAAACGGCTTCCATGGCAGAACCGTTATTGAAGCTGCCGCCGTGGATAAAGATCATAACCGGTTTCTTTGCACTGGAAGAAAGAGTCTGGGTCCATAAATTGAGATACTGACAGTCTTCACTCTGGATATAATACCGGTGAGGCCAGACAAATTCATCATAACCGACCGCAGTTTGCTCCGGAACCATGGGGATAGGTCCGTATACCTGGGCAGGTTTTATCCCCTGCCAAGCCGGTACGGGCTGGGGTTTGCCAAAGCGCTCGGCCACCGCATACCGGACACCGGTGAAGGCCAAAGTCCCGTCCCCTTCAACAAATCCCTTGAGTTGTCCGCCGGATACCTTGACAATAGGCATCTCAGGGGGCGTTGTGGGGATACTTTTCCCCGGCTCTGCGTTGCCCTTGGCAAACGCAAAAGAACCCGCTGCTACGAGAATTACGCATAGCATTAGCAATTTCTTCATTATATTCCTCCTAATGTAGAATAATAATAACCATATAGTTTGCCGCGATCCCTTTAGGGGGGTTCACGGTAAACTATATGAGTTTTTACGGTTAGAACGTTATTTGGCAGCCATGAGCTGCTCTAACTTCTGATCATCATGGGGAGCAAAACGGCTGTTCACATCAAAAATCATGGTGCCGGTTTTTGTCGCCGGATCAAAGGGCTTCCATTCCAGGCCGGGCTGGCTCGGATTGCCGGTGGCGGCAAAGTTAATCCATGCCTGGGCTATAACATCCTGCACCTTGTAGGCATCAGCCGTTCCGCCGGTGGCCTTGGTGAGTTCCCTGAGCCCCACATTGTGGAATATATAGAGCAGCTCTGAGCAATGGAAGGGCAAGATGCCGCCGTTTGCGGGAGCTTCGTAAGCAAACACATAGTTGTACACCGGGGCAGTTGCATTTTTGGCCTTGTCTGCCAAAGCACCCTTGGTCTGGGGCCTGCGGCTGATGTCATAGAAAAGAGCATCCTGGGGTTTCTTACCGGGGAAGAGCCGGAGGAATTCGTCTCTCACGGCAGTGGCATTGCTGCCAAAGCGCTCGGTAAGCCTTGAATTGATTTCTGTATCGGTCCAGGTATTTTTGTTAATGCCCTGGGCAATCAAATTCAGGTTATTGCTGGCAGTCTCGCTAAGTACCTGTCCGGCCATGTAGGGAATGGCGTTGGCCCAGTCGGGATAATCCGCCAGAACCACATTGTTGTCGATCACTGAACGCCAGGCGACGTTTACACCGAATTCTTTGGTGGCATCTGCAAGAGATGCTTCAGCCGCAGCCAACAGGGTACGGTAGTCAATGGTTTTAATCTGGCCGATAGTGGCCTGGGTAAGGCCAAGTTTCTGTACGGTCAACTGACCGACCCGATTGGCTTGTTCTTTGGGCAGGGCATTAAAGACACCGGAGCTCTGGCCCACTCCTGCGGAAAAAAGGCCCTTTGCAGAGGGCATGTGATACAGGGTGTGCACCTTGGTGGAACCGCCGGACTGACCAAAAATGGCCACCCGGCTGGGGTCTCCGCCGAACTGAGCGATATTGTCCTTGACCCATTGAAGGGCGGCTACTAGGTCCAGCATGCCGAGGTTGGCGGACTCTTTGTAGGCATCCCCAAAGGATGAAAGATCCAGATACCCCAGGGCGTTGAGCCGGTGGTTCACGGTTACTACCACCACGTCACCATACTTGCTCAGGTTTCCGCCTTCGTAGGCAACGGCCTCAATGGAAGAACCATTGTTGAATCCGCCGCCGTGAATGAAAAACAGAACTGGCTTCTTTGCGCCGGTAGAGAGGGACTGGGTCCATACATTGAGATTCAGACAGTCCTCGCTCTGAATATAATACCTGTGGGGCCACGCAAATTCATCGTAGCCGACTGCAGTCTGGACCGGGATCATGGCAGTATTGCCGTACACCTGGGCGGGTTTAACCCCCTGCCAAGCCGGTACGGGCTGGGGTTTGCCAAAGCGCTCGGCCACCGCGTACTGGATACCGGTAAAAGCCAAGGTCCCGTCCCCTTCAACGAATCCCTTGAGCTGACCGCCGGCTACCTTGACAATCGGCGCCTCAGGGGCCGCTGTGGGGAGAGCCCTTTCCTGTGGTGCGCTGCCCTGTTGTGCGTTGCCTTTGGCGAACGCAAAGGTACCCACCGCTACGAGAATTACACATAGGATCAGCAATTTCTTTATTATCATACTATCCTCCTATAGAATACTTGATATATTATTTTCTCATCGTTTTTCAATTTCTGATATAGTAAAGTATTTACTAAAAAGGGGAATAATCTATCCTGCGGGTGTTATGCTCCCAAAAAGAGGAATACTTTGATATTCTTATTTTCCTCTAATGCGGCTTTACTCGGTTAATGCAGCCACAGCGGCGCCGAAGAGGGAGGCCTGTTCCACCGGGGATATCACGTAGGATCGGGGCTTGCCGGCATTCAGCATGACATGCAGGTAGGATTCCAGGGCTTCCCGCATACCCTTGTACCGCACATAGGTGGTCCCTTCCACGGCGATACGGATCGGCGCAAAGGGATCGTAACCCGCATCCATCCGTTCCACCGTGGCGGCGAGGATGGCGGCGGAGAGCAGTGCCCCTCGTTCGGTTACAATGGAACACAGGTAGACAAAGGAAGCCAGGGCATCCCGTTCATCCTTGCCGAAGAGTTCCCCTATGGGGCCCTCCATGGCCAGGGGGGCGCGGAGGAATGAATTTAGGTCCTTGGTTTGCAGGGTAGGCCAGGCGAGGAATTCATCGGAGCGATTAAAGCTCAAGACCCCCTCACGGACAGCCTGTTTTAATATGTGGAAGCTGAGGGGACCCAGGTAGGCTCCGGCGGAGGCCTTTTCCTGGGCGTAGGTGCCGGGGTTTTTTGTTGTGTTATCGTACTCCTTGTCCAGGTAGCCCAGGTAGCGGGGCATAAACCCGCCGGTCTCGCAGACCACGATCTGAGGCGCCGTTTCGGATTCAAAGCCTATTTTTGGGATGCTCTTCTCCGGGTAGGCAGTGTTGAACCCGGTTCCCAGGATAAAGCCGATCATGGGCCCCCCGGGTATGCCGTACTTGTCCGGGCCTTCCCGCCTCCCGTCAACGGGGATATCTACCAGGCCGCAGAGCAGGGTGGACACCGTATCATTGAGGAGGATGATCTTCTCCGGAGCCTTGACCTTGCACCGGGCCAAGGCGTCCCGCAGCCCTTGGCCTATGGATTTGCCGATCACTGCCGGGGCGTCCACTTCCTTACTGAAAGCCAGGAGTATCCCGTCTGCTTCTTTGGTGACTTCCATGGGGTAGGAAAAACAAAAGCCGATGCCTTCGATGTTCCCAGATTTGTCCAGTAGGGGGGCGGCGATTTCGGCGATTTGGTCAAAAAACTGGTCCGCCGTTACCTGGCCTTTGGTGCCCGGCATAGGGGCCTTCCGGGTACCTTCGGCGATGGCTTTGCCGCTTTCGTCAAAACGGACCCGGGCTGCCCGGAGATTGGTGCCCCCGGCGTCCAGGGCCAGGACGGTCCGGCCCGCAGGTACCCTGGCGATAGGGCTTATATAGGTAGGGATCATGGGGAGACTGGAACTCTGTCCCCGCAGACCCCGCTCCAGGTCAACGCGGATTTCCTGCACCAACTGCACGGGATCAATAATATCGTAATGAAACCCATGGTAACGGGCAAAATCCGCCAATTCTCCGGGCTTAAAGGATGAACTCACAATGTACCTCCGTTCTAATTATGCGCAGGAAAGCCCTTCCCTGCAAGGTCCGCTTTCTAGGGGAGCAAAAGCTCCAGCCCGTCGAAGCCGGGGGCAATAAACTGTGCCCCCAGGCTGTGTGTTTCCTGGTAACGATTGCAGTATTCCTCGATTTCTTCATGTGAATGGCTGTGACAGATATGGGTAAGGTAAGTCTGGTGGGCGCCTATTGCCCTTGCAGCATCCAGGGCCTGCTCAAAACTGAAGTGGGTTTCGTGGACCCGTTCCCGCAGCCCGTCAATGATAAGAATCTCCGTCCCCTGTATCAGATCCAGGGATTCGGCGGGGATGGCGCTGGTATCGGTGAGGTACACCGCGAAGGGGCTTTTCTCCCCGGGACCAAGGGTTCCAGCTTCCTGTATCATCCAGCCCAGGATGTCCAGGGTTCCGTGCTTAACCGGAACCGGGGTCAGGGTAAGGGCACCTATGCGTACCGGACTGCTCACCGGGTTCAGGCTTATCCGGGGTTTTCCGCCTCCCCGCTGGGTATTGATGAAGGCGTAGATGAAACGCTCCTCAATTTCTTTCATGGTCTGGGAGTTCCCGTAAATTGGGATTTCCCGTTCATAACTCAGGGGCCGCACATCATCCAGCCCGTGGACATGATCCGCGTGGGCATGGGTCAGGAACACCGCGTCCAAGGCGCTGATCCCCGCCCTCAGGGCCTGGAGTCGGAATTCCGGCCCCGTGTCGATGATCACCTGCTCTCCTCGGTCCCCCTGAATGAACAGGGATGCCCGCATACGCTTGTCCCGGGGATCTGTGGAGCTGCAAACCGGGCAGGAACAGCCGATGACGGGTATACCATGGGAGGTGCCGGAACCGAGGACCGTAAGCTTCATGGGCTTAGTATGGCTGAAAGCGGGGGAATTGAAAAGGGCGGGGCGGGGATAGGCGTAAAAAAAGCCCGGGAAGCGGAAGCCCCCGGGCTGCGGTTTCTTAACTAAACCTTGTTACTTTACCATGGCATGGACAGTTTTTCCATCTGCGAAAGGTTCAGGGTTATACTGGCAGCATAATTAACAGCTGAACTGCTCATATAAACATCATTGCTTTCAGTCATAACAGTGAAGTAAACCGAAGATGTATCCTGGGGAACCCTCAGTGCGAAGGAATTCACTCCTTGGGCCATGGCGATTATTTTCGAATAAGGCGCTTCTTGGCTAATATCGGAGCTGAGGATTTTGGAATTCGTAACAATTACCATCCCGATCACCGGAACCGTAACGGTCAATGATTTGGTTGTAAAGGACAATCCGTTCATGTTGATACCGGAAGCACCGCTGCTGACAGTAATCGTCCTGTTGTAACTTGAGTCCAGGGGTATGAGGACCTGAGAATAACCTTGCTCTATCAAAACGCTGAAATGTACGGTAGTATTGATGGCTTCGACCGACATGGACCAGTTGCCGCTTGCTTGAACCCCGGCTTCTCCTATAAAGGTATTATCCGCAGCAAAAGCCAACACCGTAGCTCCGTCAGGGGACTTGCCGTCCACTGTGCCTGATATGGTACCGCTCAGGGTGACAGAACTAATATCAATGTTGCCCAGGGTAAAACCGTCTTGGGTTACATTACCGCCAGTGATGGGTGTTCCGATGTATTTCTCCTGCCCAGGGCTGCTGCCGCCGCTGCTTACATATACCCAGGGATACAGGGTGGTTGGTGAAGACTGGGCTTCCATGAGTATGGACCAGGTTCTGGTAGAAGTATTGATCTGGCCCCTGCCCAACTGATCGCCATTACGGTTTTCATTGGCATAGAGAGATAGCTGCGCATTGGCTGGCGGAAAACCGTTATAGGTGACATTCGCCGTGCCGCTCAGGGTGATAAGGTTCAGCGGAATGGAACCTAAATCAATGTCGAGTATACTGGTAGTAGAGACGGATCTTGTAATTTCGGTTTCCCGCTCGAAATAACCGCCTCCAAGGGCATTTACACTTATGTCAAAGCGTACCTCTGTGGAAGCATTCAGGGGGGAGACGTTTATGGACCAGTGCCCCGAACTATCCACAGGGCCGCTCCCTAACCAGGAACTATAGTTGCCGCTTTGACTGTAGGCGGTTACTTGTAAATACTGGAGCGTGGCGCCAGTAACCGTTACATTCGCTGTGCCGCCCAGGGTGATGGTATTGATATCAATATTGCCCAGAGGAATGGTTTTGTTTGCATTGTAAATATTGTCTATTGGTCCGACGTATTTCCATTGGGAAATGCTGGGGCCGCCGATGGTGTAGATGTTTGCACTTACCCAAGCGTACAGGGTGGTTGATGATGCAAAGGGCAGCAAGTTTATGGACCATGTTCCATCAGGATTGATCCGGCTAGAGCCCAGTGGATTGCCGTTACGGTTTTCATTGGCAAAGAGAGATATTTGTGTGAAATCGGGTGTTACATTGTTAAGCTTAACAGTCGCCGTACCGCTTAGGGTGATAAAATCGGCGAAGTCCCCGGCGGTGTAGGTATAGTCTGCCCTGGTTTCCATATTGGAATAGATATGGATCACCTCGGTATGGCCGGCTTCCTGGTATCCATTTTCCAGGCGGACCTGGGCAAGATAATACCCCGGGGGGAGCGACGTCTGGCCGGAACGGTTCTCTGGCGCTGAAATAAGATTCAGGTATATATCCGTCCCCCCCCAAGAGCCGTCCATCAGAGTGAGCTGCAAATAGGCGCTATCAACCTTTTCTTCCGGAAAGCTTATGTTCCAGGATAAATACCCGTCGGGGCCTTCCTGGGTTGCGCTTATGGGAATGGAGATGGATGAATTTGTAGCGATGTCCACTGTCTGTGTTCCCTCGGCAGCGGCGAATTCTTTTTTACCTTCCCTTTCGACCAGTATTTCTACATAGCCTACAGCCGTGATATCCCAAACCTCAGCCGCAAGGCCCGTAATGACCACAGATGCTTTCCCGTTCAGCAGGGTTTCTATTCTTTTCACTTCGCCGCCCTGCTTGAAGATGAGTTCATATTTTGAAAATTGAGCATCCGGGTAGAGGGTACGGGCTGCCGCATCCTCCCCGATCACGCTGATGGTCACCTTCCCTGTGCTGGTATCCTGTTGGGAAGGGGTTAATAGATTGGAGCATCCCCCAAGGAAGAGGAGACCCCAAAGGCTTACTGCGGAAACTACCGCAAATAGTGAATTGTTTCTTTTCATGTTTCCATTCCTCCTTATTTAACTACCCGGAATTTCAGTTCCTTTGAATACGGAACAATGCCCTTATACACAACCACGGTAACCGTATGCTCTCCGACGGCAGAGTTGTAAAGATCGAAAACAAAAGAGCTGCTGCCAGACCCGCGCTGCTCCCCATCCACGTACCAGCCTATAGAATTCCAGTCCCCCACTAAGGTTATTTGGAGCGGACTTTGGCTGGTATTGCTTAGGGAAATATCGTTATTTGTACTTTTGGTGAGATCAATGGTTTGGTTATTAAACCCTTCAAAGGTAAAGGACAACTGCTTGCCGTCTTTAACCGTTACTGTGCACTCAGCCTTTTTTCCGCTGCCGTCTGCGGCTGTGGCGGTGATTATTGCTGTACCTACGCTTACGCCTTTCACCAACCCGTTGGTGGTAACCGTAGCTTTGCTGCTGTCACTGGATGTCCAGGTAAGGGTTTTGTTGGTGGCGGTATCCGGGGATACGATAGCGTTTAGCTGCAATGTACCGGTGGGGATAAGCTCAATGTTTGCAGGGAGGCTTATTGATTGGACGGGTATGGGAATTAAGCTGAATTCCCCGGTAATCGTCACATCGGCTGCGGGCATGGTAAAGGAATTATCGGTGATGAGAGTGGCTGTCGTCCCATTGTTGTATTTCAGGGTTCCCGATTTCAACTCATATCCCGAATAAGGGTTCGCAGTAACGGTAACAGATGTACCTTCTGTCACGGCGGTATTGGGGCTTGCCGAAATGGTTCCGCCGGTGACTTGGAGCAGGATGACTGAATAGGTGTTGGTCCCGCTAATTAAGCGGAATGCCCCGGTGATTGTCACATTGGCTGCGGGCATGGTAAAGGAATTACCGGTGATGGTATGGTCTGTCCCGTCGTTGTATTTCAGGGATCCCGGCGTCAACTCATACTTAGTAGCAGGGGTAACGGTGACGGTAACAGTGGTTCCTGCTGCCACATCTTGGAAGGGGCTTGCCGAAATGGTTCCATTGGTAATGCCGGAAGCTACGGTGACTGAGTGGTTGGTCTCGCTACTTAAGCTGAATGTCCCGGTAATTGTCACATTGGCTGCGGGCATGGTAAAGGAAGTTCCGGTGATGGCATGGTCTGTCCCATCGTTGTATACCAGGCTTGTCAACTCATACCCAGTAGCAGGGGCAGCGGTGACGGTAACGGTGGTTGTCGCTGCTACGCCGGTTGAGTGGCTTGCCGTAATGGTTCCATTGGTAATGCCGGAGGCTATGGTAACTGCAAACAGGGGTGTTCCATCAGAGATGAATGTCCCGGTGATGGTCACATTGGCTGCGGGCATGGTAAAGGAAGTCCCGGTGATGGTATGGTCTGTCCCGTCGTTGTATGTCAGGGTTCCCAACACATACCCCGGATCAGGGGTCACCGTGATGGTAACGGTATCTCCCACTTTCGCAGGGGAATCCGCCGAAATACTTCCGTGTTGAATGCCGGCGCTTGGAGTGATCGTATAAGTGTGGGTGAATGACCCGGTAACCGTTACATTTGCTGCGGGCATGGGAAACGTGTAGACCCCGGCAGCTATTGGTATGCCATTGTATGCCAGACTTCCCTCGGTAAACACATACTCTGTATCAGGGGTCACCGTGACGGTAACGGTGGTTCCCGCCGCCACGGCGGTATTGGGGCTTGCCGAAATGGTTCCACCGGTGGATTGCACTACGGTGACCGTATAGAAGCCGATTAGTGGGGTTGGGGTAGGATTCGTTGAGGAATCACACCCGGCCAGAACCAGAAGGCCGCCTAATACCAACAACCCAAGGGCCGGCAAAAAGGCGTTTTTCGCTTCCAAAATTCTCTTTTTCTTCATTCGTTTCTCCTTATATAGTTAATCCGGAATATTCGATCCGGCATCTGGGATAAAAGAGACAAAAAAATACCTGTTTCCAGGTACCGTTAAATGATGATATAAACTGTCTAAGAAAGAAGTATTTACACGCCCATAAATGGGGGGGGGGGGGTGCTAATTCATTATAATACAAGGAATTACACAAATCTATCATTGTCCTGCTTGTTCCCCTGCCAGCCGTTGGATAACAGCTTGTGTAGGAGTATACCACAGAGAAGGGAAAAACGGGTAGAATTTTATGAAAAAAGGTAAAATATTTTGGGGAAGATTTACCGCTGCTGATATTAACCCTAAATTGACTGCCATTCCGATCATTCACATTTTGCGACAATATGCGAATGAAATTGAGAACGGTGCGCTTGTTACTTTCCCCCCTCTTGTATCCTTAGTGGTTATTCATCTTCCCCCTAATTCCCCTCCCCAATCTCGTACACCCGCCGCGCTATGGGCATACGCCGGCCCATGCCGAAGGCCCGGGGGCTTACCTTGAGCACCGGCGGGGCCTGGCGGCGCTTGAATTCCGCCTTGGCCAAGTTCCTCATCCCAGCCCGCTTGACGATCTCGTCCTTGGAGAGGTTCTGGAATAGGTAGAGCTTGAGGATCTCGTCCAGCACCGAAAAAGTGGTGACAGTCACCTTTTTTTAACCAGCCCCGCCGCATGCAAGCAGCGGGGGTGTTAATTTTACTATTCCGTTACCAGTGTTCCATCGGTATGTATTTTGTATTCTACAATGGGTGTCTTAGTGTAATCGGGGTATGCTGAAACAAAATTTCCCAGGATGAACCGGTCATTTGGAATCTCTCCGTATCCTGGGACTTGTTTCAGTATTTCTTTATTTTCCCAATAATGATAATCAGCCTCGGGATACACAGCAAGATCAATCACGGCAATAGGATCGATGTCGGTGAAGTCCCTTGTAGTAATACTTGAGAAGTAGGCAGGAATTGCACTGTCGAAATCTAAACAAACTGCATTAGAAAAATCGATCCGCGCATCTTTCATGATGAAGGTTGCGTAGGCCGAAACATACACTCCGCTACCGATGGGCGCCGTGTTGCTTTTAATTTGCCCGTCCTGCATAGTGAAAGTTCCGGATAATGAAGACACCCCGCCGCCGCGATGGGACGCACTGTTGCCGCTGATTACTCCATTTTGCATGGCGAAAGTGCTGTTGTAGTCTAGATGCACCCCGCCGCCGAAGGATGCTGTGTTACCGTTGATTATTCCATACACCATGTTGAAGGGTGTGTTAGAATTTGTATACACCCCGCCGCCATAGGAATTGCCTGAATCAGCGGAGGCTGTGTTGCCATTGATTTGTCCGCCCAGCATGGTGAAATCAGAGGAAGATATTACAAATATTCCGCCACCGTTGGAATAACCTGAATTTGCGCGAACTGTATTGTCGCTGATTTCCCCACCCTGCATAGTAATACTTTCCGCGAAAGAATTTGCATATACTCCGCCACCGGAGGAATTTGAATTGGCGGAGACTGTATTGCCGCTGATTATTCCATCTTCCATACGAAAGGCTCCGCCGTTTACGAATACCCCTCCGCCGAGGGGGCCTGAATCGGCCAAGGCTTGGTTGCCGCTGATTTCCCCGTTCAGCATGGTGAAATCACCGGTGAAACCTACATGCACCCCGCCGCCGGAGGAAGAACTTGAATATGCCAAGGCATTGTTAGTATTGATCTTTCCACTATGTATAGTGAAATCACCGCTTTCTAAATATACTCCACCACCGTGGGAAGTACTTCCTGAACTGGAAGCTGTGTTTCCATTGATCTGTCCGCCTCGCATGGTGAACTCACCGCTACCTACATATACCCCACCGCCGAAGGCTGGACTGGCGGTGGAGGAGGCTTTGTTGGTATTGATCTCTCCGCCCTGTATGATAAAAATGCCGCCTTGTACATACACCCCCCCGCCGTCGGAAGTATTTGAATTGGAGGAGGCTTCGTTGCCACTGATCTCTCCGCCCCGCATAGTGAACTCACCGGAGCTATCTACAAATACCCCACCGCCGCGGGACTGACCTGAAGTGGAGGAGGCTTCGTTTTTATTGATTTGTCCACCCGGCATATTGAAATTACCGTTGGCTACATACACCCCGCCGCCGTCGGAAGAACCTGTATTGGCGGAGGCTGTGTTGCCACTGATTATGCCATCGACTATGGCAAAGGATCCGTTGCCTACGAATACTCCGCCACCGAAGGTATTTGTATCGGCGGAGATTATGTTGTCGCTGATTTGTCCGCCCTGCATGGAGAAAGCGCTACCTACATGCACTCCGCCGCCGGAAGAAGTAGTACTTGAACTGACGATTTCGTTTTCACTGATTATGCCATTGACTATGACAAAGGATCCGTTGGCTACATATACCCCGCCACCGTGAGAATCAGCTAAATCGGAGGAGACTTTGTTACCATTGATTTGTCCGCCCTGCATGGAGAAGTTGCCGTTGGCTACATATACCCCGCCGCCAGAGGAAGGGCCTGAAACGGCGGAGGTTGTGTTGTCGCTGATTTGCCCACCCCGCAGGATGAAACCATTGCTGCTAGCTACATACAGCCCACCACCATAGGAAAGACCTGTATTGGCGGAGGCTGTATTGCCGCTGATTTGCCCACCTTGCATGATGAAACTGCCGCTGCTATCTACATACACCCCGCCGCCACAGGAAGGGCCTGAAACGGTGGAGGCTGTATTGCCGCTGATTTGCCCGCCCCGCAGAAGAAAGGTTCCGCCGCCTACACGTACGCCGCCGCCACTCCCGCCGCAGTTTTTATTACCCGTAATAATTCCATTTTCCACAATAAGATTACCGTTGGAAATGTAAATGAGGGCCTGGTTATTATCTTTTTCTGTCCCCCGGCCTTCAAGGATAATATTTTTTAAAATCAGTGTAATGTTGGGAGTACTTAAGGAAAAGATTGCACCATCATGGGGCTCATCCGCAAGGGTTATGGTATTCCCGTTCCCCCGTATGGTTATACGCTTACTTGTACCTGCAAAAGAATAATCCAGGTCGTAAGGTTCAAATCCCGATTCGTCCTTCTTCATAATTATCGTAAAATCCGTACCACCGGCTGCCCTAATGTAATTTAACACATCTTTAAGACTTCTGTCGTCATTCACGCTAGCGGCTTCGGTTGAGGTAAAATCATCCCCGGTAAAATTATACTCATCCCCAGTGCTTGTTTTCCGGTCCTTGTAAATATGTACCACCTCAGTTTTTGTGGTCCAGCCTGAGGCCCCGATAGCGCCGTCATAGAGGTCAATGGTTAGATAGTAATACCCTGTGGCAAAATCCTGGGTTCCTTCTATTGTATAAAAACCCTCGGAAGAATTGGCGCCGGATAATAAATTAATCGGATCAATAGGTGGATCACTAGCCTTGTTTGTCAGTGGGGAAAGTTTCAGTGATGCCTCAGTTACGGTATCCGGAAAACTAATTGTATACTGTAAAGTCCCCTCTCCTTCAAGGATCTGGGGCGTTAGGTTTATTGTTACAGCGCTTATACCGCCCGCAGTTACATTAATACGAGTTTTTTCACCCCGGAGCAATGGTTCTTCCTCGTCAGGTGCCCCTTCCGCCAGCCCAACTACCGTAAGGTCCCAGGCGCCGGTCTCCAGTTCAATCTGCAGGGACGTGCCATTGGCATACGCAATAACATCCGCCTTCCCCGCAGACACAAAGATAAATTTGTAAGTCTCCAGGGCAATGGGCATTAAGGTGCGCTGGTTAGCGCCGATGTTTACCAGCACTATCCCCTTGTCAGGCCCGGGGCTGTTGTATGTTCCCTGTATGGGGTTGTTACAGCCCATGTAGAGAGTGCTTATAAAAAAGACTGTGATAAGGAATAATCCTGTTGGGTGCGCTGTATTCGGTTTCATTTTTTTCTCCTATAGTTCAATGGTAATTGCCGCTGAATAGGGTACGCCCTGTTTATAGGCTGTTATCCATACTTGATGTTTCCCCGGGCTTAAGGTAAGGGTTCTGTCACCACTGCTAAGGTCGACTAAGGCGGCAGCATGGCCATCCACAAACCATTGATAGTTGTTAAAACCAAAGGATGCTTCCAGTTGGTCTGCCGAAAATTTAGTGATGCTTATTTCTGTTGTTGCAGGCGGGGGTATCAGGGTGATACCTCCGGACCCGGTATTGGGGTTCACGATAACTGCAAACACGGCGGTTTTTCCGCCTTTAGTAATGGTAATCGGTTTTGTTCCGGGGCTTGTGGAATCGAAGCCGGTAATATTCAAGCTGTTTATGGCTTCGGTCTTTGTGATGCCACCGGTATAGGTACCGGTAACGATAAGGCCGTCTGGGTTAAAAGGATCGCCAATATTGTACCGTAATATCCTAGGCAGGGAGGAAATGGTAATAGCCGCCAAAGTTGCTGCCGGTATAGGCGTGTTAATGGTAACCGCGAAGATAGCAGTTTTTCCGCCTTTAGTAATGGTAATCATTTTTGTTCCGGCGCTTGTGGAATCAAAGCCGGTAATATCGGCATCCTCTATGGTTTCGGTTTGTGTCCTGCCGTCGGTATAGGTACCGATAACGGTAAGGCCGGTCCGGACAAAAGCTTCGCCAATGTTGTACTGCAGCTTTGCCGGGAGTTTGGAAATGGTAATAGCTGCCAGGACGGGAGATCCCGCCTGGGGGCTGACAATAACTGCAAAGGTGGCGGTTTTTTCGCCCTTAGTAACCGTAATGGTTTTAGTCCCCGGGCTGGTAGAATCAAAGCCGGTAATATCGGCATCCTCTATGGTTTCGGCCAGGGTGCTGCCGTTGGTATAGATCCCGCTTACGGTAAGGCCGGTCCGGGCAAAAGATTCACCAATGTTGTACTGCAGCTTTGCCGGGAGTGTAGAAATGGTAATAGCCGCCAGAACAGGATTTGCCGCCTGAGGGCTGACGATAACGGCAAAGGTGGCGGTTTTTTCGCCCTTAGTAACCGTAATGGTTTTAGTCCCCGGGCTGGTAGAATCAAAGCCGGTAATATCGGAATCTTCTATGGTCTCGGCCTGGGTTCTGCCGTCGCTGTAGGTCCCGGTTACGGTAAGGCCGGTCCAGACAAAAAGCTCACCAATGTTGTACTGCAACTTTGCCGGGAGTGTAGAAATGGTAATAGCCACCAGAACAGGATCCGCCGCCTGGGGGCTGACGATAAGCGTAAAGGTGGCGGTTTTTCCGCCTTTAGTAACCGTAATGGTTTTAGTTCCCGGGCTGGTAGAATCAAAGCCGGTAATATCGGAATCCTCTATGGTTTCGGCCTGTGTAGTGCTGTCGGTATAGGCGCCGGTGACCTCAAGGCCGGATCGGTCAAAAGCTTCGTTTAAAGCGTATTGGAGCTTAGTCGGCATCTTGGAAATGCTAATGGCCGCCAAGCTTGGCGCCTGGGGGCCGCTCTGGTCCAACAGGTGTTTGGGATCCGTACTGTCAAGCGTGCCTATGCAGGAATGCAGCAACAATAGTGCCGGCAGTACAACGAACGGCAGTAATTGATTCAATTTCATTTTCATAATCTATTTCCTTCCCCGCTTGATAAACCCCAGTTCATAACCAAGGGAATAAAAAAGCATATTTCGTTTATATACATCCAGGTCGCCCCAGGGGCCGGAAAGCCCGGTGGCCTGCAGGTCCGTAGCAAACCGGATATCCCCAAACAGGGTTCCGGGCCCCAGTTTTATGCCCATGGTCCCGCCGAGGATCAACCCAAAGGGCGCCGAGTAATTATATTCGTAGTCACTGTCTGCAATACGAAAGGTCATTGCTTGCAGGGGAATAGAACAATAAGCTCCCCCAAAGACGGAGAAGGAAAAGAGCCGGGGATAGAAGGTGAATTTTGCCAACAGGGGGAGCATCACCGTAGCGTTGCTGAAGGATGCCAGGGTGCCATTTTTTGTAACCAGCATATCCCCCATAAAAACTGCTTCCGTTTGCAGGGCAAAGTGGGTAAAAAACTGGTACGATAGCTGGGCTGCAAAATCCCCGGACCAGGAAACCGAAGCTTCCCGGCCGTCTCCCCAATAGGATTTATCCAGGGTATAGAAATGGGTGGAAAGGCCCCCCCGTACCCCCAGATACAATAGCTTTAATTCCCCCGGAGTGGCAGTATTATGGCTCTTCCCTGTTAAGGAATCCAAGAGTTGGTTTGGGACGATAGTTACAGTCCGGCTGCCCTGAATCTTGGCGGACTGAACATCAATGGCCTGGACCCGGAGCCGGTAAAAACTATCGGTATAGGAAATGGTCACGGACAGTATGGTCTGGGCGCCTAGTTTTTCGCCAATGGTTTGAACCATTTCATCGCTCAGTTCTCCGGATAATGGGGGGGCTAAATGCTGGGGGTCCACCATGGTAAAGAGATCCGTATCCACCGTATAGGCGTGTATTTCGTCGATCACATATTCAGCCAGGTCGGGAGAATCGGACTGGACGTTTAGGGCTACGACAGTGGAATTGTCCGGTATCTTGGCGCTTAAATAATGCAGGGTATCCTGCAGGGCCTCATCGAAGGGCACCGCTTCCTGGGCAAAACAGAAAAGGCCGGTATTCAACAGGATAAGGCACCCCAATAGGATTTTACGCATGACCGTTTCCCCCTTCGGAAACACCGGGAGAATCGGACTTGCTAGGGCAAACTTTTTTATTGCATAAAAAATGGGGGGGGGGGGGGGGGGTAATTCGTTACAGTACAAAGAATTATACAATTTTATTATACTCCTGGTTTTTTCTATTAGCCCTTGGACGGTAATCTGGTTTGAGTATACCACAGGGAGCGAGAAAGGAGGAATAGGAGGTTTAGTAAAAAAGAGGTTTTTTTACTGCGCTTTTTTAGTAGACTGGTAAAATGGAAGATTTACCGCAGAGGCGCAGAGGAAGAACGCAGAGCTCACGGAGGAAGAGGGGAGGGGGGTGCGCTTATTCCTTTCTTCCCTCTGTGTCCTCTGTGCCTCTTCTGCTATCTCTGTGGTAAATCTTCATTCTTCAATTCCGCGATCCCCCCTCAGTTCCCCTCCCCAATCTCGTATACCCGCCGCGCAATGGGCATACGCCGTCCCATGCCGAAGGCCCGGGGGCTTACCTTGAGTACCGGCGGGGCCTGGCGGCGCTTGAACTCCGCCTTGGCCACGGCGCCGATGATCCGGCCTGCCAGTTCCTCATCCCAGCCCCGCTTGACGATCTCGTCCTTGGAGAGGTTCTGGAACAGGTAGAGCTTGAGGATCTCGTCCAGCACTTCGTAGGGGGGGAGGCTGTCCTGGTCCTTTTGGTTGGGCCGCAGTTCCGCTGAGGGGGGCTTGTCGATGATCGCCTCGGGGATGATGGGCTTGCCTCCCGCCTCAAGGGACCGCTCGTTGATGCGCTTGCAGAGGGCAAAGACCTCGGTCTTGAAAAGGTCGCCGATGGGGCCTACGGAACCGTTGGTGTCCCCGTAGAGGGTGCAGTAGCCCATGGCAAGCTCGCTTTTATTGCCCGTGGTGAGGAGCATGGAATCGAATTTGTTGGAAAAGGCCATCATCAGGGTACCCCGGATACGGGCCTGGAGGTTTTCTTCGGCGATATCAAAGGGGCGTTTTTCAAAAACCCCCTCCAAGGTGCCAAGAAAACTGGTGAACACCGTTTCTATGGGGAGAACTTCGTAGCGGCAGCCCAGGTTTTCCGCCAGCTCCTTGGCGTCGTCCTTGGAACCCTGGGAGGAATACCGGGAGGGCATGCTGAAACAGGCGATATTGTCCTTGCCCGCTGCCCTGACCCCCAGGTAGGCTACCAGGGCGGAGTCTATGCCCCCTGAAAGCCCCAGGTGAGCCCGCTTGAAGCCGCACTTGTCCATGTAATCCCGGATGCCCATTACAAGGGCTTCCTCCAGCATGTCCAGTTCGTACCGGGTAAGGCCCACCTTGAAGGGGTCATCCCCGGTTAAATCGGGCATTTGGTTTTGCAGGGAGGTGCCGGTTTCCCAGCTTACCAGGTCTTCCTCAAAGCCTTTGGCCAGGACCTGCACTGGGTAGTTTCTCCGGGAGGCATCCCTGGAGGCATCTTTCGTGGGGGCTATGATGAAGGAGCGGCCGTCAAAGAGGATGGAGTCGTTGGCCCCTACGGAGTTAATGTAGACAAAGGGGATATTGCCCCGGATGGCGATCCGTTCAGCCAGGGCCTGGCGGACCTTCAGTTTTCCCGCCATGTAGGGGGAGGCCGAGGGGACGCAGAGCAGGCTGATGCCCTGGTCCAGCAGTTCCCCCACGGGGTCCCGGATATAGTGGGTCCCCGGGATACTGGTTTCCCGCCACACATCCTCGCAAATGGCAATGCCGATTCGCTCCCCTTTGTACTCAAAGGCGGACCATTCCCGACAGGGCTCAAAATTCCGTGCCTCGTCAAACACGTCGTAGGTGGGGAGCAGGGTCTTGAGCTGGCTAAAGGCTATTTTCCCGTCCAGCAGCACCCCGTATTCATTGACCAGGGACTTGCCCCCGGCATAGGGATTCCGGTTCACATAGCCTATCCCCACGGCTATGCCAGGGGGCAGCTCCCGCTGAAGTATATGGATGGAACGGATGTTCATTTCCACAAAACTGTCCTGATCCAGGAGATCCATGGGGGGGTACCCGCAAACCGCCAACTCCGGAAACAGGATCAGGTCCGAATGTTCCTCCAGAGCTTTTTTTGTAAAGCCTAGGATTTTTTCCCGGTTGCCGGAAAAGTCCCCGATGGTAGAATTGATTTGAGCTATTGATATACGCATATAAGAATTTTAATACAAATACCCGTAAGAGTGAATAGAGGATAGACATTTACAGATGAAATTGAGTATTTTATATATATGTAAAATAGTAATAATTAATGAAGCATCAGTGAGTGGGATTATGAGTGGGATTAAGGATATAGCGGCAGCTGCGGGAGTTTCGGTCTCCACGGTTTCCAATGTGCTGAACAACAAACCGAATGTGGGGGCCGTGACCCGGAGCCAGGTGCTGAAACTCTGCCAGGAGATGAACTATGTCTCCAAGGCCGCGTCAGGAAAATACCAATCCGGAAGAAACCGGACGATTCTTTTCAATTTCAGCGATTTTGATCGGTGCTTTTATTTGAAAGTAATAGAAGGGATCAACGATTACGCAGGGGACAATGGCTACGACCTCCTGACCTGTACCACCCGGACCTGTGAGAAGTACCTCCATAACGGCCTCACTGACGGCTGCATCATCCTGGACAGCCGCATGGGGAACGACATCATACGCCGAGCCGCCCGGAACGGCTATCCCCTGGTGCTCCTGGACCGCATCCTGCCGGATTCCAATATCAAGAGTCTGGTGGTAAACAACTATGAGGTTATGACCGAACTGATGGAGGGGCTGGTCAAACGGGGGTACCGGAATTTCGCCTTTGTGGGCGGCCCGGAATACTTAGGGGATACACGGGAGCGCTTCCAGGCCTATACGGATGTGCTGACCACCCACGGTCTTTCCCATCTCAAGGAAAACTACTTTTCCGGAGACTACCAGGAAGGAAACGGCTACCAGGCCCTTACCATACTACTCCTGGGGGGAAAGCTGCCTGAAATCCTGGTCTGCGCCAACGACAACATGGCCGCCGGGGTGATCCGCGCCCTGGAAGAGCGGGGCTACCGGGTGCCCGAGGATGTGGCGGTTACGGGCTTTGACAACAGCGAGCGGTCCGAGGCCCTGGGGCTTACCACGGTAGCGGTCCCTAATTACGAGCGGGGCTACTTGGCGGCTCGGACGCTTATCGAGAATATCAATGGGAAAAACAATTTTGAGCCACAGAGAATATCTGCTTCGGTTAGGTGGAGGAAAACTGTGGAGGATGATCACTTTAGTAAAATTATTTGACAATGGGTTATGATAATGTATTGGGGTAGTGATCGGGTGGGGATGCCTTGGAACCATTGTTAAATATTTTAGTGGGGGATGCCTTGGGAGTAGTGCTATGCATAAACAAGTAATTGCGTGCAGGTTGATCACCCCGTAACCGCCTCCCACTTGAGCTTGCCCTTCATTACATCCTGTGACAAAAACTGCTGGCAGCCGGCGGCGGTGGCAGTACAGTTAACCCCGCAGGAAGATCCGCTGACTGCCTGTGGGTATTGCTGGCGGGTGTGCTCAATGACGTAGAGCATCTCGTGGTAGGGTATTAGGGGGTTTATGCCGCAGAGGGCCATGTCGGCGTAGAGGGGGGCAGTGAGGGCCGCCCGTACTGTGCGGGTCAGGCAGGGGAATTCCAGGCCCCCGGGGATGGGATCGCAGGGTATGCCGATATTGGCCTGCAGGGCCATGGAAGCAGCGTATTGCACCTGTTGTCCCGTGCCCCCGGCCATCCAGGTGATGGCTCCGGAAGCCATGGCGCAGCAGACACCGGATTCTCCCACACAGCCTGAAACACCGGAACTGTGGGCCAGGGTAAAGGCAATGGCCCCCAGTTGGGCGGCGATCACCAGGCCTTCAAGCTGCTTTTCCCGGCTCAGGCCCCGGGCTTCCCGCACCCCTTCCAGGGCGGAGAAAAGGTAACCACCGCCTGTGCCCATGGGGCCCGGGACAATTTTGACCCCCGGTATCTTGGCGTTCACCGAAAAAGCGTAATCCATGATCCGGGAAGTAAGGGGATCCTGCAGGACCTTGCCGGCCTGTTTATAGCGGTTCCAATTTTTTCCATATACCGGAAGGAGGGGGGTGTCAGAAACATTGTCGACCCCCAGGTCTTCTAACGCATGGATCTGATGGAAAAGAATATCCCTGATCTGCTCAAAATAATCCCATATCTGCTTTTCTGTCCATCCGGAAAAGGCTTTTTCGTAGGCAATGGCGGCGTCAACAAAACTAATGCCCTCTTTTTCCGCATAGGCTATCCATTCGTCCACGGTTTTGAAAAGCTGTTCCTGCCGGCCATTGAAACTTACCACAGGCAGCAGGGCAGTGAAAACAAGGTAGTCGGGTTTTTCAAAATATTTTTCCAGTTCCCTATCCTCCAGGGGACTGGAAAGCTCTATGAACCAGGCCTCTTCGCCCCGGGCATTCCGGTAGGGCTTAGAATCAACCAGTATTGATTGGTGCTCCTGCAGGAATGCTGTGCGGCGCCCTTCTGTGCCGGGTGTTTTTTTCAACAGTATCCCGTGGGTGTCCCCTTGCCAGACAATGGGGAAATGGTTTATCTCATAGGAGCTAATCATGCCTCCCCCTATGGAAGCCCCGATAAAGCGGCCTTTTTCACCGTTACTGTTTTCTACATCAAAGGTAACCGAGCCGGGATAGGCATTGTCTTCGGGCAGAAACCCAAATTCATATGATATGCCCTTTTCCCGGGCCAAATCATGGGCCCGGAAGAGCCGCTCATCGTCAGTGGCAAAGCCCTGGAGGCCTCCCAGAAAAGCCCGGTCCTCCATCATGTTGCCCAGTTTGCCAAAATAGCCCTTCTCGCTGGGGTTAAAGGATATTTTGACCCGCTTTGGCTCCTGGCTTACCGTAAAAGAAGCGGCCCGCCCAACCCGGCTGTTGCCGGCAAAGCTGCTGCTCGATCCGGGCTGCATGATGGGCCCGAAAACATCGTTAAAAAAATCGGGATAAAAAATTTTGCTCATATCATTCCTCCATACAGGTAGTATTTCTATCAAACTACGGTGGTCTTACCAAACTACTTCAAAATCACGGTTTTTTTTAAGAAACTGCCTGGTGCGTTCCTGGGTGGGGTGGTTAAACACCTGATCGGGGCTGCCGTCTTCAACGATAAGCCCATCATCCAGGAGGATAACCCGGGATGCTACTTCATTGACAAAACGCATCTCGTGGGAGACCAGGATCATGGTCAGTCCCTGCCGGGCTATGCCTTTGATCACATCCAGTACCTCTGCTACCCATTCGGGGTCCAGGGCGCTGGTGGGTTCGTCAAAGAGCATCACCTGGGGATCTACTGCCAGGGCCCGGGCGATGCCAACCCGCTGCTGCTGCCCCCCGGAAAGCCGGGATGGGTATTCCTTTAGTTTATCTTCCATCCCCACGGACCTGAGAATGGCCAGGGCCTTTTCTTCGGCCGCAGCCTTTTCCAGTTTTTTTACTACCACAAGACTTTCGGTGACATTCTGCAGTACCGTCTTGTTTTTGAAAAGATTGTAGTGCTGAAACACCATAGACGTTTTTGAACGTAGGCGCAGAATATCTGTTTTTTTTACCGAAGCCACGTTAACTGTTTCCCCATCAATGGTAATGGAACCTGTATCGGGCTTTTCAAGCCAGTTCAGGGTGCGCAGCAGGGTTGTTTTTCCCGCGCCGCTGGGCCCGATGATCGAAAGGATCTCCCCCTTTTTAACCGAAAGGCTCACCCCCTTGAGTACCTGATTTGTGCCAAAAGATTTGGTGATATCCTTCAGGGTTATTACCTGTTCCTGGATGGGGCTCATGGGTTTATCGTCCTTTCATGTTTTCGGGAACCCTTTTCGGCAGCAGCGAGGAGCCGGGAAATAAAGGTACAGATAACCCAGTAGATGATGGACACAACCACATAGATTTCAAAGAACCGGTATCCCCGGGCGCCGACAATCTTTGCCCGGGCCATTAAATCGATAATAGAAATAGTAAACACCAGGGAAGTTTCCTTGATAAGGGATACCAGGGTGTTTGCCAGGGGCGGAATAGCGATGCTGAAGGCCTGGGGAATGACGATGCGCATGAGGGTTTGCCCCACAGTCATGTTCACACTGTACGCGGCCTCAAGCTGGCCCACATCCACCGCCAGGAGTGAGCTTCTGATGGTTTCCGACATATAGGCCCCGGCATTGAAACCCAGGGCAATGATGGCGAAGACCAGCCGGGGCACACCGTTTATATTAAAATTGGTGCCCAAATAGACATTCAGGGCCCTGAGAAACAGGGGTATCCCGAAATAGACCAGCATAATCTGTACCAGCATGGGGGTGCCCCGGATATAGGACACATAGACCTGACAGATCTGGGAGAGACCGCGGATATTAAAGTAGCGGATCAAGGCTACAAAAAGTGCGATGACCAGCCCAATAACCGCGGATATGAGGGCCAGGAGGAGGGTAAGGGGAAGGGCGGTCAGAATTTCCGGTACCGATTGTATCATGAACCCTATGTCGAATATCTTCCCCATACCACTCTCCGATTTTTTCTAAAGTCCTGCCGCGACAGCTTCCTGGGTGGTATAATTCTTACCGAAGAAGTATTTGCGGGACAGCTCTGCTAATTTGCCGTTGGCCAGGAGCTGTTTCAGGGCCCCGTCAAATGCATCCTGATAGGTTTTGCCTGTTTCGGTTTTCGGAAACAGTAAATGTATAGAACTGACAGTCAGCTCCGGTGTGGTGATCCCCGTGATCTTGTACCCCAGGGATTCAGCGGTAAGCTGGGTGGTAATAAAACTGGTAATTGTAGCGTCCACTCGGCCGGTTTCAATTTCCGTAAGGGCGTTAACGATGTTGCCATCGGTGTAGACGATTTCAATATTGCTGTTTGTGGTTTTGATGTACTCCTCAAGCCAGGTAGTGGTGGAGGTTCCGACCCCGGCAGCCACCTTCTTCCCCTTCAGGTCGCTCAGGGAATGGATGTCCGTCCGGCCCGACTTAAAGACGATCTCCGAGGCGCCCCAAAGATAGGGTACCGTGGAGAGGTAATATTTTTCCTCCCGCTCCTTGCGCCACCCCAGGTTGCTGGCGATAAGATCAAAATCCCCCCCCTCCAGGGCGACAAAGATCCCGTCCCAGGCGGTGGGGACAAAGACAAATTGGTATTGGGGCAGCAGTTCCCCAATGGCCTTTACCACTGCCACGTCGTACCCGTCGGCTTCCCCGGTGGCGGTCACGAAGTTATAGGGCGGATAGGCTCCTTCGGTGCCGACCCTGACGATGGTCTTTGCCCCGGGACTGCTTTTTGTGTCCTTGCTGCCCCCGGCAAACAGGACGGATCCGGCTAAAACAAGCAGGATAGTCACAATTGCATACTTTTTCATGATATTTCTCCTTTTTTATGTTTCCCGTTGTATAACATATTATATCAATCGGGATTATATGATAAGATAATATAACTTACCATGAAAAAGTGTCAAGAGACTTTTTCATGGTTTTTTCGGAAATCGGTAAGCTAAGTCAGCACCCACTTTTTCACCGCTTGGGCGATCCCGCCCTGTCCGCAGTCGGCGGTGATGGCCCCTGCCATCTGCTTCAGCTCGTCGCAGGCGTTACCCATGGCTATGCCCAGGCCGGCGTAGCGGATCATACTCATGTCGTTGAAACTGTCCCCCATGGCGACGCTGTTTTCCCGGGCTATACCGAGTTCCTTCAATATTAATTCCATGCCATGGGATTTGCTTTCGCCCTTGAGGATGCCTTCAAAATAATCCGGGAATGGGTTGAGGTCAAAGTAATCTTCAAGCAGGGCCTGTTCCTCAGCGGAAGCGCTTCCGTCTATGCTCAGTTTGGTTACCTGGGCGTCCTTGTACCGGGTGAGGAAATCATCTTTGTTTTTGACAGACAGAATATCTGTGACAAAAAGGTCGGAGTTGTTTTCGTTTATGCCGTAGAGGGCGGTTTCCCCCTCAAAGACACACCACTTTTTGCTGTTCAGATAAAAGGCGCTGATTTCGAGGAGGGCTTTTTCCGGTATAGCCCTGCAATGGACGGTTTTCCCCCTGAATAGGATTTGTGCGCCGGCGCCGCATACCATGCCGTCTATCCAGGGGGCGTCCCGCAGGACCGGGGGAAGATTTCCAAAGCCCCGGCCGGTGTTAAGAAAAAACAGGTGTCCCTGTTTTCTGGCCTCTTCAATCGCTTCAATGTCTTCGTTAAAAGGACCCCTCTTCCCTAGAATCAGGGTCCCATCTATGTCCAGAAATACTGCTTTCTGCGTATGCGGCATTGTATATTCCTACTCTGTGACTCCGCCGATTACCCGGATGCGCCCGTCGGTTGCAGGGCTGATGATGCCCTCATTGGCCCTGATGTATTCCACCACCACATACGAAAGCAGCAATGATGTGTTGAAGGGGTCTTGGGAACGGGTAAGTACTGTGTAGCCATCCCCGCCCCTGAGCAGGTAGTCATTGGTGCTGAGCCGGTAGAGCTTATTCGGGTCCACTGGTTCCCCGTGTATGGTCAGGTCAAGCAGTTTTCCTGTGCCCCCTGAGTAGTCAACGGTATACCGCACTTCCTTGGAAACCTGAGGGAAACCCCCGGCGCCCTGGGGTATAGTAGCGATAAAATTAAACAGTTCCGTTATATCGGATCCCTTGAGGGATACCACATAAAGGTAATTTTCAAAGGGGAGCAGGGTCAGGATCGCCTCCTGGGTGATGGGCCCTTTGGGGAGCGCCGCCCGTATGTTGCCACCGTTGTGGAAGGCAAAGTCGATCTGCTGGTTGTACTGGGTTTGGAAGTACCAGACATTGGCGTCGCAGACCAGGTCCCCCAGGGCGGTTTCGATTTTCCGGGTAAGCCGATCACCAAAGACAAAATCCGCCGATGCTTCCCCAACTACGTCTTTAAGGCTCTTGTTAGCTTTTTCAATGTAGGGGGTCAGCATGGCGCTTACTTCCTGTGCCGGGCTTACTTCTATGGGCTTCCAGTCAAATTTGACAAGCCGCCCGTTCTGAACACTTAGTTTTCCTGCGCCTATATATTTTCCCCATTCATTGGCGGTCACAATATAAGTGCTGCCCACGGTTATGGGGACATCAATGAGGGAATGGGAATGGCCATCAACGATGATGTCGATGCCCGGTACCGCTTCGGCCAGTTCCGGGGAAGTGATATGGTCCGGAGCTTCCTTAATATTTCCGATGTGGGTTACGGCGATCACAATGTCTACCTTTTCGCGGTTCCGCAGTATGTCCACTATTTCGGCGGCAGCCTCAATTTCGTTGACGAAGCTGAGGCTGCTGTCAGGGCTGGCGATAATCTTTGTGCGCAAGGTAGTGATACCGAAGATGCCCACGGTAAATCCATCGTAGCGTTTTATCAGGTAGGGGTTATTCCCCAGGTAGCCGCCATCGGGGGTTTTAATGTTGGCGGATAAAAAGGGGAACTGGGCAAGCTGTACCTGGCCCAGGAGTTTTGCATAGGTGCCGTCAAATTCATGGTTGCCGAAAATGCCTGCATCGTAGCCCATCAGGTTATAGGCCTTGATGTCCGGCTCCGCGGCGAACATGTTGGACAGGGCGCTGCCGGTGTTAATGTCCCCGGCGTCAACCAGGAGCACCTGGGGGTTCAGGGCCCGCATTGCCTTGATGAACGCAGCCTGTTCCGCCAGGCCGCCCTTACCCCCAGTGGGGAGTATCGACCCGTGATGGTCATTGGTATGGAGTAACACCAGTTCATAGGTTTTCCCATCATCCCCGCTCCGGGAAGCCGCGCCGTCTTCCGCCACGCCATTTGCCATCAGGGGCAGGGCGGTGATAAACAGGGAAAGCACCACCCCGCTGAGTCGTTTTATGAATTTCATCATATTCCTCCTTAAAACGATATATTATATAGAAATATTTGTGAGTATACAGGAAGGGGAGGGTTTTGTCTTTAGGCGACTTGCTTCGTGGTGAAATTATTCCTACTGCTTGGTAATGGGGTAGGGGGAGGCGTTTTTGCTCCCCTCTACCCCACACTCTCTGCGCTATGCGCTCAGTTTCACCGGATCATCTGTATCCGGGGTAATAATAGTACCCGGGTCGTCGGTAGTTTTAACTGTGAGCAGGCCTAATGCGGTCATGAACAGAACTGCTATGGGCATCAGGTAGTTAAAGAAGGCCCAGGGCAGGTACTCCAGGGTGGAAACCCCCAATACGCCGGTGAGAAATACCCCGCAGGTGTTCCAGGGGATTAGGGCGCTGGTGACCGTTCCCGACCCTTCCAAGGCATTACTCAGCATCTTGGGGTGCAGGTTGCGCCGGCGGTAGGTGCTATTGTACATACGGCCGGGTACTACCAGGGAGATATACTGTTCGGGCATGGTAGCGTTGCTGGCTACGCAGGTGAGCATGGTAAGCCCCACCAGGGAGGTGTTGCCCCGGGCAAGTTTGATGAGCTGGTTTACCAATACTTCCAACTGGCCGGTTTTTTCCATAATGCCGCCGAAGGTCATGGCTAGTATTGTAAGGGAGATGGAGAACATCATGTTTTCCAGGCCCCCAGCGGTCAGGAGTTCATCAATGGCAGGTACGCCGGTTTCACAGACAAAGCCGCTGTAGGCGCTGGAAAGCAGGTGGCCAAAGTTGTTGCCCTGGACCAGGGCGCCCAGTATGCCCCCTGAGATTATTCCCAGGAAGATACCCGGGATGGCGGGCATCTTTTTGGCAATGGAGAGTATTACTACCAGCGGGGGAATGAGCAGCACCGGTGAGATAACAAAGTTGTCCCGGATGCCTTCGGTGATGATTACGAGGTTGCTTACATCCATGTTGCCCCTGGCAAAGCGGAAACCCAGAATCAGGTAGATGATGATAACGATGGTGTATACCGGAATAGTAGACCGGAGCATGAATTTGACGTGGGTGAACACGTCGGTGCCGGCCATGGCAGGGGCCAGGTTGGTGGTATCGCTCAGGGGGGACATCTTATCACCGAAGTAGGCGCCGCTGATTATCGCCCCCGCAGCCATGGGCAGGGGGATGCCCAGGCCCGAAGCCACGCCCATGAGGGCAATACCGATGGTGCCACAGGTGCCCCAGGATGTGCCGGTTGCCAGGGATGTGATGGAACAGGTCAGCAGGCTCGCCACCAGGAATAGTGAGGGGGTGATGATCTGCAGGCCGTAGTAGATCATGGTAGGAACCACACCGGCTACAAGCCATACCCCGATCAGTACACCGATGACCGCCAGAATAAGTACCGCCTGGAGGGCCTGGTAAATACCGTCGAACATGGATTTTTCGATGTACTTCCAATCAAAGCCGAGCCATAGGGCCATGATGGCGGCAAAGGCGGTACCGATGATCATGGGGATATGGGGGTCCACTTTGAACACCGCAATACCCACGGACATTACCGCGATCAATACGACGAAGGAGAGCAGGGCCTCCCAGATTTTGGGCGCCCGAGGCGTCCGTTTTTTTACTTCTTTACTCATCTCATTCTCCTCATTAAATACCGACAAATACTCGCCGGTTCAATATACCACTAAAACGCATGTGACAGATGTAAGGGCATCGCTAAAAACTCGGTTAGTTTTTAGCGATGTCCCGCATTTGCTCAGTCTAAAGACTGCGCGAATGCTTTTTTAAGCGGTAAATTTCTAAAAACTGAAGTTTTTAGAAATTCCCTAAACTTTTTTTCAGCAGTTGCAAGGCCGCCTTGGGATATTTCCTGGCGAGCACCCCCAGGGATGCCATGATATAGTCGTTATCCACCAGGATTGACGCTGTTTCCGGCGGGAAGAGCCATGTCCCTGCCTGGTTGTGCTTTGCAATGGCTTCCATTATTTCTACGCGGCATGGCAGCCTGGTCAAGGCGCCGCCGGTACCGATGATGTGCTTTACCTGGGTCAGATCCTTTCCTTCCGCCAGGATACTGCGGCCGCCTGGGCCGTAGATGTACCGGATATGTCCGGCGTGCCGTTCCGTTGCCCGCAGGACCGCTTCCCGGGTCAATCGTTCAACAAATTGAAACTCCTTTTCAGTCTTCGGTATAGACCGGTAAGCGGCCATGGCCTCTTCCGGCGGAAATCCCAATTCTTCCGACAGCTTTTCTGCGCCAATAAGTGCGACCAGGTTTTTCATGTTCACATAAACCCCCAGGTCCCCCTCTACGGTGCGCTTGGCCAGGGGTTCGGGACTGACCGAAATGCGGGAGATTTCCTCGGATCCCGCAGTTACAGAATGGATGTCCGTGGTTGCCCCGCCGACATCCAACACCATCAGGTCTCCCATATCCTCATACAGGAGTTTTGCGCATTCCATCACCGCCCCCGGGGTGGGGATGATGGGACCGCTCACCATATCCCGTATATGCTCCATTCCCGGAGCCTGTACGATATGCTCTTCAAAGGCCGCCTGAATAAGCCGGCGGGCCGGTTCCACATTGAGATCG
The DNA here is from genome assembly GCF_000214375.1 of Treponema primitia ZAS-2. Classification (NCBI taxonomy): domain Bacteria; kingdom Pseudomonadati; phylum Spirochaetota; class Spirochaetia; order Treponematales; family Treponemataceae; genus Treponema; species Treponema primitia. The sequence continues at coordinate 2,942,631 of NC_015578.1, read as the reverse complement.
TCAATCCGGGGGTACACATTTTCTGTCAGGTAGAGGGGCATGGGGCTGTCTTGCAGTATGCTCCGTATCTCATCCTGGCTGTCCATGTTCCCCGCGTAGATCACCGGGATTGGAAGGCCGAGCCTGCAAAGGGCTTCTGCATTTTCCAGGGCCGTATCCCGTTCCCCGTGATCCACCCCCCCGGCCAGCATGATAAGGTTTGGCTGTATTTCCCGTATCTTCTCAATATCCCTGTCGCGCAGTTTTCCTGCGCTCACCATGTGAATGATGGCGCCGGCTCCCAGGGCCGCTTCCTTGGCAGCTCTGGCGGTCATGTCGTAGACCAGGCCGTGGACGGTCATTTTAAGGCCCCCGGCGGCGCTGGAAGTGGCCAGCATATCCCGGTATTCCAGGGATGCTATCCCCTTGTTCCGGCACAGGTCCGCCACCGCTCTCCGGAGCCCGACCCTGACGTCCCCTTCCAGGACCGAAGTCGGCGCCTGGCCCTGGCCCCAGTGGACGGGGTAGCGGAGAGGGTCCCGGGGGTCCTGTTCAGCGTCCGGGCTGTCAATGCCCTGAAATGCATTCACCAGGGTGGTGGTGGATCCGATTTCTGCTACCAAAACATCTACGAGCATGGTGATCCCGCTCTTAGTTTTTCTGCCGTTTTTCACGGCGGTGTTTGATCAGAAAAGTTGCCACATCAATGCCGTGACAGCCCCTGCCGAAACCGGCGTCCATTCCGGCGTTTACCGCCAGTTTGGGAACCACCTGGGTACCCCCGGCTATCAGGGCTATCTTGTCACGGATCCCCTTTTCCACCGCCAGTTCGTGGATGCGCTTCATGCTCTTGTAGTGAATATCATCGTGGCTGATGATGGTAGAAGCCAGCAGTGCCTCTGCATTCAGCTCAATGGCGGCATCCACCAGTTTTTCTACGGGCACCGAAGTTCCCAGATAGTGGACCTCTATGCCGAAACCTTCGATGCCCCCGTGCTTGATGTCGATGATCTCCCGCATACCTACGGAATGTTCGTCCTCCCCCACGGTTCCGCAGACCACCCTGAGGGGATGAGTGGCCACATCGGCGCGGATCTCCTCTCTGGACAGTACCTCCTGTACCGGGGGGATATGGAGCTTGCTGATATCAACATCAAAGGGCAGTTTGCCCTTGAGCTCAATGCGGACCCCCTCCGCTTCCTGCAGGACCTCCAGGTTGATTATCTCAGGGTCCATGAGGTTCATTCCGGCGGCAAATTCCAGGGCCGCCGCTTCTGCGACCCGCCGTTCTGCGGGGAGGAACAAATTGACCATCACAACGCCGTCGGCGGACCATTCCATTTCCGGCTTGAGCAGATTGGTATTCCGGTATTTGGCGTTTTCCGCCATCCTGACACTAACGTTGTCCGTGGGGTCCAGTTCGTCGATATAGACGATCTTTTCCGGGTTCTCAAAGGTACAGCCGCCGATAAGGAGTGCAGGATTACTAACAGCTGCAGGATCGTACTGGGCAACGTTATTGTACCCGTAGTGGGCGGTCACCGGGGCGAAGTAGTCTTCGTCCCGTTCGTAGATGGTCCCTTCTCCGACCCCGGCGTCGGCCTTGCGGATGATGGCGTCCCCGTTCCGTTCGGGGTAGCAGCCTGAATCCACGAAGAATCCCCCTTCCACCGCCTTGAAGTAGCCCCCGGCTTCCAGAATTTCTTCCATAAAGAGGCAGGCCCGCTCTTTGATCTCCCGGGCTTTTTCTGTCAGGGGCCCGTCTTTTTTCAGCTCCACCATGTCCATGAGGCCATCCAGGCCCATGAAGGTTTGTTTCGCCGTATCGCAGGCTTCGATGTTGTAGATGTGCCAGGGTACGTTCCGGCCCTCGTCGGGGGTGATGGTGGACTGTATATCCGCGCTGGTCAATTTGGAGACCAGCATGTTCAGCACATGGGTCACCGTGTTCTCCCGGGCGGAGGCTTCCATATATTTAGTGTTCATCTGGGCCCTCATGCGGTATTCCCCGCAGAGATCCCGAAGTGCCACCGCATAGGGCAGGTCCATGAACACACAGGGCGCCGGGGGCGCTGTAGGGGGAACCGTGGATAGGCAGATATTGGATTTTTCAATACCCACCTTCGCGGAGAAAAGGCTGTTGATGGCGTGCTGCACAATGAGTTCCGGCATCACCTTCCAGGCTTCCCGGGCAGTAGCGTTGGCGTTGTGGGCCCCGTCGATCTGGGCCATGTTCGCCCAGGCCATGATCTTTTTCGATTCGCAGGCATCCACAAAGGATCGGACCATGTTAATATTTCTGTATAGCACATTGTACTGGGGGTCCTGGTGGGCGCCGTTGATCCCTTCTTCGGCGAACATAACTGCCACTTCCGGCCCTGCAACACCGGACACGTAGGAATGGTAATTGATGGGCCGGCCCACCTCATCTTCAATAAGGTCCAGGGCCTTTCTCTGGGCCCGGACCTGTTTCCGGGTGATGGGCACCCCCCCTACCCCCTGGGGTGTGCCTTCCATGAGCCCGTCAATGTGGGACTGCCCGGCGGTGCGGATAACCATGATGTGGTCCGCTCCATGCCAGGCCGCCATCCTCATCCTGCGTATATCATCCTCAAAGCGCCCTGAGGCAATTTCCGTGGTGATCACCGGCAGGGGCTGGGGATCAATAGCGCCGAAGTATTTTGCTGAGGGCAGGGATACTCCGTTTGTTAAAGGGGCGGAGGCGTCCCGGTATTTGAAGGGGCCCATCTCAAGGTCAGGCGCGCTTTTCCGCCAGGTCCAGCCCCTGCGCCTGGGCTGGTATTTGTCCAGGTCATGGAGCAGGTTTTCTATGTCCAGTTTTTTGTTAGGTTTTAAAGTGTTTTTCTCCATTCCGCCGCTCCTTTATGCCTTAAACAGGGCAACAGCATCATTCCAGCCCTGCCCCGCAGCCAGCATAGCGCCGGCTTCATTTATGGAAATATTTTTTAATTTGGAAAGCCTATAGACTACATGGCCGGCCCCTTTCCCCAAAAGCTCCTGGTCTATGCACCCCTCCACGATAGCCTTAGTGTCTGGGGATGAAAATCCCATGCGCAGTAATACTGATCGTTCTATAGAAGGGGAGGTATTTTTTTTACCCAATTCCAGAAGGGGGTCCACCACTTTGGCAGTCAGTTCCCAGAAATGCCGGTACAGTTCTTCATCATTAAGAGTGGCTAAGTGCTTTCGCCTTTCAGTGAAATCATCCTGTCGTTTCATATTTACTCCCTAATCTTCCTGTAATTTCGCAATGATTGCCTTGACAAAGGCTTCGTCCTTTCTGGTTTCCTCTGCCAGGAACTTTATATCCCCTTCAGTGGGGACCTTCCCGCCGGCCAGGGCAGTTTTGATCAAGGAACTGCGTATATGATCCAGGTCCACATCGGTGGCCTTGATCAGGGCGGGGTGGGAGGGGAGGATCAGGTTTTCCCCGGGCACCTCGTCCTTGGGGTCCCCGAATGCCACCTCGATCCCGTTTTCCCGGGCAAAGGAAAGCTGGGGCTGTACATGTTTGCCCGCCCCGGTGTACTCGGTTTCCTGTACCAGGATCAGCTGGTCCTTGAGCATGTGCTGGGCCAGGGCAAAAGCCGCCGCCAGGGAAGTGTTTCCTGCGGGTCCCTTTTCCAGCCCCTCAAGGCTTGCTAGGGCTTCGGTTATGTAGAATACCGAGCCCTGGGTGATGGTCACGTAGCGATCCATGTAACGCAGGGGCCGGGCCGCCGAGCGGGGCACATCAGAGCGGTCAGGCCAGGAGGCAAAGGGTACCCCGAACCCGGTATGGCCGGTGGTAAAGGACTTTCTGTTAAACTGCCTGTCCGAGGCCATGTGCAGTCCTGCCAAATTTACACTGGCCCCCACAACAATACTGTCGGCTCGTGCTTTCAGGAGACCCCGGGCAGTACCAGTTACATTGCCCCCACCGGCGTTGGTACAGACCACCATGTCCGGGCAGCGGCCGTATTTTTCCTGAAACTGAGTGGCGATTTCGTAACCCAGGGTTTCTATCCCCGCAATGCCGAAGGGGGTGTACAGGGACGCGTTGAAGTAACCCGTATCTTCCAGCAGCAGGAGGAACTTGTAAAACAGTTCCGGCCCCACGGAAAGCTGAACCACCTCGGCTCCCAGGGCTTCGCACTTCCGGGCCTTCTCGATAATCTCAGGCTGCCCGAGTCCCTTGGAGTCATAGCATTCCTGCACTACGATGCACTTGAGCCCGGCCATAGCCGCCTGGGAGGCCACGGCGGCGCCGTAGTTTCCGCTGGTGGCGGAAATAACCCCCTTAAAGCCGTGCTTTTTAGCATGGTAGATGGCGGTGGCAGCCCGCCGGGCCTTGAAGCTTCCCGAGGGGTTGGCGGCCTCGTCCTTGATCAGTATCCGTGCGCCGAAACCGGGCTTGGCGCATTTTCTGGCCAGGGCGGTCAAATTCCGGAGCTCGATAATAGGGGTGTTTCCTACATGGGCACGGGACTGAATTTTTATTATTTCCTCCAAGGTATACCCCGTTTCCCGCATCATCCCTTCATAGTCAAAGGCAATGGATCCGCTTTCAAAGGCGCTGTAGTCTATGCCCACAGACCGTTTCATTATCTCTCCTTTCCTCGCCATGACCGATGTATAATCTCTGTTTCCTACCACTATTTTTTCCCTCCGAATACCAGTTCCCGCACCTGATCGCTTATAGCCAGCAGTTCGGGCATAAATTCGCCGAAATCATGCCAGTAAGTGGGGTTTTCTTCCAGCAGTGTTCCTGTCTCTTTACGGCCTGTCCGTGTTAGTATTTCCGCTTCTTTTCTTATCATTGTGTCTTTTTGGAGCCGGCCTTTTATCCACATTTCCAGGGGTACCTTTTTAGTATCTGCAGGAATCTGGGAAGCCCGCTCCCGGGGTTCAAGAACAACCTTGTGAATCAGAACCCAGGTACCTTTATTAACCATATTTTTTCTCATTTTACGATTTTTGCCTCTTCGGATATCATATCCCTCATATCCCCCATGATAGCCCGGGGAACAGGCAGGGTGATCATGGTCTGGAGCCCGGGCCTGGCGTTGATGATTTGGGGAATCATGTTGACGCACATGGCGATGGTACCTATGCCCCCGGGAACTTCCGGAGAATTGATCATGTTGATATTTGGGGTACCCCGGATGATCACATAGTCCCCGGTCTTGACCCCCACCTGTTCCGGTTCGATTTGCTGGGGATGATCCATTTCGATTTTCATATCCCCATCAACGTACCCGTAACCCTTCATAGCGCAGCCCGCTACATTTCCTGCTTTGGCGAATCCGTAGGGGGACTTGCGGTCAACACTTGTAACAATGGGTTCCATGGATTGCTTAATATCGTTCAGCTTCCAGCCTATGGCATCGGCAATCATGCTGATGGATTCGGAAAATCCTACGTGCCCGGAAAGCTCCCCGGTCTTAACATTGGCCCGGAATGACTCAGGGGTGATACCTATGCCCTGCTCTTCCATAACCGCTGGCCCAAAGGGGGACAGGCTGTTGATCCGCCGGGATGTGATATGCTCCACTTCTTTGCAACAACCGGTCATGGTGATAACCAGGAGGTCCATGATCAGCCCGGGGTTGATCCCTGTGCCGAGGACCGATACGCCGTTGGCCCTGGCAATTTCGTCAATTTTTTTAGCCAGCTCCGGTTCCTTAGCCTTGGGATAGGACATTTCTTCTGCGCTGGTAATACAGTTGATATTTTTTTCCAGAATGAACTGTATTCGTTCAAAAGCTTTTGCGGTGAATGAATCGGTACAGAGCAGCACCACATCTGCGGCTTTTTCGGTAATCACCGCTTCAGGAGAGCCGATGATCACATCAGGCAGATTTCCTCTTTTTATCGAAAGAAAATCATACATACTCTTGCCTTCTTTATCGGGCCTGCCGACTACGCCGACAATGTCCACCCCTTTCTTCCCCAAAAGCATTTCCGCCATACCGGAGCCCATGGCCCCCAGTCCCCAGATAATAACCTTCACATTTTGCATTTTTGCCTTCCTATTTTCTTTTTCTCTTTAGGTTAATTTCCTAAGAGCTTTCCCTTACGGGTAAAATATTTTTGTATTTTGGAATCGCCTCGCATACTTATTAGTAATCTTCTTACATCTTTTCTGCGAAGTCAAGAAAAATAATTATTAATAATACTGTTGTGTAATTTTTCATAAATTCGTAATTTTTTACAAACATCGCATGGAAATTTTACGGGTTTTTTTGTATATTTCAAACAAGAGGTATTTTAATGGCATTTGATAGTACTCCTATGGATCAGGCAGCGTACCCCCTCCTTTCTATTAATATAGGAAAATTACGACAAAACCTGGAAACCCTTTCCGCTTCGGTAAAAGGCTCAGGCTGTTCGTTAATGATTGTGACAAAGTCATTCTGCGCGGATCCTGAGATCACGGAAATGCTGCTCTCCCACTCCGCTGTGGATTATCTTGCGGATTCCCGGATTAAAAACATAAAAACCTATGCCGGAAGTGGTAAAAAAACGGTACTTCTCCGGCTTCCCCAGAAATGTGAGATACCCGATGTAATCCGTTGTACGGATGTAAGCATGAATTCGGAAATAGAAACCCTGGGGCTTCTGAATGACGAGGCTGCGAGGCAGGGGAAAATTCATCAGGCCCTGCTGATGATCGATTTGGGGGATCTTCGAGAGGGGCTTTTTTATAAGGAGGAGGAAAAGATACTCAGGACAGTTGATGAAATCAGCCGGATGAAACACCTGGAACTGTTAGGCCTGGGAACCAACTTGACCTGTTATGGGGCCATTATTCCGAAAATGGATAACCTTTCTATTCTGGTATCCTGGGCAGACCGTATCCATGAACACTTTGGTATTAAGCCGGCAATAGTTTCCGGGGGTAATTCCAGTTCTTATTACCTGATCGAAAAGGGAGAAATTCCCCAGGGGATAAACAATTTACGTTTGGGGGAATCCTTTGTCCTGGGAACTGAAACCGCCTACGGCTCCCGGATTGAAAACACTTATAGTGATGGGGTAAAGCTGGAAGCCCAGATTATCGAAGTGCAGACAAAACCTTCCCTGCCTGAGGGGGAAAGCGGAAAGGACGCCTTTGGGAAATGCCCCGTTTTTAAGGACCTGGGGCTGATCAAACGGGCCATACTCGCAGTGGGTAAACAGGATGTGGACACTGAAAATATGTTTCCAGAGGACTTAAGTATAGCCATACTCGGCGCCAGTTCGGATCACCTCATACTGGATATAAGCGCTTCTGAAAAACATTATCAGGTAGGTGATGTGGTGGCCTTTACCCTTAAATACAGCGCCCTGCTCCGGGCTTTTAGCTCAGGCTATGTGCAGCGCAGATACATAGAGGGAATCCCTAAAAGCCCGGTTAATTTTTAGGGATTCCCTGGCTTAGTTTTACGGAAACCTCAGGCCAGGCCGAGGGTCCCCAGCATTATTGCTTTGATAGTGTGTTTGCGGTTTTCCGCCTCATCCCAAACCCGGGTTTGATTTCCGTCAATGACGGCGGCAGTAACCTCTTCGCCCCGTATGGCCGGCAGGCAATGGAGGAAGATAGTTTCCTTGAGGCCGGTCTTAGCCATAAGGTCCTGGTTAACCTGGAAGGGGCTGAGCTGTTTAACCCGTTCCGCCTTTACCGCCTCTTCCCCCATGGATGCCCATACATCGGTGTATAGGGCATGGGCCCCTTCGACCGCCGCAGTATCGGCGGTGATCAGTATTTTTGAACCGGCGGCAGCGGCCAGGGTTTCGCAGGTTTTGACCAGCGCCGGATCGGGCATGAGGGCAGGGGGGGTGACAATGGTAAAGTGGACCCCCAGTTTTGCACAAATCACCATCAGGGAACGGGCCACATTGTTTCTCCCGTCCCCCACAAAGCAGAGTTTCTTTCCCCTGGAGGAACCAAAATTTTCTTCGATAGTCATGATGTCCGCCAGGACTTGGGTGGGGTGAAAATTGTCGGTAAGCCCGTTGTACACCGGCACCCCGGAAAATTTAGCCAGGGTCTCCACGGTGGACTGTTTGAAGCCCCGGAATTGGATGGCGCTGAACATACGGCCCAGGACACGGGAGGTATCTTCCACGGATTCCTTTTCCCCCAGCTGTATGTCCGCAGTGGAAAGGAACACCGGATGCCCCCCTTCCTCCCCTATGGATGTTTCAAAGGCACAGCGGGTCCGGGTAGAGCGCTTTTCAAAAAGCAGGGCAATTGTTTTCCCAGTAAAACGCTGATGAAGTTCCCCCCGCTTTTTTTCTTCCTTGACTTGCTTTGACAAATCAAGAAAATAGCGAATTTCCTCTTCGGAATAATCAAGCCAGGTGAGCAGGGATCGTCCCTTTAATGTATTTTTATCCATAATAGCTTAATGATAGGGGGTTTTAGGGCTGTTTGTCAACGCGCAGAAGCCGGAGGCAATTAATGTAGCTTGAAGGTTCCGGAAATTCACCCTATACTGATAGACGCCTCCAAAAATCGGGCTAAGTAAAACAGAGGGTGGAACGCTAATGGTACTACTGAGCGATGAAGGACTGGATGAAGGGGCCCTGCGAAATGCGCTTGAAAAGTCCCTTGAGGGGAAGCAACTTCGCAGGGTACTGTTGTTGCCCCCGGATTATACCCGGATGTATTCCGGGGCGGGAAAAATCACCGCCCTGTACTATAGGCTTTTAAAGGATCGCTCTGAAGTTGATGTCATGCCCGCCCTGGGTACCCATGAGCCTATGAGCCCCGCGGAGTGCGAGGCCTTTTTTGAAGGGGCCATCCCCCATGAAAAGCTGATAGTCCATAATTGGCGTACCGATGTGGTTAAGCTTGGGGAAGTTCCGGCGTCCTTTGTGTCCGAAGTATCCGACGGGCTGTTTACCACTAAGATCGATGTGGAGGTGAATACCCACATCGTTGATCCTTCCTACGACTGCATCATTTCTGTGGGCCAGGTGGTGCCCCATGAGGTTGTGGGTATGGCAAACTATTCCAAGAATATTTTTGTCGGCTGCGGCGGTTACAGTATGATCAATTCATCCCACATGCTCGGGGTGCGCTGGGGTATGGAGCGTCTTATGGGAAAGGATTTTTCCCCGGTTCGCAAGGTGTTTGACTATGCGGATGAACGTTTTCTGAAAAACATTCCTGTGCTTTATGTGCTTACCGTTACTACGGTTGAGCATGATATTGCCCGCATCCACGGCCTTTATATAGGCCGGGACCGCAGTCTCTTTGAGCAGGCGGTAAGCCTTTCCCGGGAAAAGAACCTTACCGTGCTGGAGCGGCCCATCAAAAAAGCGATTGTTTTCCTTGACCCCCGGGAATTTAAAAGTACCTGGCTGGGGAACAAGGCTATATACCGGGCCAGGATGGCCATGGCGGAGGGCGGGGAACTCATCATCCTTGCGCCGGGGGTGCGGAAATTTGGGGAGGATCAGGGGAATGACGCCCTGATCCGCAAATATGGCTACATTGGCCGGGAAAAAGTGCTGGCCCTCATGGAGACCGAAGAAGATCTACAGAACAATATGTCTGTGGCGGCCCACCTTATCCACGGTTCTTCCGAGGGTAAATTCCGTGTGGTGTACTGCACGGCATTACTGAGTGAAGAAGAAGTGCGGGGCGCAGCCTTTGACTATATGCCCTATAATGAAGCTGCTGCCTGTTATGACACAGCAAAACTAAAAGAAGGTTACAATACAATTGACGGAGAGGAAATCTACTATATCAGCAATCCTGCGCTGGGTCTCTGGACCTGTGCTTAGGCTGTCATGAAACCTGCCTATCCCCGCACTCTGGCCCAGGGCCTGGTTCTCATCTACGAGGATCGGGATATCCTGGTGGCAGATAAGCCCCCGGGACTGCTCTCCATTGCCACAGGATCGGAACGGGAAAAAACCGCCTACTGGATACTCTCGGAATACCTCCGCAAAAAGGGGGAAAAGCGCAGGGCTGCGGTGGTTCACCGGCTGGACCGGGATACTTCGGGGGTCATGCTTTTTGCCAAGTCCGAAGCGGTCAAGCGGAAACTTATGGAACACTGGGATGAGACGGTAGAGGAACGGCGCTACCTTGCCCTGGCTGAGGGTGAGTTTGCCGAAGCCCAGGGGATCATCGACGCGCCCTTGGGTGAGGATAGCCGGGGTCGGGTTGTGGTGGTCCGGGGTGGGCAGCAAAACGGAGCTGCATCGAAAACATGGCGGGCCATTACCCATTGGAAGCTCCTGAAGGCGGGCAACGGTTTTTCCCTCCTGTCCCTGGAACTGGAAACCGGCCGCCGCAACCAGATCCGCGCCCACCTGGCCCATCTGGGTCATCCTGTGGCGGGGGACCCTAAATACGGGGCAAAGACAAATCCCCTGAAACGGCTTTGCCTCCACGCGGAAGTGCTGGTATTTCACCACCCCCATGACGGGAAGCTCATGGAATTTGAGGTGAAGGTGCCGGGGGGATTTTTTCAGGTTTTAGGGCCCCGCAGCCGGTGAATTTGCTTCTTGACATTCTGGGTATTACAGTAAAAAGTGGAAGCCAACAGGAGTGCCCATGGAAACCCGAAAGGCTTATTACGATGTCCCCCCTGGGGATTCCTTTACCGCAACTATTCTGGAAATCCGGCCCTATGAGGACAAGGCGGCGCTCATTCTGGACGCCACGGTTTTTTACCCCGAGGGGGGAGGGCAGCCCGGCGACCGGGGAACCATTAATGGGTTTCCCGTACTGGATGTGCTGGAAAAAAACGAAGAAATCTTCCATATAATAAATGCCGCGGATGCAGAGCGGCTAAACCCGGGCCCAGCGGAATTGTGTGTTGACAGGGTGCGGCGCAGGGATTTTACGGTACTCCATACTGCCCAGCACCTCCTGTCCGGGACCATACTCAGGCTAACCGGGGCGTACACGGTGTCCATGCACTTGGGGGATGAGGCTGCGGGTGAGTCCCATCCGTGTACCATCGATGTGGATACCAAAGAACTGTCTGAGGAAACCCTGGTTAAGGTTGAAGAGGCGGTAGCGGACGCCATTGAAGAAGACCATCCGGTGATCATCCACTGCTGTCCCCCGGAACAGGTGGAAGACTTCCCCCTGCGGAAGGTTCCGCCCAAGGGGGAAGAAGTGATCCGGGTGGTGGAGATTCAGGGGAACGATTTTTCGCCCTGCTGTGGAACCCACCTGGGATCCACCGGGAAAATCGGGATGCTCCGCATCCTGGGGGCTGAAAAGTACAAGGGCATGATCCGGGTTAGTTTTATTGCGGGCCGGCGGGTGCTCCGGGACAGCCGTATACTGCGGCGCAATGGGGAGATCGTTTCCCGGGCCCTCAAGGTTCCGCTTGCGGAAACCGGCCTAGCAAGCCTGGCGTTACTGGAACGGACTGCCGCCCTTGAGCGGCGGCTTAAGGCTTTGGAAGAGGAGGCCGCCCTGGGCCGGGCTGAAGAATGGCTCCGCAAGGCCGGGCTTCTGGGTGACCCGGCTGCCCGGTCCCTAGGAGGGGCTGAAGCCGGCGCCGGAAATACCGGGGAAGGGCGGGTGCTGGTTGAATCTTTCCCCGGCGCAGACATGGAAGAGGTTTTACGCATAGCCAGGGCAGCACAAAAATTCACCGCCGCAGTATTAGTGGCGGCATCCCCGGGGGACGGAAAATTCGCCGGCCTCTGTTCGGTAAAAACATTTGATATACGGCCCCTGTTAAAGGAGCCTATGGAAAAATTTGGCGGCAAGGGGGGCGGGGGGCCTTCCTTCTTTCAGGGACAATTTTCGGAAGCCGGAAGCCTGGACGCCTTTTTAAAATCCCTTCCCCAAACACTGTGAGGTAAACTATGAGTATTTCTACCGGTCTTGGCGATGACGGCAGCACGGAACTTCTTGCCGGGACATGGGTCCCTAAGGATCACCCCCGGGTTGAATTTATCGGTACCCTGGACGAGCTCAACTCTTTTTTAGGGGATGCGAAAGCCGCAGCCCTATTGGAACGGACTAAGACGATTATCGACTCGGTACAGCGGGACCTTTTTGTACTGGCGACGGCCCTGGATGTTCCGGATGGCGCCGGGGCGTCAGCCGGGAAGGAGGCTTCCATACTGCCCGGGGGCGGCGCTGTGGAGCCTGAGCGGCTTACCGCGTGGCTCCACGAAATTGAGGAAAAGCATCCCATGCGGGGGTTTATCATCCCCGGGGCAAATCCGGTGTCTGCAAAACTCGATATAGCCCGCACAGTGTGCCGCCGGGCTGAACGCCGACTGGTTACTGTGGCCAGGCAGGAGACGGTGTCCCCCAAGGTACTGCGGTATATGAACCGCCTGTCAGATTTACTGTTCATCCTGGCCCGATCGGAAGAGGGGGACGGGGAAGCCTAGGCCCGGGTTAATCCGGGCCTAAAAAAACTTGTGGGGCCTCTAAAAACCCGCTTGGTTTTTAGAGATTCCCTTTTGTTAAACATCCCTGATGGAAAGAAGTACCTGCTCTGTCTCAAGGCTTGCCATGGGCAGGCCCCTGTCCCCATATTCAATCTCCCCTCTCTGGTTATCCACGGGATCGGAACGGAGCTGTTTTTTGGGAGGCGTGAAGTCATCCTGCATGGAACCATTGGCGGGCATTCTGAAAACATCCAGGTTGCTGAAATAGTAATTCCACCGTTCAGTTTCTCCGGCCCGCCAGGAACTGCCCCCGAAGGACAGATCCGCAAATATCCAGCCCCAGGGTTCTATGTAATATTCGGCCCAGTCATGGCAGCCGGTATAATATTCGGCGGTAAACAGACCTGACTGCCACCGCGCGGGAATTCCTGCCATGCGGCACAGGGTAATAAAGAGTATTGCCTGGACCCCGCAGTCCCCCTTAAGGTTCACCGCAGCGTACTGGGAAATGTTGTCTATGGTAAAATAGGCGCGCATATAGGAATAGTCCACCGTGGTAGTTATAAAATCATAGATGCGCCGGGCCGTGTTCACGGGGTTTTTTTCATCCCCCACAATTTCTTTAAGCAGGAACTGCAGGTAGGGGGTAAATTGTATATGGGGAAGCTGTTCTCCCAGGTCAAAGGAAACCCCGGTTTGTACCGCCTGGCCGGGATCGGGGTTGATATAATCCAGGTGGTTCAGGAAGCGGTATTCAAGGGAGAAACGATCATCCCCCTTCAGGATGGTCTTAAAACAGGCGGTACGCTGGGGGGCTTCCGGGGGGGCGATACTTGCGCCTTCCGGGGTGGTTTTCAAGAGCGAAAAACCCGATACCTGACGGCATTCCCGGGGAAGGGGAAGGTGAACCGTAACTTCTTTTCCGATTTCTTCAAATTCCTTTTTTATCTTAATTGAAGTCCTGAGGGTAATTTCAACGGTCCTCCCCCCCTTTTCCTTCATAAGCCTCACATTATCGTTAAGAACCTGCTGCTTCCGGGCGGTAATCTCCTGAGGCTCCCTTTTGAGTAAACGGCTCTCGTATTCAGGGCGGGTCTTGGTCAGATTTTCGAAGAAACGCCGCTGAAATCGGACCTTCCCGTCAATAAAGATCCAATCCGCAAGTCCTGTTTCTTTAAGCCCTGTCAGCTCTCCCTCGGAATAATCCCGAATCCGCTCCTGCATCATGGCCGACGCTTCCTCAAAGGTATAGGGATATTCATCCAGAGACATACACTCAAGGACAGCCCTTTCAATTTCCAGCCGCCGGCGCAGGGCTTCGGGTATCTTTTTGTTCAGAAGAAAGGTGATTAGTTTTTCTGCGCCTGAAAAATCCCCGTAGAATTTGAGTTTTTGCAGATCCTCCGGCAGGGGTACGCTCTGAAACGATAGATCAATAGCCATAATAATCCTTCCTCATTTTTTGAAGCCGAAGCCCGGCGCCGCCGACAGGGTCAGTAGTTTGTTTTTGCTTAAATCAACCCCCCCTTCAATGGGCAGTTCCTTCAAACCAAAGGCTGCATCCAGATCAAAGCGGGTAATGTTCCGTACCGCAGCGCCCAGGCTGGCGGCGGCGGTAATGCCGATATTCGATTCTTCAACCATGCAGCCCAGCATACATTCAACCCCTGCGGCTTCACAGATACTGTTTATCTTGAGGGCCTCGTGGATACCGCCGCATTTCATAAGTTTAATATTGACCAGATCTACTGCATGTTCCCTGATTAGCCGGAGGACATCCTTGGAATCAAAAGCGCTTTCGTCGGACATGATGGGGATCGGAGAGTGTTTGGTCACATAGGCCAGGCCGTCGATATTGTAATAGGGCACGGGTTGTTCTACCAGTTCTATGTCATATTCCGCAAGGCGGTTGATCATCCTGATCGCAGTTTTCGGCGACCAGCCCTGATTCGCATCAAGCCGTATTTTAACCGTCGGCCCCACAGCGTTTCTGATAGCCTTAACCCGGGCAATGTCTTCTTCGAAGCCCGTGCCGACCTTTGTTTTTATGGTATCAAAGCCGGCTTCAATATATTTCTTTGCCTTCCCAGCGGATTGTTCAGGATCCCCGATGCCGATGGTAATATCGGTGATGAGATGATCCTCATTTCCCCCCAGGAGCTTGTACACCGGCAGGCCGGCTTTTTTGCCCAGCAGATCGTAACAGGCTATGTCTATGGCGGTCTTTGCGGAAGGGGCGTGGGCGGCGATGCGGTTCATGATGTAGTGCACCTTTTCAATATCCAGGGGGTCCGTACCGATTAGGTCCTTTTCAAAGATCCCTATGGCTTCCACGGCGCCCGCCAGGGTTTCCCCGGTGATGAGTATCCCCGGGGACCCTTCCCCATAACCAGTGAGCCCCTCGTCGGTCTCAATGGAGGTAACAGCGCTGATGGAATGGGTAATGAGCCCCAGGGAAATACGCAGGGGTTCCTGAAGCGCCACCGAAACGGGCTTGACGTTAATTTTCGTAATCTTCATAGTAATTTACTCCTTAATAGAAAATCTGTTTTGTAAGCTATAAAAAATTTCATAGCGTGGCTTCTTTGTTTTTCTCCGCAAAATGACAGGCACAATAATGAGCGGGCATATATTCCTCAAGCTGCGGCGTTTGGATTTTGCATATATCCCGGGCCATAAAACACCGGGTATGAAAACAGCATCCCGGCGGCGGATTCGCCGGACTTGGCAGATCCCCCTGGAGGATGATCTTTTCCCGCTTTACCCGTCTTCCCGGTATGGGGATGGCCGAAAGCAGGGCCTGGGTATAGGGATGCAGCTTACGGGCGTAGAGCGCTTCCTTCGGGGCCAGTTCAACCACATTGCCCAAATACATAACCAGCACCCGATCCGAAATATGCCGTATTACACTCAGGTCATGGGAGATAAAGATATAGGCCATGCCGAGTTCTTTTTGCAGATCCTTAAGCAGATTTATTACCTGCCCCTGAATGGATACGTCCAGGGCTGAAACCGGTTCGTCGCATACCACGAGTTTTGGTTTTAGTATCATTGCCCGGGCGATGCCGATACGCTGGCGCTGACCTCCGGAAAATTCATGGGGATACCGGCCGATGTGCCGGGGGTTTAAACCGACCCGTTCCATCATATCCGCCACCATCCGCAGTTTTGTTTTCATATCCAGATGGCGTTGAATGTTCAGGGGTTCGGCTATGGCATCCCCGACAGTAAACCGGGGGTCTAGGGATGCGTAGGGGTCCTGGAAAATAATCTGCATATCAGCCCGGAGCTTCCGGAATTTGCTGCCCGAAAGGGTCCCCAGGTCTTTTCCTTCAAATAATACCTTTCCGCCTGAGGGCGCCAGGAGCCGGAGTATTACCCGCCCCATGGTGGACTTCCCGCAGCCCGATTCCCCGACTACCCCCAGGGTTTCATATTTATTGAGGGTAAAGGATACATCATTCACCGCTTTGATATAGGAAGTTCGGAAAAGGGATCCGGCGCCTTTGGCTAAAAACCATTTCCGGAGATGTTCAACCTGCAGTAGAGTTTCTGCTGCGGTATTTTCACCGCTCATGGCTCAGCTCCTTCCCATTGATCGCCGTATTTAAAACAGCGGACCTGGTATCCATCCTTGTGTATCAAGTCCGGCATCTGCTGCCGGCAGATATCCCTGGCATGTCCGCAGCGGGGAGAAAAAGCGCAGCCCCGGGGCATATCCTCGTGACTGGGCACCATGCCGGGAATAACCCTGAGAGCTTCCTGGTCCCGATCTACCCGGGGGATACATTCCAGAAGCCCTATGGTATAGGGATGCCGGGGATTTTCAAAAAGCGTATCCGCATCGGAATATTCAACAATTTTTCCCGCATACATTACCATTACATCGTCGGCGATCTCGGCGATCACCCCCAAGTCGTGGGTTATCATCATTACTGCGGTTTCGGTTTCTTTCTGTAATTCCCGGATCAGTTCGAGTATCTGGGCCTGGATAGTAACATCCAGGGCCGTGGTAGGCTCGTCGCAGATAAGGAGATCCGGTTTGCAGCACAGGGCCATGGCAATCATCACCCGCTGGCGCATTCCCCCGGAAAGTTCATGGGGATATTCGTCAATCCTCTTTTCCGGCAGGGGAATCTTTACCAGCTCCAGCATCTCCAGGGCCTGTTTCCGGGCCTTTTGGCGGGATACCCTGTTGTGCAGCCGTATAGCCTCAATGAGTTGGTTGCCGATGGTATAAACCGGATTGAGGGAAGTCATGGGTTCCTGAAAAACCATGGCGATTTTGCCTCCCCGGATATTTTCCATTTCCTTTTCGGTTTTTTCCAGCAGATCCGTACCGTGAAAACAGACAGTCCCGCCAACAATCCTGCCTGCGGGGCCTTCAACCAAACGGAGTATAGACAGGGATGTTACGCTTTTTCCACAGCCCGATTCGCCGACTATCCCTAAGGTTTTTCCCTTTTGTAAGGAAAAGGAGACATCATCCACGGATTTAATTACCGAATCGCCTATGTAAAAATAGGTTTTTAATCCTGTAACGTCCAATAAATTTTGCGGCTCTGACATATCCTTAGTTCCTTAATTTTGGATCCAGGGCGTCCCGAAGGCCGTCGCCGAAAATATTAAAGGCAATCACCGTCAGGATAATTGCGATCCCGGGGAAAATACTGTACCAGGGACGGTATCCGATATAGGGTTGGGCGGCGCTTATCATGGCCCCCCAGCTTGCGATGGGGGGTTGAATTCCCAGTCCCAGAAAGCTTAGGGACGCTTCTGACATAATGGCATTGGGAATGCCCAGGGTGACCATCACAATAATAGTAGAAACACAGTTGGGCAGCATATGTTTCAGGATGATCCAAAAACCGCTGGCCCCGCATACCCTGGCCGCTTCGATGTACTCGGTTTCTTTAAGCTGCAGCACCTGTCCCCGGATGAGCCGGGCGATGCTTACCCAGGAGAGCAGGGCCAGGGCGATAAACACATTGGCTACCCCGGGACCGATTACAAACATGATACCCATGGCCAGGAGCAGATCCGGAAAGGCGGAAAATATTTCCATGATTCGGGAAATGACCGCGTCGATCCAGCCGCCGTTGTACCCCGCAATCGCGCCCAGGGTGATCCCGATAAGGCTTGCGAATAATTGGGTCAGTAGGCCCACGGAAAAGGATACCCGCCCGCCGTAAATAATCCGGGAAAGAATATCCCTGCCAAATTCATCGGCGCCCAGGAGGTACCTTGGGGAAGCCTTTTGTAGAACCGCTTCGTAATTCTGTTCATCCGGATCATGGGGGGCAATTACCGGCGCCAGCAGGGCGGACAGAACAAGCAAGCCAATGAAGATGAGGCAGGCCATTACTATTTTGTTTTTCTTCAGCCTCATAAAGGCATCTTTATAATAACCGGTATGCTGAATATCCCCGGCCAGGATCTGCTCTTCCAATTTTTTTCGTTTCATAAAAAACATCCTATTTTGCCCCCTGCCCGATTCTGATACGGGGATCAATAAAGGCATAGGAAACATCGACTATCAGGTTGATAAATACAAAAACTGCGGCAATGTAGACAACGGTTCCCTGGATAAGGGGTATGTCCCGGGACCCCATGCTGTCTACCATGAGCTTGCCGATTCCGGGGATGGAAAAAATAGTTTCCACCAGCATGGAGCCGGCCAGCATATTGCCCAACTGGGTTCCCATCATGGTGATGATAGGGATCAGGGCGTTTTTTAAGGCGTGCTTGAAAAGAACCAGGGCCTTGCTGGCCCCCTTGGCCCGGGCGGTTCTGATATAATCCTGTTTCACCACATCAAGCATACTGGTTCTGGTTATCCGGGCAATGCTCGCCGCATACCGGGTTCCCAGGGCTATTCCGGGCAACACAAAAGAAATCGGCGTCCCGTAACCGGAAATGGGAAACCAGTCCAGTTTAAGCCCAAACACAATCTGTAGAATAATCGCTACCCAGAATACGGGCGCTGAAATTCCCGCCATGGAAAGCATCATGATTATGGAGTCCCGCTTTTTCCCCCGGTTTATAGCGGCGGTGATCCCCCCGGATATTCCAAGCAGTACCGCAAAGAAAAAAGAAGTCCCCGCCAAACGAAGGGTAATGCCGAAGGATTTGAGCAGTACTTCGGTGACATTTTTATGGGTAAAGTAGGATTTTCCAAAATCCATGCGGATGGCGTTCTTTATAAAGTTAAAATACTGTAGGTGCAGGGGCACATCAAGCCCCAGTTCATGGCGCACCTTGGCCATGGATTCGGCATCTGCTCGTTTTTCCAGCATCAATGCTACGGGGTCCCCAGGGACTACGTTCAGTAAAATGAACGTAATCAGGGTAATGCCGATAAGCACCAAAAATGTTTGCGCAATACGGCGTAGTATATACTGGGCCAAAGCCGCCTCCCGAAAAATATAAACAAAAACCGGGTGGTTTCAAAACGAAAGTTTTGAAACCACCCCGGATTACGGCATTACCAGCGGTCCATGACGTATCCGTTCCGGAAAGCCGCTATTTGTTTATTACGGTATCCGCGAAGGAGAAACGACCGTCCGCGCCCATGGAATACCCTGAAACGTAGGGCTTCTGCAGGTAGAAGGACATTTCATTGTAAACCATGGCCACCGGATATTCCTCCCGGGAAAGAATTTCATTCGCCCGCTCGTATATCTTCTGCCTGGCTGCGGTATCCGAGGTTTTTACCCCCTGTTCCATAAGGCTTTTAAATTCCGCATTATGCCAGAAGGTGGAAGACAGATCCGTACGGGAATCCTTGACGGGGTAGAGCATACTGTCGGGATCGTTGTAGTCCACATACCAGTTGCCGAAACCGGTAACCAGGGCACCGCTTGACCGCATATCCGTCCAGCCGGCGCTGTCCATGGAATTGATGGTCACGTTTATACCGCTGGCCTTTGCCTGGGCCTGGAATGCAGTGGCCAGGGCAACCCCGGCGGTATAACGGGTATTAATTGCCACGGTTAAATCGTAGCCGTTGGGATACCCGGCGTCCGCCAGAAGCTGTTTTGCCTTGGTGGGATTGTATTCCAGCACCGGCAATTTGTCGTTATAACCGATTAGCCCGGCGGGGATAAAGCCCGTGGCGGGCTTTGCAGTGCCGTACATGATGCCCTTACAGATCGCTTCCCGGTCAATGGACAGGGAAATCGCCTGGCGGATCCGGACATCCGCAATTTTTTTGACATTCATGGACATGAACCAGCCGCCCACCCGGGGGTAGTCCTGGATTTCGCCCTTTAAGGGGCCGTTGGCATAGGTGGGATAGAGGGTGGTATCCAGATATACGATATCGACGTTGCCCTTTTCATATTCCAAAACCTGGGTATTTGCGGAAGGGATAAATTTGTAGACGATTTCGTCTATCTTGGCGGGGGAACCGTGGTAGGCGGGATATTTTTCGATAACCGCCTCTTCACCCATGACGTAGCGCACAAATTTGAAAGGGCCGGTTCCGTACAGTACCGACAGCCCCCATTCATCCCCAGCGGCTTCACAGGCTTCGGCGGGGTATATGGCGCAGTAAGCGGTGGAAAGTACCGATACAAAGGGGGTATAGGTTTCCGACAGGGTGATGGAAAAATGCAGATCGTCGATGATTTTGAACCCCGAAAGATCCGCGGCTTTCCCGTCCGCAAAAGCCTGGTAACCTGCCACCTGTTCCAGGAGGCTGGCCATTTTTATTTTTTTGATTAAGCGCTCGTAGGAGTATTTGACATCCTTGCTGGTCAGGGGCGCCCCGTTATGAAAGGTGACACCCTTTTTCAGTTCAAAGCTAAAGGTCAGGCCATCCGCGGAGGCCGTGGGCATACCGGTAAGGAGCAGGGGCTTAATGCCGCCGTCTGCAGTACCGTATAAAAGGGTTTCACTGGTACTGTCGGTGATCCTGGAAATCAGTGAATAGGTATTAAGCTGCATATCCAGGGGCACCTGGGGGTCCTGGGACGCAATGGTTAACACCTTTTTCCCCGAGCTTTGCCCACTGTTTTGCTGGCTCCCGCCGGCAAAAAGGGACCCTGTGAAAAGGGTCAGGCCCATAATCAGGGCCACGATCTTCTTTGTTTGTTTCATTTTTTCCTCCATTTTAAAAAACAAAATAAGCCTTAAGAGGATCCCTCAACACTTCAGTTTTTAAGGATTTCCTCATTAAGACAGCGAACTTTACCATTATTTTAGCTCCCTGTCAAAGGGGCATGGGTGGCGGTGAGACTTTTTGCTAATCCTGCATTATCCGCTTGCCCTGCCGGGGGTTCCGTAATACTATACACGAATGGTCAAGCTGGCAAAATATCTAAAGCCCTTTCTTTTGACCTTGGTCATAGCCTTGGTAGCCCTTTTTATCCAGGCTATGTGCAATCTCAACCTTCCTTACCTCAT
This sequence comes from Treponema primitia ZAS-2, assembly GCF_000214375.1. Taxonomy (NCBI): domain Bacteria; kingdom Pseudomonadati; phylum Spirochaetota; class Spirochaetia; order Treponematales; family Treponemataceae; genus Treponema; species Treponema primitia. Next base: position 2,921,880 of record NC_015578.1, on the reverse strand, counting down.
GTCCCAGATCGTTAACCGGGGCTTGATCCACCGGGATCCGGACTCAATGGCTTTTATTATCAGAACCGGAATTTTTATGCTGGGGATAACCCTGCTAAGCGGCTCTGCATCGGTTGCGGTGGGGTTTCTTTCAACCCGGATTGCCGCCGGGGTGGCCCGGAACCTGCGGCACGATGTGTTCACCAAGGTCGAGAGCTTCTCAAGCAAAGAATTTGACGCCTTTTCTACCGCATCCCTCATCACCCGGTGTACCAACGATATCACCCAGGTCCAGATACTTCTGGGCATGGGCATACGGCTGATCTGTTTTGCCCCAATAATGGGCATCGGGGGGGTGATCATGGCCCTGCGGACCTCGGTCAGCATGAGCTGGATGATAGCCCTGGCGGTGATTGTCCTGCTCAGTCTGGTGATGGTAATCATGTCCATCGCTACCCCCAAATTCAAGATCATCCAGGCCCTGGTGGACAAACTGAACCGCACGGTCCGGGAAACCCTGAATGGTCTCATGGTCATCCGGGCCTTCGGGACCCAGAAGTATGAAAAAGCCCGGTTTGATGGGGTCAATACGGAGCTCGCTAGGGTAAACCTCTTTGTGAACCGGGTTATGATTTTCATGGGCCCGGTGATGACCATGATCATGAACGGGGTTACCCTGCTCATACTCTGGGTGGGGACCCATCAGGTGGCGGCCATGTCCATGGAGATCGGGGATATGATGGCCTTTATGCAATATACCACCCATATAATCATGTCCTTCCTCATGCTTTCCATGATGTTTATGATCATCCCCCGGACGGCGGTTTCGGCGGATCGTATCGCAGAAGTACTGGACTCTGAGCTGTCCATCCGTGATCCCGAAGATCCCCGGAGTTTTCCCGGGAATGCCAGGGGGCAGGTGGTGTTTGATCATGTTTCCTTCCGCTACCCCGGTGCGGATACGGATGCCCTGAGGGATATCAGTTTTACTGCGGAAAGCGGCCTCACCACGGCTATCATCGGTTCCACAGGTTCCGGGAAGTCCACCGTCGCCAGCCTCATCCTGCGCTTCTACGATGTGACAGAGGGGGCCATTACCGTGGGCGGGGTGGATATCCGGAAGCTTGCCCAGCAAAATTTACGAAGTAAAATCGGCTATGTGCCCCAGCGAAGCGTGCTCCTTTCGGGGACTATTGGCTTCAATATGAAATACGGAAAAAAGGAAGCCGCCGAGGCGGAGATACGGGAGGCTGCGGAAATCGCCCAGGCCTGGGAATTTATCGGCGAAAAACCGGAACAGTTCGAGGCGGCCCTGGCTCAGGGGGGAGCCAATGTTTCCGGCGGCCAAAAGCAGCGGCTGTCCATTGCCCGGGCCCTGGTTAAAGAACCGGAGATACTCATCTTTGACGACAGTTTTTCTGCGCTGGACTTTAAGACCGATGCTCAGCTCCGCAGGGCCCTCCGGGAAAAACGGCAGGGCGTCACCCGGATTGTGATCGCCCAGCGGGTGGGGACCATCATGCAGGCCGAGCAGATCCTGGTGATGGATAAGGGGCAGATTATTGGCAGGGGTACCCACCGGGAGCTCCTTAAAAGCTGCCCGGCGTATTATGAAATTGCCTCATCCCAGCTTGCCATGGAGGAATTAGCATGAGCGACCGCGGATTGCCACGCAGGGGTCCGGGCCTTATGGGACCCGGGCGGGGGCCCATGGGCAGGGGAGGGCCCAGGGCCATGATGCGGGGAGAGAAGGCGAAAAATTTCAAGGCCACCATGAAGCAGCTCATGGGCTACCTCAAGGATCATCTGCCCACCTTCATTGCTGTATGGATCATTGCCTTAATTTCCACCGCCTTCATGATCCTGGGTCCCCGGATCATGGGGATGATCACCGACGAGCTGGCCGCAGGATTTCTGCGCCAGGCTGCGGGGACTGGTGGCATAGATTTTGTGCGTATAGGCCGGATTATCCTGATCTGCGCAGGCCTATATGCTTTCAGCGCCTTCTGCCAGTACATCCAGGGCTATGTCATGTCCGGGGTGAGCAACAAAATAAGCTATAAACTGCGGGATGACATTAACCTGAAAATTCACCGCTTGCCTTTTCGGTTTTTTGACGGTACCACCCACGGGGAGGTACTCTCCCGGATCACCAATGATGTGGATACGGTGAACCAGACCCTGAATCAGGGGCTCACCCAGATTATCAGCTCTATAGCTTCGGTAATCGGAATAGTAATAATGATGTTCACCATCAGCTGGCAGCTCACCCTGGTGGCGCTTTGCGTCATCCCCCTGTTTTTCCTCTCTATTGCCTGGATTATCCGTTCTTCCCAGGGTTATTTTAAGGATCAGCAGCGTTACCTGGGGAATGTAAACGGCCATATCGAAGAGATGTTTAGCAGCCATACGGTGGTCAAGGCCTTTTCCGGGGAAGCCGATTCAATCCGCACCTTTGATGAATACAACAATGCCCTGTACCATTCCGCCTGGCGGGCAAATTTTCTGTCAGGGCTTTTGATGCCCATAAACATGCTTATCAGTAATATTGCCTATGTGATCATTGTTATCCTGGGGAGCCTTCTGGCGGTCCGGGGCGGAATAAGCATCGGGGGTATTCAGGCATTTATCCAGTATGTCCATTCCTTCAACCAGCCCATCACCCAGATTGCTAACATTTCCAACATACTCCAGCAGACCGCCGCTGCGGCAGAGCGGGTGTTTGAATTCCTCGCCGAAGAAGAGGAGATACCCGACTCTATCCAACCGGTGTCCGTGGAAGGGAGCCGGGGGCAGGTATGGTTTGATCATGTGGCCTTTGGGTATAATCCTGAAACATTAGTCATCCGGGACCTTGACGCGCTCATCGAGCCGGGGCAAAAAATCGCCATTGTAGGCCCCACCGGGGCAGGCAAGACGACGATAGTAAAACTGCTGATGCGGTTTTACGATGTGAGCAGCGGGGCCATACGCATTGACGGCAAGGATATCAGGTCCTTTAAACGGGATGAGCTCCGCTCCCTCTTTGGTATGGTTCTCCAGGACACCTGGCTGTTCAGCGGGACCATTGCCGATAATATCCGCTACGGAAAACCCGGCGCCTCGGATGAGGATGTGGAAGAGGCCGCCCGGGCAGCCCAGGTGGATCATTTTGTCCACACCTGGCCCGACGGCTATAAAATGGTTTTGAATGAGGAAACCGCGAATATTTCCCAGGGTCAGAAACAGCTTCTCACCATTGCCCGGGCCGTACTGGCGAACCCCAAGATACTGATCCTGGATGAAGCCACCAGCAGCGTTGATACTCGCACAGAACTACTGATCCAGAAAGCCATGGACAACCTGATGACCGGGCGAACCAGTTTTGTCATAGCCCACCGTCTTTCCACCATCCGCAACGCAGACCTCATCCTGGTTATCCGTGACGGTGACATTGTAGAACAGGGCACCCACAGTGACCTTATCAACCGCAGCGGCTTCTACGCAGAGCTCTACAACAGCCAGTTCGAAGCCGGGGAATAGGGTAGGCCGGCCCAAGGCCCAAACCGAGCAGTAGAGAGAATTTCACCACGAAGGGACACAAAGGTGAATCAGGAAAAGGAGCCCCCTCCTTTTCCTAACAGCTTCATTCGTAATCACCCTTTTTTAGGGCCGCAAATATGAGTAAAATTTCCCAACCCGTCCCGTTATGTATAACCCTAGTTTAAGGTACCCCATACCAGAGTAAAAACCGCAATTTTTGGTAAATATACAGGGACAGAGGCCGGGGAGGGAGGAGAATTCTACAGGGCAGGGGGGAAATTCTCTGCCACCCTAACCCGTTATGTATAGCAAAGTTCCAAGGTACCCATACCAGAGTAAAAACCGCAATTTTAGGTAAATATATTGGGATAAAGGCAGGGAGGGGAATTCTACAGAGCGGGGGTAAATTCTCTGCCACCCTAACCCCTTATTATAGCAAAGTTCCAAGGTACCCCATACCAGAGTAAAAACCGCGATTTTAAGGTAAATATACAGGGACAGAGGCCAGGGCGGGCGGGAAATACCCTTGCCCCCCGTCTCTGGACGCCTGAAAATGCAACCGCTAGGTTGTTAAATAATAAAGGCCGCCTGGCGTGGGGCTCAATAATGGCCGCTATTTGGAATAAGGCATCAAGCCCCCTTCCTCCCCGTAGCAGACCGCGCAGCGGGCTGACGGAGGGGAATTCTACAGGTTAGGGGGGCGAGGGTATTTCCCGCCCGCCCCGATCACTACCACAGAACATCTATAATAAGCTAAGAATAGCGATTTTTCCTCCCCACCCTGTTGCCTTTTCATTTGTAACTTGTTATTGTATATGTTAACGACCGTTCGGTAACATACCGGAGGGCCATAAAAAGATATGACAAAGCAGGATATTATAGAAGCGGCGTTTCTGGCCTGGGGCCGGACGTTGTATAAAACTACCAGCCTTTCTCAAATTGCGCAAGCCCTGGGGGTTACCAAGCCGGCTTTGTACCGCCATTTTAGAAACAAGGACGCCATACTGGACGCTATGTACGGGTATTATTGCGATCATTATGTGAATTATATGAAGGCAAGCTATGAAAAGGCGGGAGAAAGCCGGGATAACAACCAGAGGATACTCCTCATGGCCCGGACTATCGCCGAATATACTGCCCGGTATAAGTATATCTTCATTTTTTCCCTGATCGAGGTCTATGGCGACAATATCCGGGCCATGGATATTCTGAAACAGTTTGCGATCCGGGGAATAGATGTAAAGAAGTATTGGTCTTTCCTTGAGGCTGGGGATGGGTATCCCAGCCGTGCCCAGTTGATCGTGAGCACCATAACCTTTTTGGTTGCTTGGTTCCATAAAAGCAGGTTTGAAAAGCATGAGGATCTTACGGAGGAGGAGGTTCAGCAGTTTGTCTCCTTTGCCGAGGGGATCATTTCCCATGGGCTGGGGTTCAATAAAAAGCTGGTGGAAGCAATGGACTTTGAGGAATTAGAAAAGTCAGGCAGCCATCAGATTCCCCCGGAGGGGGAAAATGAGAGTTTGCTCAAGTCAGTGGCCGGGGCAGTAGCCCAGGCCGGGCCATGGAACGCCACTATGGACATGGTTGCCCGGAGATCGGGAATTTCTAAGAGCGGCCTCTATGCCCACTTTAAGAGTAAGGCGGATATGCTTGGCCAGATGTTTCTCACCGAATTTGACCGGATCATGAATTACGCTGAGTTGGGAAAAAGCCAGTCCGCGGTGACGGAGGAACAGCTTTACCTGGCCATTGTGGGCATTGCCAATTACCTGCGATCCCGGCCGGAGATTCTCATCACCCTGGATTGGATCAGGACCCGGCGGCTGGACCTGGAAATTTCCATGCCCCCCCGGATTTTTCGGATCTTTGCGGATATCCAATTAGACCCTACCCGGGAGCATGAGGAGGGGGGGCTGGAACTGACCGGGGAACCCTTTGCCCAATGGGTGCTCTTTCTTATCGTCAATACCCTGATGAGGCGGCCAGAGGGAAGCTCTTTTTCGGATGTTAGTAATATAAGCTTTCGAATTTTATATAAATTTATTGTTTTAGGAATAGAAGGGTAGCGTTGTATGGAAAAAATTCAGTATATTCAAGTATATGTTAATAAACGGCAAGAAGCCGTAAAGGGCCGCGCTGATTGCGGGCCTATTATAATGGTTGACCCTGCGGATTCGGTGGTAAAACACGTTCCCGGGGCCGATGGAGAAGGAGTCTAACATGAAACATTCTCTGCGTGGACCATGGGGCCGGAAGTCCCATGATTCCCCTCCCGGAACCGGGCAATGCACAGGCATTGCCGTGCGGGATTTGTATCCTCCCGGTTTGGTCTTGGCCTTTTTCCTCTGCGCTGCGGCGGCTTTCGGGCAGACTGAAGCCCAAGCCGAAACTCAGACGGCCCGGCGCATTACCCCGGATGAGGCGGTGGAACTGGCCATACGGAACAACCTCAGCCTAGAATCTTCCCGCATCGCCCTGGATACTAAAAAGCGGAAATATGATCTGGTGTGGAATCAGTTCCTTCCGGAGTTTGATGTGAGGGGGACCCTGGCGCGGACCAACGAGGTTTCTCCTTCCGCGTCCCAGTGGAATGTCTCGGGTAATTTTTCCGCATCCCTTATGTTCAGCTTTGCACTGTTAGAAGGGATAAAGACCTTCAAGCTGGAATACCAGACCGGGTTGCTGACCTATGCCAAGGCTAAGGCCCAGATGGAACGGGATATACGGAAATCCTACTACCAGATGCTCTTGCTCCAGGAAAATGTCGGCCTCCTTAGGGAAAGCTATGCCGCTGCGGAACGGCAGGTTACCATGGCCCGGGCAAATTACAATGCAGGGCTTGCCCCCCAGCTCACCCTGCTCCAGGCACAGGTCGCCAGGGATAACATGAAGCCCAATATCGATCAGGCGGAAAACGGCTTGAAGATGTTAATGGCAAATTTTGCCATGACCCTGGGGTTGGATTACGACACCCAGTTTGAACTGGTCCCGGTGGAGGGTGAGCTTAATTATATTTCCTTGGAGCTAAAGGACTTAATTTCCAAAGCCTCCCGGGGAAAACCGGATATTATAGAATTGCGGCAAAGTATTCTTTATACCACCAGCGCCCGGAAATCCCAGGCTTTACAGATGCATACTCCATATCTTAATTTTGCATGGGCTTATACTCCTACTTTTACCCGAGACCCCTGGAAGGATAGCTGGGGCGATGGGGACAACTGGATGGACCGGGGGAATTTCTCCATAACTCTGGGGATGAGCCTGAACAGTCTTTTCCCCTTTACCAAGCAGGGCCAGGGGCTTAAGGATGTGGACAATGGCCTGCGCACCCTGAACAATGGCCTTGCCCAGGCTATTCGGGGAACGGAGCTGGAAATCTACAATACTGTGTTCACCCTGGAAAAAGCCCAGGTTACCGCAGAGGCCCAGTCCCAGACCGTGGAATTGGCGGAGCGTACTTATCGGCTTACCCTAGAGGCATTCCAGGCGGGGCTCCAGGACCTGTTGCAGGTGCAGAACGCGGATCTTTCCCGGCGTCAGGCCAGGGTGCAGATGCTGGAACAGCAGTTTAACTATCGTACAGGTCTTATTGACCTGGAATATTCTATAGGGGTTCCCTTCGGAACCCTGAGTTCCCAGGGAAGCTCGGATTCCCAGGGTGATGCAGGGAGCGTCAAATGAAAAGGATACATCATAGGGCCGCCGGAGTTTTTGCGGCAGTACTTATAGGGGCGGTTCTTTCGGGCTGCAATCAAGCCAAGGCCTCTCCGGGCCAGAATAAAGGGGCCGCCGAAGCGCCGGCTGTGCCGGTATTTGCGGTGAACACCACCCTTGCGGTTCAGGGGCAAATCCTGGACTACCTCGCCCTTTCGGGGGACATTGTTTCCGGTACCTCGGTGGATACCTTTTCGGACGCCGCGGGGAAGATAACCCGGGTCTATGTGTCCGTCGGCGACCGGGTTGCCCGGAATGATCCTGTGGCAGCGGTTGACCCTTCCCGGCCCGGGATGACCTACCAGGCTAATATAGTCCGGGCGCCTATTGCCGGGACCATCACCGCCCTGCCCGCCCAGGTGGGGATGACCATAAGCCAGGCGGTGCCATTGGCCCGGATCGCCGGGGGGAATGCCCTGGAGATCAAGTTGTATGTGGCGGAACGGTTTATTTCCAAGATAGCCCTGCGGCAGCCCTGCCAGATTAGCCTGGACGCCTGGCCCGGAGATGTTTTCCGGGGCAGTGTTACCGAAATATCCCCGGTAGTGGACGCCGCTTCCCGAACCATGGAGGTACGGGTCAATGTGGAGAACCCCGGTGCCAAGCTCAAGGCGGGGATGTTCGCCAAGGTTCGGATCATCACGGAAGAAAAAAGTAATATTGTAAAGATTCCCAACGGCGCCATGCTGCAGCGTTCCGGTGAAGATTATGTGTTTACTGTGGCCACGGATCCCCGGGACCCGGCGTTCCGTATTGCCCGACGGCAGGTCATAACACCGGGGATTCTGGTGGACGGCGTTTTGGAAGTACAGCAGGGGCTTACCCCTAATCAGGAAATCATCATCCGGGGGCAAACCCTTTTGGAAGATGGCTCACGGATCAACGTGATAGAACAGGTCGCGCCTTTGGGCGCTGCTAATTAAGGAGGTAGTTCATGAGTATGGCTAAAATGGCGGTCGGAAGGCCGACAACGATATTTATTATTTTTGCGCTTCTCATCGGGTTGGGTGTCTTTGCCATGGTAAATATGCCCATCGACTTGCTTCCGGAAATTAACCCTCCCTATCTGGTGGTATACACATCCTATCCCGGGGCCGGCCCCGAAGAGGTTGAACGCAGCGTAACCCGGACCCTGGAGGCGGCGCTATCCAGTGTGTCCGCCCTTAAAGAGCTGACATCCACTTCATCCAAGGGCACCAGTATGGTGATCATGGAGTTTACCTACGGAACCGATTTGGCGGATGCAGCCAACTCCGTCCGGGATGCCCTGGAACGGATCAGGAACTATATGCCCAGCGGGGCGGATACTCCCATGATGTTCAAAATGGATCCCTCCATGCTGCCCATCATGGGGCTCCAGGTTACGGGGAACCGTTCTCCGGAGGAACTGCGGGAGATTGCCGAGGACACCATTATTCCCCGGATAGAGCAGACCCCCGGTGTGGCCACCGCGTCGATAAACGGCGGGCGGGAAAAGATCATCCGGGTGGAGGTATCCCAAAACAGGCTTGAAGCCTACGGCCTTACGGTAACCCAGATCCAGCAGATGCTGGCGGGGAACAATGCCCAGGTATCCGCAGGGTCCATCACCGAAGGGGGGATGAACTATATCCTCACCACCATGGGTGAATACACCTCCTTGGAACAGATTCGTAATACGGTTATCTCCTACAAGGGCGGCGGCCTGGTAAACGGCCAGGTGGAGATGCCCCATACGGTGTACCTCCGGGATATTGCCGATGTCTTCGAGGGCTACAAGAGCCAGGAATCGGTAGTATTAGTGAACGGTCAGCCTTCGGTGATGCTCATGGTCCAGAAACAGAGCGGAAAAAATTCAGTGCAGACCGCCAAGGAACTGCGGGCCCGGCTGGTCAAGATCGCCGGTGAGATTCCCCAGGACATCAAGATAACAGAGAACTTTAACACCACGGATCAGATAGAAGATTCCCTTAATGAAGTAACAAACAGCGCCCTGTCCGGGGCGGCCCTGGCAATTATTGTGCTATTCATATTCCTCCGGTCCATAAAGCCGACCCTGATCATCGGCATCAGTATTCCTGTTTCCATTGTTGTTACTATCATGTTGATGTACTTCTTAGGCCTTACCCTGAACTTAATGACCATGGCGGGGCTGGTCCTGGGTATAGGTATGCTGGTGGATAACTCCGTTGTTATCCTGGAGAATATCTACCATTACCGGGAAAAGGGAGCCAAACTTCAGCCCGCGGCTATTTTGGGCACATCGGAAATGGTCGTTGCCATTGCCGCTTCCACCCTGACCACCATTTGTGTGTTTGCCCCTCTGGTCATGTTTCAGGGCCTGCTGGAAATGGCCGGCGAAATGTTTGCGGGCCTGGCCTTTACGGTGGTAATATCCCTGACCATCTCCCTCTTGGTGGCAATCTTCCTGGTGCCCGTGTTGGGTAGCCATTACTTCCCCCTGGTAACCCGGAAGCAGAAACCTCTGAATAATCGTTTCCTCGCTTCCATTGACAAGGGCTTCGAGAATTTCTTCACCGGCCTTGATAATGCATACCGCAAGGCGGTAGACCGGGTGCTGCGGCACAAGGCCGTTGTGATAGGGTTCCTGGTCCTGCTTTTTGCCGGAAGCATTATGCTTATCCCCAAAATAGGCTGGGTTTTTATGCCCGAACAAGACGCTGACTCGGTGAGCATTACCGCTACCCTTCCCATGGGAACCCCCCTGGTGGAAACCGAGGCAACCCTGCAGAAAATGCAGCTCATTGTGCAGCGGGAAGTACAGGGTTATGATCAGATCGTTCTGAACGCCGGGGGCGGCGGTATGTTCGGCGGTGGTTCCTCGACCAACTCGGGTTCCCTGCGTATCAACCTCCCGGATTTTGCGCAGCGGATCGACAGCGCCGAGGACATTAAAACCAAGATGCGCGCCCACTTTAACGAATTTCCCGGGGTTTCCTTTAGTTTCTCCGGCGGCGGCATGGGCGGCATGGGCGGCATGAGCAGCCCCGCAGTTGATATCACCCTCCGCACCGATGACCTGGTGAAGGGCAAGGTCCTGGCTGAACAAATTGCCCAACTCCTCCGGGATAGCGTTCCCGAGGTAAAGGAGCCTCAGGTAAGCCTAAAAGACGGACTGCCCCAGATTGAGATTGAGCTTGACCGGGACCGGATATACTCCATGGGCCTTAACGCGTACACCATTGGTAATGAGATAAAAGCTGCGGTGGACGGCATCACTGCCACCCGGTACAAAGACAATGGCATCAATTACGATGTGGTGCTGGTTCTGGCGGAAGCGGACCGGAGTACCCGGCCGGCGCTGGATCATATTTTTGTGAACAGCCAGATGAGCGGCGGGCGGATTCCGCTTTCCAACTTTGCTACTTATAAAGAAGGCACCGGGCCCATGTCGATCAACCGTGAAAACCAAAGCCGGGTCATCCATATTACCGCCAGCGGCGCTCCCGGGGCCAAGCTTAATACCCTGGATGAGAAAGTCCGCCTCCTGGTTCAGTCGTCAATACCCGCCGATGAGGATGTGGTCATTGAATACGGCGGGGGCAACTCGGAAATGATGAAGATGATGGGCAATTTCTTGCTGATCGTCGTGGTAGCCATATTCCTGGTCTTTGGAGTCATGGCAAGTTTGTTTGAATCCTTCAAGGATCCCTTCATCGTTATTCTTACTATTCCTCTTTCCCTCATCGGCGTGGTGGCGATTTACTTCATCTCCGGCGATGTCTTTAATATCCTTACCGCAGTAGGACTGTTAGTACTGGTAGGGGTTATTGTTAATAACGGTATCGTCCTGGTAGACTACACCAACCTACTGCGCAAGCGGGGGTACTCGTTGCACGATGCCTGCGTGGAAGCCGCAGGGAACCGGCTCAGGCCCATCCTGATGACCACCCTCACCACCATCCTGGGACTGGCCCCCATGGCATTCGTCCCCGGCGAAGGTTCAGTAATGACCGCGCCCATTGGTAAAACTGTGTTGGGAGGCCTTGCCTTCGGTACCCTCATGACACTATTCCTGATGCCCACGGTGTACTACATCATGAACAGGCATTCGGATGAACAGGCAGCCCGTGCGGAAGCGCGCCGGGAACGGATAGCCAAGGGTTTGACCCGGAAACAGGCCAAGGCCCAGAACGTCGCGAGAACCGCTGAGACCGGCAGGTCCCGTGGAGGACTCTTGCCTGATTCCAAGATCCAGGAGGCCGGGGTATGATCCGGATAGAATTAATCGCCAACCACTCGGTGGAGGAGAATCTCTTTGAAGCCTTCGCCGCAGAAAATGTAGGTAAGTTCTACACCAAAATCCCCGCTGTCAACGGAGTCGGCAAGTCCGGCCCAAAGATGGGGGATGCCATCTGGCCTGAAGAAAATTTTGTTCTGGTGATCTGGTGTGAAGAAGAGGAAGCCCGGACCATTGAACGGGCGGTTGCCAAAGTTAAGGAACAGTTCCCCGGGGAAGGGGTAAAGCTCTTTGGCCTCCGTTCCGGGGAGCCCCTCCGGGAAGCCCTGCCTGCCCCGGCCCCGGAAGCCGTTCCCGAACCGGATGGCCTTGAAGGGCTTGCCGGCCTGGTGGGGATGGAGTAGGCCGGGCAGCAGTTTTTGTAATGTAGGTTAAAGCAAGGAGCTTTGCGCGGTTGCGTGGGAAACTACGTAGCAAGTAGTGCAAAGCTTCTTGTTTTTATGGATTGTTTACTTCCAATATAAACGCAAGCTTTTTATTTTCCGACTATGAGCGCCTAGCCAGGGTCATTATGGCTAGACACTAATTACTGGTTTTTTCCGAGGTCTTTAAGGAACGGATCTTTTCGATAGGCAACTCCGCCGTCTCCGCCGTTTCTTCCACGGACATCCCTTTATTCAAGAGATTTTGGGCTACTTTTAGGGCCCCCTGTTCCCTCCATTCAGGGATAAGGCCGACCCTGGTAAAGAATTCCTCGAATGTCTCTTTTTTTGGCATTTCACTTGCCTCCCAAAAAGATTTGTAATTAGCCTGGAGCAGCGTATGCAGGTATGCATCCAGGCCTATATCCCATTTTACGTCTTCCCTCAGTATAGCATGGGCTTCCTCGGTTTCCAAGTCATCGGTCAGGGATTTTAGCCAGAGATTGTCCTGGATGGAAAGCTTTCTGGATTCGATGATCTGAATGGGAAGGTAATCCCCATGTACAATGTATATCCCCGGCGAGGCTTCCTCAATGGTGTAATGCCGTTCCCGGGTAAGATATCTGATAAGCTCCCGGGGATGCCGTTTCTGCACAAAGGTGATTGTCAAGTCGGAAAAGCTAATTCCTCCGGTGATGGCGGCATAGAGGCTGGCATAGGCATACACTTTATGGAAATCCCTGACAGAAAGGTAGCCCCCGGGGCTTTTATACTCCACCAGGTTTTCTGCACGGAATATCCGGCCAATGTTTTTGCGTATAGCGAGGTCCCGGGGTTTCTTAATTCGTGTTGAGGGGTTTAATACCCCGCCCTTTAGGGCGCTTAAAAAGGGTATTAAACCCCGAATACAAATACCTTATGAGAACAACAACCTCGTCCCTTTAGGGCGAGGTTGTTGATTAGGAGCACATCGATCCTCAGCGGTTCGGTGGTGAGTTGATGTTCATATTTGAACTCCAGCGCATCTTTATAGTCCGCCAATTCGCGCTGTATGGCCTGGAAAAAAGCAGGGTGCCAATGGATTTTTCGGGCAGACTTGTTCTTTTTACTGCTTCCGGGCATAGCTGCAAACTCCTGTCATTCACAATTTCTGTAGCTCTGTTCGTGCAAATCTCACGATCCTTCCAGCTCCCGGACCCGTTTCTGTACCTCCGGGTTTTCCCGGGCTTCAAGGAATTTTTTCAGATACTTCAGTGCCTGTTCACTATCCCCAGAGTAGTATTGGTGCAAATCGGCAATGAAGAGGTCAAGGTAGGGCAGGCTCTTTTCCTGTTCCGCAAGGGAGCCCAGGATTTCCAGGGCTCGGGAATAATCGTTTTTGTAAAACGCCAAAATCCCCCGCAGATACGTTAGCGCCGCATACTCACAGTGGGCTTCCTCTGCCCGGGTCAGAAAGAATTCTGTCTTCAGCCAGTCACGGTCTTTCAGGGCCTGTTCAGCCCCGCTTAAAAGCTGCTCTGCGCTGTACATGTTGATATACAGCACATCCTGGGGGTCCAGGTAATTCACATCCAGCCATACTTCTTCGTGGTTTGCCTTAGCAGCCCGGATCTGATATTCCCTGCCGGTCTTCAGTTTCGGGATACTGAAACGGCCGTGTATATCGCTGATGGCACGGTAGGTATCGTCAATATAGATCCTGGCATCGTTAACCGGCCTGTTGTCCCGGTCATAGATCATCCCGTAGAGGCTCAGATCGGTTTTTTTGGGTGTAGGCTCTGATGTGCAGGAAACAAAAATAGCGATGACAAGATACACGCAGATTAAGTGTTTACTCATACTTAATTCCTCCTTATAAGGTATTCAATATTGTCTTTAGTAATCACATAGGATTCTGTATCCGCAGATACTAACTCTATGCCATTCCGGGAAGCGCCATCCGGGCTGACCGCAATGATTCTGCCTGATTCATTGTCTTTAAAGTACAGCCATTCCCGGTCGCCCCCATCCCTGATGGAACCCAGGTGTTTGAATTTATCGTCTCTCCGGTATTTTTCAGGGGACGCTGCAGGGGACGCCGCGTTTCCTTCTCCAGCCCGTTTCCCAGTTGCCGGGACCGCAACGACAGTATTCGGCGCCGGGGGCCGGAAGGCGAGGGCCAGCTGCTCCGGGGAGGCCTTTCCCGTAGGAAGCTCTTTGATTGAAACCGGTGCTGGAAATACAGGTGGGACAGTTTGCTCCTCAGTGCCGGAACCCGCAGCCCCGACACTCAGCATCGGGTTTTCCCCGGGCGGCACATTCGGAGGCTGGATTTTGTTCCTGGTCCCGGTGGTTAAGCTTAGTATTGCACCCAGGGGTAAAGCCGGAATGCCCAATGCAAGGACAATTTCAATAAAAAGTAATTTACGGTACATGGTTAAACCTCACAGTAACATTGATTGTTGAAAAACCGGAAGCCGGTTTGATGCTGATGTAATCCGGTTCAAGGGCTGTTTTTTCCTCCAGCTCGGCGAGAAAACCAAAGAAGGGAATTGGCGGGCAATGGAGGGTAAATTCCGATCCCCCATCCCTGTTGTTAATCCTAAACCGTTCTATTCCGACAGATCTGGTACGGAGCATGTCACGGATAAGGTTTGTTTTTTCCTCCATAGATAGTTTTACTGATGAAAATATGTTCTTTTTCCCTGATCCTCCCTTATCCATCCGGATAATTTCCAGTTTTCGTAGGTTTTCGGCTTGGTTTTCCAGTACCGTAAGTGAGTCCCGGGATACCGGTTTTACCCCATAAGCCCTGTCCCGGTATTGTTCCAGGGTATTCCGGGCGGAACGGAGTTCCCAAATGCTGTAGGCGAATGCTGTTATAAGTATGCTTGTGAAGAGAATTGCTAACAAAGATGTCCCACGAAATCGTTTAGTTTTTTCCATTGTTTATGCCTCCCAAGTTTCCTGAGATACTGAAAACTTCCCCGGCTATTCCGGAGGGGGAAGCCTGGTGCAGGGTTAGGTTGGAGAAAAGGCCGGAGGATTGCAGCCGCCCCAGAACATTCAGGGAATCATCCCCCTCAGCTTCAAGGCTGATCTTTCCTTCCTGAATAACCAGGGATTTTACCCAACCTTTTGGAAGGCAGGACTGTAATCCCCCGATAGCCTCATATATGGTTATCTTTCCTCCGGACTGCCGGGAGTTCAGTTCCCCTATTTCTCTTTCCAGGGACGCTGCTTTTTTTGAAAGTAGTTCCTGTTCACGGCAGTATTCCTGTAAGAGCGACATTTCTTGGTTTGTTCCGGCAATGATAATCCGAAAAGATCCGATAAGGGACAGGAGGTTCAATAGAACAAGGATATAGATGATATTTTTCTTACGCACCGGGGAAGGCGTGTAGGCTTCATGAAATATTCCATGAAGCCTACACGCCCGGCGGGGATTAATAGTGCCGATATCCATGGGGATTACGCTTTTGCATAAAGTTTCCAGAACCTTTACTGTTTTTTTATATTCACTGTCTTCCACTCCGGCGTTTATGAGAAATATCGGTATTTCCTTGTCATCGGTTTCGGTAAAGAAGGGGCTTATTGGTGATGTGGGCATATTTTCAATACTTTTAATACAGTCCTCTCTGGTGCTTTCAGGGCTGTTCCCTGCCTCAGCCTTGGGATAGGAGGCGTAGCGGAACAGTTTCCCTTGTTCAAACTGCCCTGCTTCTATCCACCTGGGGGTGATGAGGATTACAATTTTTTTATAACTCCTGATATCTTCTGTTCCTGTGGACATAAGGATTATCCCCGGGATAAGGGGCCGGTTGATTTTTTTGTAGGACTCATAAAGGGTACGGGTACTTACAAAGACCGCTGCTGTGCAGTATTTCTGTTTATGACGTTTTGGGCCATAAATACGATAATCAAAAACCATTTCTTCAGGGTTGCCGGGGTAGAGGGTTTTTAGTTGAGTACGTATTTCTATCTCCGCAATGTCTTTGTTGCGAGACTTGAGCTTTAGCAGAAACACCATGATATCCAAGGGGGATACCAGGAAGGCAGTTTCATTAAAAATTGGCAATGGGGGCATATTCTAACCTCTCTTCAATAATTTTATAGTCAACCTTGTCATCGGTTGATGGTGGAATCCTGCATAGTATCACTGTTCTGGAATGGTTGTTTCCCGCAGAAGGGTTACCGTATATACGGAATTCCCAGAACCAGCTTATGCAGCCAAGGTAGTAAAACAATGCATGGGTTTTCCCTATTCCAAGGATTACAGAAACATCCTCCTGGCCCAGAGTTTCCCGGGAACGACGGTACAGTATTTCTTCACAGCGTGTTTCATAATGGGCTATACGGTAATCCGGGTAAGACAGGATTTCCCTGAGCAGCAGGGGTTCAATAAAATTGATGTTCATCAAAGGTTCGGCATTAACAAAGGGATAAAGTTCTTCCCAGGAGGAACCCAAAAAGGTCCTGAGCCCCTCCCTGCTCATGATGCTTTGGCTGATAAGAAGGGTCTCTATCTTCCCCCTCAGAGCTTCGCCTTTTATGGCTGAACCTGTTAGTAAAGTTCCCAACTGCCGGGCGGCGAATTCATCGGTAAGGTTGATGTTTGCCCATCCATAGGGGGAAAAATACTGTTCATAGAAATTATCTTCAAAAAAATCCTTATATCCTCCTTTTTTAAGGCTAAATCCGTGATCTTCCCTGTACTGCTGTAGTTCATCTGGGGTCTTCCCGGGTCTAAATAGTACGGAAAGCCGTGTTTTGTCAAAAATATTTTTCCTTACAAAATTGGGGTTTAACCTATCCGAAAGTGTGCGGATAGAAACTGTATAGTTTCCTATGGTTTTCCCATCCCATGACCATATCGGATCATCCGGGCCGTTTTCCTCAGGGCTCGTATCCGATTGAAGGGCATCCATCAGGGAGTCAAGGATTGCCATAGTTTCCGTTGCCTGTTTGTTCTCCTGCCTTGCCTGCCCTTCAATTTTTATAAGCGAAGCAATAAAGCCGCAAGCCCCAAGGGTAATGGCTGAAATGAGGAACAGGGTACAGAAAAACATAGTACATGCTTTCATGGGGCGTCCCTCCCCAGGGGAATTGATGAAAAAGCGGCCCAGGTGTGGTAGTTCTGCTGTTTATAGATATAGGTCACAGCGATGCCCCAGGGCATATCATAATCGTTCCTGAGTAGAGAAAGTTCCACACTTTCAATGTCATTGAGCAGGGTTAAGGTTTCAGTTTTTTTGCCATCATCGGTTTCCAAGATGAGCCGCCCCTCCTCGGCTTTTATCCTCAAAAAACTTTCTTTTTCCCCCTTGTACCAGGGTATGGCCAGGGAGGAACCACCATCTTCCAGGGAAGGTGTTTCCCAGTAGGGGATGGCTATCCCATTAACCCTGCTGCGTATTAAGGCATCGGCCTTCAGAAGTTTGACGGCGAAGATGAGCCGGTTCCTTGATCTTCCCAGTGTGGCAAGGGAAGATGAAAGGGAAAGGGCGATAAGGCACACCAGTATGCTGAGTATCCCCATGGCAGCCAAAGTTTCCAGGAGGGTAAATCCCCCTTCATCCCTAGTCCCCATGGCGCATCATCCTTTCTGGGTTCCGGCTTGCTTGGGTACTGATATTCCTATCCTTAATAATATTAACCCCATCAGTAAAAGTCTTTGATGAGTTTCTAAAAATTAGGGATACGCTCCCTGAAATAAACACAATCAATAAGGCCGTTATGTACAGGCAGAAAAGGGCTTCCAAAAGGGCAAAACCCCTCTCATTCCCAGGAGCATAAGTCTGCTTCATTACCGGTTCCTCCTTCGCAGCCGTCTCCGCCCAGAGAACGAATGCCGTAGGGCATACCCTTGTATCCCGGGATGAGGTACTCATAGTCGTTACCCCAGGGATCCTTTGGCAGGGGTTTGTTAATGTAGGGGCCATTCCAGAAAACGGGGACGGTTCCTGTTTTGGGCTTTTCCCAGAGTGCGGAAAGCCCCTGTGTGTCCTGGGGGTACTGGCCGCAGTCGAAAAAGTAGGCGTCCACCGATAGTGCCAGAGTTTCTATCTGGCTGCGGGCGGTAACAACCTTGGCCCGGTCCAGGTACTTTACCGCCATGAAGCCTACAGAGGATGTCAAAACCAGGATGATACCTATGACAATCAAGGTTTCTATGAAAGTCCATCCACCCTGTTTGTCTTCCCTGATTTTCCTGTTCTTGCGGTTTTTTATTATGTGCAGTAATATTATTACTAACATACATAAACTCCTGTTTATAAAATTGTTCCATAAATTGAAAATAAAGGCAGTATTATTCCCACCACCAGGCCGAGTATCACCAGGCCGATAATTATAATCAGTACAGGTTCCAGAAGGAGAAGAAATTTTGAAGTTCTCTGTTCAAGTTCCTCCTGAAACCATGACCGGATCCTGGAAAATACCAGATCCGTTTTTCCTGCTTTTTCCCCCACGGCTACCCAGTGTCCCAGGTTTGAAGGAAGGGCCGTTTCTTTCAGAAACGCTGCGGCAAGGCTGCCGCCGTTCAATACCCGCTCCCTGACCTTGAGTAGTGATAAACGGTAGGCGCTGTTGGAAACCAGATTCGCCGCTTCTCCCAGTGCATTCTCCACGGCTATGCCCCCACCTGTAAGCACTTCCATGGCAAAACTAAAATTGAAGGTTTCCCAAGAACTGATATAGGGGCCTATCAAAGGCATGGATAGCAGGTGCAGGTCAATAAGCTTGTTGATTTCAGAAGACCCGCCTTTATTTTTCCTTATTACAATTAGAATGCACAGTATCAGTGTTAATAAAAACGACGGAATGATAAGGCCCGTTTCTATAATACGGATATTGCCCCGTACCGTGTTTCCGGCGTCACCGCCGAAACCGGCGAAGATCTGTTCCATCTTGGGCATTACGAAAAAAATCAGGCCCAGGGTTCCCAGGAAGGCGACCGCCAAAACCAGCACCGGATAGACCAGGGCGGCGGAAACCTTTTCCCGTAGTTTCTTCTGGTCCGAAAGGTAGACCCTGAGCCGGGGAAATATCCGCTCCACGGAGCCTGCTGCATTTCCCACACGGATCATGCCCCGGTAGATTGGGGGGAAGTATTCCTCAAGCTGATTCACTGCCTGGGCAAAGGAGGCGCCCTTGTGTATGTATTCCAGAAGCTGTTTCCCCAATGACGCGCCCCGGTTTCCCCGGGATGCTTCCTGGCCTGTTACGGTTAATACCTCCAGGGCATCTTTTATGGACAGCCCTGAATTCAGCAGTATTTCCATCATCTCGGTAAATTCCAGTACGGCCCTTTCCCTGTTCTTTGACATCAGGCGCCTCCGCTGGCCAGGATGATCTCCCGTTCTACTTCGGCGAGGGTGGTAATGCCCCCTAGGGCTTTCCCCAACCCGTCCTCAAGCAGGGTTTTCATACCCTGTTTTTGTAGATACCCCGTGAGGGCCGCCCCATTGGCCCGTCCCAGGATCAGGTCTTCAAGGCCGCTGCTGCTAGTGAACAGTTCTGCTGCTATGGTCCTCCCTGAAAACCCTGTAAAACCGCAGACGGAACAACCCTGCCCATGGTAGAGGGTGTCCGCAGAAATGTTCGCGGCAGCCAGGAAGCGCTGTTCCTCCGGTCCAGGGGTATAGGCCTCCTTGCAATTGGGGCAAATCCGGCGTACCAGGCGCTGGGCCGCCGCTCCCCGGAGCACCGAGGCGATCAGGTAGGGTTCAATGCCCATGTTGATAAGCCGGGGTATCACCGAAACAGCATCGTTGGTGTGCAGGGTTGACAGTACCAGGTGCCCGGTCAGGGCTGAGCGGAGGGCGATCTCCGCGGTGGCGGAATCCCGGATTTCTCCGATCATGATCACATTGGGGTCCTGCCTCAGTACCCTCCTGAGGAGTATGTCGAAACCCAGGCCTATCTGTTCATTGATCTGGATCTGGTTGACCCCGTCCATCAGAAATTCTACCGGGTCCTCAATGGCGACTATTTTTAACGAATCTGACACAATTTCCCTGAGCATGGCGTTCAGGGTAGTGGTCTTCCCGCTTCCTGTGGGGCCGGTGATGAGGATCAGCCCGTGGGGCATCCTGAGCAGCCGTTTCAGGGCCTGAACTTGTTCATCATGAAAACCCAGTTCCGTGAGTGAAACTGAAGCCTTTTTGCCCAGTATGCGCAGAACTATTGACTCGCCCCCGGCCACAGGCACTATGGATACCCGGAGATCCACCTGTTCGTTTCCAAGCTTTACGGTGATCCTGCCATCCTGGGGCTGGCGCCGTTCAAGGATGTTGAGGTTAGCCATAACCTTTATCCGGGAAGAAATTGCCGGAAAGCGGCTGCCTTCAATGGTTTTTACGGTCCGCAAAATACCGTCCAGGCGGTAACGTACACGCAGCCCCCCGGGAACGCCGGGCCGGGGACCTGTGGATTCCAGATGGATGTCCGATGCACCGGAACGTATGCCCTCGATACAGATGGAATTTACCAGGTTGATAATCGGCGCATCGTTTGCCAGTTTGTCCAGCAATACTGAATCATCCTCCGGCTCTTCCCGGTTTTCCGGCGCCTGAATCTCACCCAGCTTATTTCCCAGGTAGGCGGACAGTTCTGCCGGATCTATGGGGATAAAAACCACACTCTTTTTATGATAGTTACGGAGTATGCCCTTTATGAGTTCTTCGGCTTTTTCCGTAAAGCCGATTTCTACCAGCTTTTCATCCTCCCGGAGTTTGATAAATCCCCGGGCTTCGATGAATTCTATGGGGTATTGGGATCCCCCTTCCGGAATAGGTTCGTAATTTTCAAGGCTTGTGAATTTTGTCATTTTATATTTCCCTCAATAAAACTGTGGTAGTAACGTTCAAGCCTCAGGGAGCTATCCTGGCCTTCACTATCACTATCCCGGGAAAGATAGGGGACTATGTAAATGACTATCTCCGTCTTTTCCCGGGTATCCGACTGATCCCGGAAAAGCCTTCCCAAAAGGGGAATGCTTCCTAAAACCGGAACCTTTTTCACGATTTTGTTTGTACCTTCCTTCATGAGGCCGCTGAGTACCAGGGGCTTTCCCGATGGGGTACGGACCTGGGTATTCACCACCCGCTCGGAGGTTGTTGGCAGGGCAGTGGTGTCCCCGGGGGAATTGTTGTTCTGTTTTGACACAGTAGCGTTGACTGAAACAGTAATCATGTCGTCGCCGGATACCCACCCGTTCAGGGATACGATGAGCCCCGAGCTAATCTCCCTGGTTACACCGGTGCGGGAAACATTTCCCGTATCGGCGTCCACTTCAAATTCCTGGTAACGGTAGGTATCGGTATTCTGAAATTTAATTTCCTGCCCCGAAAGACCGTTCAGGGTGGTGTTGGCATAGACCTCGGCGGTATTTTCCCCCAACTGGAGGCTCAGGTTTGCTGCAAACTGGTAACCGAACTGGGCAACCACATCAAAACTCAGGTTCATTACATTGGACAGACTTCCCAGGAATGAAAGATCATCGGATTTTGATGGGTTGTTTGCAGAAATTCCGCCGCTGCTGCGGATTTCGCTGTTTTTCAAATATTCTATCACCAAAAGTTCATAGCGGATCTGCGGCCTGGGCCGGTCGATAAGGGCCAGTTCCTTCAGAAAAATTTCCCGCTTTTCCCTGGGGCCGGTAAAAAATACCAGGTTGGGAAAACCTGAGGCAAGAATTTCTTCCTTTCCTATCGATGGGGGCAGGGTCTTGAGTAATTCTTCGGTTTTAAGGTACTTCAGGCTTACCGGCCAGTTTTCCCCGGGCCGGTCTATCTGTTCAATAAAGGAAACAATAGGGTTTATCTCCGCTCCGGTACCTGTAACTATAACTGTGTTGGAGCCTTTATCAATTTTAATACTGTTTCCTGCCCCCAATTCAGAAGGAAGGAGGGCGGGAATTTCCTGGGCCGATAAGTAGTTTAGTGTGACAAGTTTTGTCTCTCTGAATTTTTTGATAATATCCCTGCGCTGTAATTCAATGACATAGTAGATATTGTCCCGGACCACATAATCAGCGTTTCCCTGTTCCAAGATAATCCCCAGCAGGGTGTCGAAGTCCTTTCCGGTATAGTAAAGATTTTCCAGCATGGTATCTGTTTTGGTCATAATGGCGTATTCCAGATCTGCCTTTTTGAAAAGCTCCGGGAGCAGTTCCAGAAACCGGGCGTTTTCCAGGGCTATGGCGTACTGATCCCCTGAGCGGCTGATTTCTCTTCCCGATGCGGAAAGACGGGGTGTGCCCTGGCTGCTGCGGCGTATATAGTAATAGGAATCCCCTTTCTCCAGGGCAAACTCAGGAAGTTTGCGGAGAAAAATATCCAGGGCCTGCTCCGGGCGAAGCCCCTCCATGTCCACCGTAAGGGTAGTGTTGGGCAGAAGATCGTAGAGTATGGTGGTGTTCCATATCCGGGCCAGGGTCTGGACAAGGCTTTCCAGCTCCAGCTCCCGGGCCCTCATGGTGACAAGGCCTGTCACACTGTTCAGGGATGCGTCTACCCGGGAAACACGAATGATGTTTCCATCCTTTTTATAGAAAAGATTATAAGAGGAAAGAAACGATTTCAGGGACTCTTCAAAATCCGAATCAGTAAAGTGGAAGGAAGCCGATCCTTCCACGGTTTCATCGGCTATGATGGAGGTCCCTGAAATTTCTGCCAGGGCCATGAGGATATCGCTTATACGCTGATTCCGGAAATCCATACTCCTCATCCGCTGGGCATGGAGGCCCTGGCTCAGGGACAGGGCCGTCAGGATTAGAAAGAAGATCCTTTGCTTCATATTACTACCTGTTTTCTTCAAAATTTTTTTGCCCCGGAACACATCCATTAAGAAAAGTGTTTCTGAAGCTGTCCCGCAGTACATGGCTGCCGGAATACCCCCTTTAGGGGTGAAAAGTGAAAAAATGCTTTAACGGAATGTAAAAATATTTAAAAATATTTTAGTTGTTTTTTTGTGGAAGGGGAGTATTATTAAGCGAGGGACAATGATGGCCTTGCCGGTATTTCTGACATTTTTATTCTTCGCCCTGCCTGCCTCCTGGATCGATATACGGAGTTTCCGCATCCCGGATCGGCTCATCTTTCCCGGCCTTGGGGCGGCATTGCTGGTTCAGGCGCTGGTAAGCCCCCGCTCCCTGCCCGGTGGAATAGGGGCAGCAGTGCTGAGCGTTCTTTTTTTCCTTTTTATCCGAAAAATAGCCGGAGGGCTCGGCCTGGGGGATGTCAAATTCGCCGCCCTCATGGGTTTATGCTGCGGCCCCTGGGTCAGTCTTGCCTTCCTCGGCGCAAGCCTCGCAGGGATACTGGGCTTCCTCTTCCTGAGGCTTTTCAAGAAGGATCAGTTCCGCCGCCCCTTGCCCTTCGCCCCATTCATGACCGCCGGAACAGTGGGGGTGTTTTTTCTGAGCAGGTTTTGTGCCTGAACTAAAGCATTCTATAGGGTAACGCCATGGCGCCGTTTTTTTAAAAATATTTTTCCTTCCGGTTAAAGCAAATTAAATAAGGGTCCGCTAAGGGTGTGTGAAAGGGGAAATGTTTTTTCTCCCCAAAATAGCACATCGCACTTGGGAGGCGGACATGAAGGGCTTTATCACAGGTATTCTTGTTTTTCTGGCGGGGCTTACCCTGTACGGGCAAGAAAATGGTTTTACGGCTGCGCTGCCAGCGGCCTTGCCGGTTGGGTTCTGGCCGGAGGAACGTAGGGTTACGGAAATGCAGGTGGTCCACGATTTGGACGGAGGCGTGTATATACCCTATATTGCGGATCGGGAATTCCGGGTCCTGAAGATGGGTAGGGATGAAGAGCCCCGCTTATATGACCCGGAAGGGTTTGAAAGCCCGGGGATCAGCGTCAGGAACCTCAAGCTTATGACCGGTGAGCCGGAGCAGTATACCGCCTTTATCGGAAAAAAGGACGGAAATGATGGGCTGTATATTTTTGGTGTTACCCACCGGGGGGAATATTCCTGCTACTTTGCCGAAGAGAGATTCGGCGCTGCTTCCATATTCGACTACTCCCTGGGCTGTTCTCCTGAGGGTGAAGTTCTTGTCAGCATACTTGCCGGGGGACGCCTCTATTTACTTACCGGGCCCGGTAGGGAGGATCGTCCTTGGACCAGAGAGGAAATTTCTTCCCCTTCTGAACAGGTAGATGCCTTTGATTTTTTTTATGGTATGGGTGGGATAAACTATGGCTGGTACCGCAACTTTTATGATGATCAGTGGGAAATAACCCTTTTTTCTGTGGGAACCCAGGGGCGCCTGATTCGGGAAAAAACAGGAGGTTCCTCCGCCACTTCCCGGCTGGATTGCCGGATTTTCCCCACCGGAATATCGGTTTTTACCCTCTGCCGGGACAGGGATATTGTGCTGTACCAGGGCAAGGATGGCGCCTTTACAAAATATCTGCATTTCACAGCACCGGTGAAGGTCCTGCAATATAGATCTGTCTTTGGGACCGGAGCTTCCATGGGATTATTGATAGGCCAGGCCAATGGTGAGGAATTGCTTTATGCGGTGACCCGCGAAAGTTCCGGTGTGCCCGTATTAAAACTGTTGTATTCCCTGCCCCCAGGAGAACTGCTGGATATTTTCATTACCGATGATAACCGGATTTCTCTGCTGTACTGTCGTGAGGAGGCTTGGCGTAACGCCCTTATCAGTTCGGATGGAGTCCTTATAAAGGATAACCGCCTGCAAATCCCGGGGAAACCGGTCAGGATACTTTATACGGGCGGGAATGAGTCACCGGAATTGTATGTCCTCAGCGTTATTTCTGGTTCAGCAGGTCAAAAAAACAGCGTTTCTGCTATTCTGGTTCATTGCCGTTTTGAAAGCGCAGCAGGCGCCTGGATAGTTTTACAGGAACCGGCTATTTCAGCCGCCTTGCCCGGGTCTGATTGGCATCCCACTGAAATTCCCGCACTTAACCCCTTCTATACCGAAGCTAAAGTTATAGCCGCCGTTTCTCCTGAGGCGCTAGCCTTCTTTCAAACCGAATCGGGGGAAAATCAGTTTTTGGAAAAACAAAGTCATGCCTGGAGTATCAGGCTTAACGGCGTTATATATCTGGCAACCTGGGCAAAGAATAGAGTCCGTCTTTACCGCATGGAGGAATAGTGTATGACTAAACGCATTAAATATTCCATTCTGAGCTGCCTGCTTTTTCTTACCATTCACCCTTTGCTGATGGCAGCAGATTATGTATATACCAAGAAAATAGACAATGATTATACTATTACCATTACCTTGAAAAATGCCACTAGTTATTTTACAAAAAACAATAAAAATTATTTCAAGGGGAATGGTATTCAGTTTGATATCAATGTTACAGCAATTAGTAGTACTGATTCTAGTTATATTACAACACTTATTTTTTATGATTGTGATACTAATAGTAATATGAGCGGTATTAATAATATTAGTGATTCATTCGACGTAAAAAGTTCTATCGGAAAACAAAATATATCGATAGATTTTTATATTGATCACTATGTTGTACCCCATACACAGTCAAGGCCGGTTTATAGCGTGCCGATAATTCAAGATTCATATTACCATTCAGTTTTGTATTCCGCCGATAACACCAGCCCATCTGTCGAAATAAACTCAGGCGGTAAGGCTATATCCGGTACGTATTATACCAACCAGAATGAAATAACCATAACCGGAAGCGCCTCCGATAGTGGTTCAGGTGTTAATACAGCAACATGGAAATATACCCTCAATGGCGGGGAATACAACGGGGGAAGCGTGACTCTGAAGACCGAAGGGAACTATCCGCTTACTTTTAAAGTTAAAGATAATATAGGAAATGAAGGAACAAAAAGCGGCGCCATTATAATTGACCGCACTAATCCGACAGTAAGCATAATGGCAAATCCTGCAAACGGCTGGACAAATGGTTCTTCTGTCAGATTAGACGCCCTTGGAAGCGATGTCCTTTCCGGTTTAGACCGGCAGTCTTGGCAATATTCTACCAATGGCGGTGTGTCATGGGCCTCGGCATCAGCGGCAAATAACAGTGTCACTATCACAAATGAAGAAGAAATGGATGTCCGTTTTAGGGTGAAAGACAAAGCCGGGAACACAGGTACTGCTTCCATAATCTGCGGTGTGGATAAAAAAGTGCCGGAAATGGAATTAAAAGGTGACAGGGGGGGCACCTGGACTGCAGAAAAACAAGAGGTCCTTGAAATCAAGGCAAGCGATGGGCTCTCGGGTATGGCGAGCCTGGACTATTCCCTGGATAATGGCTCCTGGGTTGGTATTAGTAGTTTTCAGGGGAAGATAACCATTACCGAGGATGGGGCGCATACCGCCATATTCCGGGCAAAGGACAAGGCCGGCAATGAAGCCAATCTTTCCGGCAGGGTTAATATTGATACTACCCCGCCTGTATTTACTGCTTCCCTGGACGGAATCGTGTGCAGAGAAGACGGGAACTGGAAAATCCCGCTGAAACTTACGGGTATCAGCGATTGGGGAAGCGGTTTTGATTTTGCTTCCCTGGCCTATTTTTTGGATGCTGGAAATAAAACAAAATTAAATGGAACCCGTATGGGGGCTGTCTTTAATAGCTTGATTTCAGTCAAGTCCCTTGCCGGGGGAAACCATACTATTAAGGTTTATGCTGAGGACATGGTTGGAAATATCCAGGAACAGTCTATTACCATTACTGTTGACGATGTTCCCCCGGTTATATCTCCTGGATCACTGCTCGCTGATACTCCTGAGAAAGCTGTTTGGACTAACCGGAATTATTTTGATTATACCATTATTGACCCGGGAACGGGGGTAAAAAGTAAATCCGTGGAATTAAAAACTCTGCTCCAAAGCGGTTTTTCATCGGCCTTTAGCGGCTTTACCCATGACGGCTCCCGGATAACATTCAGAAACGATGCGCCTGATGGAACTTACCAGGTACTTCTTACAGCATCGGACAATGCGAATAATATTGCGGAGCGGACATTCTATTTCAAGCTGGACCGTACTCCTCCAAGGATACTTCAGGAGGCATATAAATCGTCCCAGGGTAAAATTACTATCGCTGCCTTTGATGATTCCAGCGGAGTTGATGAAGCCGGATGGTACTCTGTTGTTCCGGGAGTATCCGGCCCCGGGGGATATACCATAGAGGCGCAAAGTCTCGGTGAGGGAAAATGGGAAAAGGAATTTACCCTAAAGGATAAGGCGGGCAATAGTGCAAAACAAGCAGTGGTGTTCTATATAGATTTAACCCCTCCCCAGGTTTCTCTGTCCCTACCCCCCTATGGCACGAAAGAAAAACTGCCGGTGACTATAAGTTCTGCTGATAATCTTTTGGAAATTACACACCTTTGGTACCGCCTGGACGGAGCCAAAACGGAATTAGAAAAGTCCCGTTGGAAATCAATGGAAATTGCCCTGGCTTCCCTGGCTGAGGGTAAACATACTATCAGGGCAGGGGGAACCGACGAAGTTGGAAACAGTGGTGAAGGGATAGAATATCAATTTATCATAGACAGAACCCCGCCGGAGCTTAGGGCCGGAGAATTTCGGGATGGGAATAATCCTGATCGTATCCTTGGAAAGGATGACTATACCGCCGGGGGAGGCGTCCTGGTAACCATAGCAGGTATAGACAAGTATATGCAAGGTGCAGAGGAGCATCAAGGAATAATAAAATATTATAGTTGGGGGACAACCCAGAAAAGCGATGTTCAGCCGGTATTTAGTCCAATGAACCAGTCGGAGGGAAATAAATTTGCCCTAAAGAACCTTAGGGATGGAATTAACTACGTCTATGTGCGGGCGGAGGACGGGGCAGGTAACTTTAGTAATACCCTTGCTTTTATTCTGTTACAGGATCAGAGCAGTCCCGGAGCTCCGGTGATACGCAGCAGCACCCATGCTGAAGCCCGGATTGTGGAACAGGCAAGCTTTTTATCCCGTGGGGAATTCACCTTCTCCCCTGCCTTTGGAATAAAGTCAGGTGCCAGGGCCTACAGGTACCGGCTGGAAAAGCTAATCATCCGTGAGGGACAAGAAGGGCCTGGGGTAACCATACTGGAAGGGCTGGTGAGTAATACTGATCAGGAGGGAAAAGGCCGGCTTTCTCTGGAGCTTGAGGATAATGATGAGTATGAATTCTACCGTCTGGCAGTATCCTGTATCGGCGGAAATTACAATGCCGGCTCTGAGGGGCTTTACAGGTTCCGTGTGGATACCGAAGCCCCCGGGGACCTTCGTATACAGGCAATACCCCAGGCGGAAAGTTCCTTCTGGTATAACCAGGGGGATACCCTGATCCGGTGGAACAAACCCCGGGATATGACCGGGGTTGCAGAGTACCGCTACCGCCTCAGTGATGCCAGCAGCGAAATTTCCAGTACAGGCGGGGAAGCAGAACTTCGGGCGGAAGATCCTTTGCTCTGGGATCATACACCGGATACAGTAATTACGGCGAACCTTCGGGATCTACTGGGTGATTCGGGGGCCGGTACTGTGCATGTTGGGGTCTGGGCCATTGACTATGCGGGGAACCGGAAATTTGGGACAAATTCATTTAAGGTTGATTTTATTCCGCCGGAATTCAAAAACACTAAGCTTGCCTTTGCGGATGCTGAGAATATCACCGGCAAGGGTAAACTGGTTTTCTGGGGGAAGCTTGATGACCGGGACTCAGGGGTCGATCATGTGACACTTTTGGTTACCAATAATGGTATTACCAGGAGCTATACCCTGGGGCCGGATACAGAGGAATATATCATTTCACCTCTGGATGATAACCAGGTATTTACGGTGGTTCTTCGAGCTTATGACAGGGCAGGAAATTTCACTGAGCAATGGGGCGCATGCGCCACCGGGAATGTTCCTGTCCCTGAAACCTATTCAATACCCTACCAGGAAATGATTAACGGATACCGCTTGACCGGTATGAGAATTATTGGCCAGGAAAGTACTTCTTATGCTGATATAGTATTACATGTTCCTGATGGAATTGACATGAGTAGTATTACTGTTTTTGATGGCAGTGAAATCAGGAAGCCTCTGGATTTCCTGATTTTTGAAGAAACCGATGAAGGGGAGGGCGTTTTTAGGGGCGGGCGCAGCGGAAGCGGCAGATACGAACTCCGCTCAGGGGGATTTACCTTGGAGGGGAGTGTGATCGGCTTTGACCGCACCCGGGGGCTCACTGTTGGGGATTCGGCCTACACCCGGCCGGTGATTGAGGATGGCCGGAGAAAGGACCGTACCGCAGCCCTGGGAACCGCATCTGTGGGGAACCCGCCTATGAGCATTGTAAGCAGTAACAGAGTTTCTATTGGAAATAAAGGGAGTATCGAAAGCTATACCGGCAGTGGGTCTGGGTTTACCCTGACGGATGTTGAAGAACTTGGCCTGGGAAACGGCAGAGAATGGTTTACCGGGGAAGATCTGTCCTTCGACAGGGATCTGTTTGACCGCCTGGGTATCTCCCTTGAGCCTGCCGTTGAAGGGGAAACCCTCAGGCTCCGCCAGAGCCGTATGGACCCGGCAAGCATGAACCTTGGTGCGGAACTGGATATTTCCGCGGATAAACCCCTGAACCTTACCATGGCGGATACGGTATATGGGGTGCGGAAGGGGGGACTGCGCGGGAGTTCCCTGGAAATCTACGAAGCTGTCCTGTCCCTTCCCCAGGGCTATGAGCCCAGGGAACTGGAGATCCGCAATTTTATTATCGACTCCCTGACCGGCCTTGTGAAGTGCGGGCCTGATTTTGCCGCCGGTACTTCCGGCGAAGATTCCCGCGCTCTGGTGACGGTTACAATACCTGAAGGCGGCGCAGTATTTGAAGGGACAAGCATATATTTTGATACCCGGGGCCGCCTCATGGTTTCAGGAACCTTAAGCTCCGGCCTATACGGGGTTTTTAAAACAGGAGATACGCAGCTCACCAACTTAGGTATTAACTGGGAGTCCGGCCCGGGGATAAGCGGGTTTTCTGCCCTTGTCCACGGCTTTGCCGTAACAGGCCATCAAACGCGGCTTAGCGCAAAGGGCATATATGTTGCGGAAGGAACCATTGATATTTGGGGTAACAGGCTGGGCATTAACGGTCTCGGCTTGAAAGAAGGTGAACCGAACGGGGTATACAGTGACGGGATCATTACCGGCGAGTTTTCAGGAGATCCCGGATACGGTTCATTGCTAAAGGTCAGCTCTGCAGCGCTTATGGATCCGGGCTTATTTGGAACCATTGCAGTTCCCCTGAGCCCGGATATTAGCGATCAGACCGGGGAAAGGTTCCTGAATTTCACCGGGGCAAAACTTGAAAGTGACGGGGCTGTCCGGGGAAATTACCCCGGGGAAAGGGCCTTCGGTATTGCCGGCGCCCTACTCAGGGCCGAGAATATCCTGTTTGAAGATGGGCTGCTGCGGATTGGAAAGGGAAGCCTGGAGCCTGTCCCTAACCTTGATTCCGGTTCCCTTGTTTTTACCGGTCTCAGTTTAAACAGTAATGGTGTGTTTTCAAAGGGCATTGCGAAGGGAAACCGTCAATTTAATGCCGGCGGATGGAATGTTAAGTATAAAGAATTGTATTTTGACGGGGGAGGCATTAATGGGCGGGGCTTTATCAATCTGCCTGAAAAACTGGGGAGCCGGACGCTGGAATTTCCCGAAAGCCGAATTTCTCCGGAAGGGCTTTTTGCCAGCAGTGTTCTTCAGGAGGTTCGGGATATTTTAATAATCAAAGGCCTGTCCCTTTCTGTGGATGGGGTTTCCCTGAAAGCTCTGAATGAAGGCTATGTCCTGGAAGCAGCGTATCCCCTTCTTTCGTTAATGGAAATTAACGGGCCTGATATACTCTTTGGAAAAACGCAGTTTAACTGTGATGGTACTGTTTTTTTGGGAGAGAAAGAGTGGAGAACTATCTCCTTTAGCTCCCGTAATGGGTACCCCATGGAGACGAAAAATGCGGGGATAGAAAATGACGGCCTCGCCCTGGAGGGTTCCCTTACATTCCAGTGGGGGGACCGGCAAATATCCTTCCCCGCAGGGAAATTCTATTTCCGTCCGGATCTTAGCCTGACAGGGGCAGGCCCGGACACAGGTACCCTGTTCAACTACGCCGGCTGGTCCATTAGGGGTGAAAATATAAGGTTTGATCCTGACCGGATACGGATTGGATTAGGCAAGGTTTTGTACCGGGAGATAGAATTTAATATAGGCGAGATAGTTATCAGTCTGGAGGGAAAACTATTTAACCGGGTAATCAGTAAACAGGATATCTCAGTTTCGCTATTTGGCTCAGGGGCTAGGATTACCGAGACAAGGTTTTCCGAAGATGGCATTGAAGCGTCGGTGGCCATTACCCTGCCCAAACTGTTGGGTGGCAAATCCTTTGATTTTGAAAAAGTGGGTCTCCGCCAGAATGGCGAATTCCGGATAGAGAAAAAAATTGACAAGATAGGTTTTACCGCCCAGGGTTTTACGTTTTCTATGGAGGATATTTTCCTGGATGAAAATGGCCTTCTGGCGGAAAAGACCATGATAACCCTGCCCGTATCTATGGAGGGTGTTACTATCAGTGCCAATGGGGTATGGATTTCTAATACCGGGAAGCTTACCCTGGAAAATGCCCAGGTTAGCCCCTTTACCCTGTGGAATATGGAATTCAAGCTGAGTAATTTTTCTATCCAAAATGAGCTGGTTAACCTTGAGGGCAGCATTCGACTTCCTCAGGATATAGCCGGAGAATTGGCGGGCAGGGAAATTCGTATCAACGATTTTACGGCAGATCTTGCAGGGAAAATAAAATCCATTGATATACACTTGGATGGGGAGTACAAAGTTCCCTTTGCAGGGGTCTGGGATCTCATCTTCCGGAATGTCTCGGTTACCTATGCTGCGGGGCAGCCCTGGATTGTCGCAGAGCAGGTAAAGCTCCTGTTTCCCGTGGAATACAAAGTTGATAACGCATACATCGACCATGTCAAATTCAACCCCATCTCAGGAAAATTTGAATTTGCGGATATTACCCTGGAGGGCAAGGCCCCTCTTAATATAGGGTTCTGCGGCATTGATTTTTACCTGAACAGGCTGAGCGTCAATTCCGAACGGACCATCGCTTTTAGCGGCTCAGTGCAATTCCCCGCTTCCGGGATGCCGGATTTTATAGCAGGCAAAACAGCGGAGGTGAAAAATTTTGAGATCCGCCGGGATGGTTCCCTGGGAAATATGAATATCAGCCTCGATGGGCTTGAGGGGGCTATCATTCCGTATATGAAGGGGCTGAGCCTGAAAAAGGGGAGCGTCTCCCTGCTTAAAGAAGGGGAGAAGTCCCTGGCCATGAGCATAGCAGGCAATATCAGCTTTGGAAAGGATATGCCCGAATGGGTGGCCGGAACATCCTTAAAGATAGATACTTTTACTTTCGATACTGCTTCACTTGAAATTACCCGTTTGAAGGCATCAGTTACCCTGCCCACCGCCAATGCTCTGGGGAACCTGTTTTCAAAACTCACCATCGGTATTGACTGGAACGAGGTAAAACAGACCGGTTTTCTGAACCTCTCGGGCAGCCTGATTCTACCCAACAGTTTTCCTGATGTTTTTGCCGGCCAGGAAGCGAAGATCAACAATTTTAAAATAGGCTTTGATGGGGTTATCCAGTCCTTTACAGCAAAATACAATTCTGAAAAGGGGAAGGTGTATAATGCTTTCAGCGCGGTTCAGCTGAGGGATATTGCCATTGAAGCTTCCCTCAAAAAAGAGGTGATGAAATTTGACCTTGCAGGAACGGTGATACTTCAGGAGGGTAAATTTCCTGCGGGTATAGGGGGGCTGCAAACCGCTATTGCTATGGAATTTGATACGGTTTCGGGGCTGAAAAGCGCTTCCGCATCGGCGGCTTTGCCGCAGAATAAACTCTTCGATGTTATGGAACTGATGAACGGCGCCTTTTCCATTTCAAAACAAGAAGGGAGTCCCCTGGAGGTATCCATTGCAGGGAAACTGAAGCTGCCGGATAATTTTCCTGAAGGGCTCCGGGGAACCACTGTTAATATAGGGAAATTTACTATAAATACTGCCGGGGAAATTGCAGACCTTAATATCGGTGTTGAAGGGCTGAATGTTAAAATATTCAATGCCGTTAATTTAAGCAATGGACGTCTTTTCTTCAAAAAAGGTACAGGGCATGAATTCCTTATAGACGTGGGTGGAAAAATCAGTATTACCAGGCCGGGCCTGCCTGAGGCAATTAGTAAGGCCTCTCTTGAGATCAGAAAATTTGAGCTATCCACCAAGGATGGGCTTAAGGCCTTTGATGTGGGATTAAGTACCGGTACAAAGCTTGAGTTTCCCATCCTTGGAGGTATCAAAATCAGTGTTACTTCTCTGGGAGTAAGCAATTCAGGATTAAGCCTCAGCGCTGGCGCCGAATTTCCCTCAAATTATCCTGGGTTAGCCAATATCAGGATTGCTCTCAAGGTTCTCAAATTTAGCTGGGACGGTACCCTGATGGATATACAGGGCGGCTTTTCAAATGCTGCAATAAACATTGGAGGATTTACCGTAAAGTTTGAAGAACTTTTCTTTGAAAGGGACAGCTCAAACCAGTTCTGGGTAACCCTAAAAAGCTGCCGCCTGGAGATCCCTGCGAATTTTGGCAGTTTCGGCGGTCAGTATGTGGCTCTGAAGAATGCAAAATTCAACCCAAAGAACGGCAGCTTCCTCGGGGATATTGAGATATCGAAGATTCAAACCGTAATTGCCGGATTCACCCTGATTATGGATAAGCCTGCCTTGGAATTTTCCCAGGGTCGTATTAGTTTTTCTAAGGTTACCCTGAAGCTTCCTGATTTTATTGCCCCTAAGGGAGAGCTTGCCCTGAAAAATGTAAGCCTTTCGGCTGCCAATGGTTTACAGGTCGGCGGGGGTTCAATAAAACTGCCGAGTTTCGATGTAGGTGTTTTATCTTTTAGTAATATCCAGGTTGAATTCTCTATTACCGATGGTGAATATATCCTGGGTGGCGGTGGTTCAGTATTAATACCCGGGGCAGGGAATATTGGCGTTATTATTTCCTTTGCAACAAAATCATCAACCTATCCATTAGGGCTTAAGCAGGCGGAGTTTTCTTATATCGTGGCTATGGGCGGTATTCCCCTGGGTAATAGCGGGTTGTTTTTGAGCGGCATAAAGGGCGGCATTGCCTATGGTCCCCCGGATGAGGTACCGGGTTTTTATCGGGGGATGTTTAACAGCAAGGGGCCGCGGCTGGTCATGGGGCTCCATGTAGGGGATTACTATGGAGGTACTATCATTGGTATGGCTCCCACAGTCTGGGTGGATATTACCAACGGTATCTGGGCTTTTGAGGGGACTGCATTGGTACTACGGGGCGCTCTTAATATTAGTGCCACTACGAGCGCTACCCTGGGTAGGCAGGGTTTCGTAGGGGATTTCTATGTCAGCTTAAGTTACGCCGAAGGCGGGGTTACCATTTATATCTTTGATAAACAAGGAACCACCATTTTATCCGGAGTGGGGTACGTCAGGTTTGGCCTGGCAAAAGGCGCTATTATTAATAGCTGGTTGATAAAAATACCCACCGGTAACATGTGGCTTGCCAGAATTTCTGCGGACTTTGGAAGATTTAGCAACGGAAGATCAGGATTTAAAGGAAGTGTCGACCTGCCTCTCGTCGGGTATGTGGGAGTATTTGTGGGTCCCGGGGTCTTTGACTTTGGCGCCCTCTCCAGCTACCAAATAGAAAAACCAAGCTGGACACAAAGCTTCAGGCCGGCACTTGTCCCCGGTGAAAATCCGGATACCCTTTCGCAGGACAGCTATGACCGGCCAGGGGATGATGATCTGATATACAGTGTGTTTGTCCCGCCGGGAAATAAGGATATAGCCGCGCCCCTGAACATGCTCCAGGCGGAATATGGCAGAATGGATAAAATTCCCCCTTCAGGACTTCAACGGCTCATTGTGATCCTTACGTACTCCGATGGGGCGCCTGAATTAACGGTACGTTCCCCTTCGGGGATAGAATACCGCGAGGGGTATCCGGGAATGGAAACGGTGCTTGTGGAGGGGGGCATTGTTTTTTCTATCCCCTCAAACGAAGCGGGAATTTGGCAGCTTCGGGTGCAGGAGCTGGAAGAGAAGTACTATGAATTAAGTGTCCTGGGCAGCAAAGCTCTGCCGGTGATGAATATCCGGGAGCCTTCCTACGGGCTGGAGAAGGTTGTTTCGGAACTGCGGGTACAGGGAACAACGGATCAGAGCGGGCGCTCTTTCCGTATCTTTGCCCGGGAAGCAGAAGGGCTGCCGGCTATGGAATTGGGAACCCGGATGACCAGGGCGGATGGCAGTTTTGATGTGACTGTACCGGTGTTTGATCTTTGCGATGGGGAATACTATATCTGCGCAGAGTTTGAAACCACGGGAACCGAGGTTTCTCCCATGGTGTATGCTCCGGGAAAAATCCTGGTTGAAAGGAGCGATCTGCCCCTGCTCGCCCCGGCAAATTTAACAGCTGCGGAAACCAATGTAGGTACCCTGAGCCTGCGGTGGGCTAATGCCAATGGAGGACGTACAGGTGGGTACAAGCTCAGAATAGTGAATGTCAGGGAGGATACGGAATCCATACTGTATGTGGGTAATATTACTAGCCTTGATCTCCCGGGTTATGAAGCGGGGCAGGAACTGTCCTTCGCGATTTGCACCCTGGATTCTGAGTACAAGGCCGGTCCTTGGTCTGATCCGGTAACCATGGTTTTCGGATCAGAAAGGCCGGTTTGGAACAGCCCGGCGGTATACTCAAAACGGATCGAAGCTCGGGGTACAATAGGCGGATTTGTGGAGGGCAGGATACAGGGCAGGGTTGAAAATTTCAAGTTACAGGGTGATGCCTCTGATTATATCGGAGCCCGTTATGCAGGAGCGGAGCAGGATAGCTTCCTGAACATCCATTTTGCAGGTCCCGTAAGAATCGACGGTCCGATTTTTGAGATGCCCTGGTATATGGGTATAGCAGAAACAATGACCCCCGGACTCTACGAATATCCCTGGGAGCTTTTCAATGAGGCCAATGGCGCCTTGAGCAGTCCCTTTACCTTGGTAATAGATCTAAGGTGGCCGCAGCCTGATATCAGTGCAGTGGAGCCTGCTGAGATAGACCCCGGGCTTGAAAATGTTCTTACCATCTATGGGAACGGGTTTATGCCCGGCTCCAGGGTTTTTTGGGAAGGGGAAGAGCTGGCCATCCTTGAAGCGGATCCGTCTCCCGGTTTTCTACGGGCACTCCTGCCCAGGATCAGGGACATGGAAGCGCTTAGGGCAAAGGACGGCAAGGGTGAATTGACCCTTGAAGGTCCCGGGGGAGATAGGGCCCGGTTCACAGTAACGGTGCTGCTGCCGGATTGGCGGCTTACCAACTATACCCTTAGCGCAGAAACTGTTCCAGGGGGAAAGCTAAACTATGCCTTTGGGGCACTATCCCTGAATGGGTTTGAGGGACCCCTATCCTTCCGTATTCTTGAGAAGCCCGATGAGCTGGATATTAGTCTGCCCCTGCCGGTCCTCACTGCCGGAGGACGGACCACCGGGGGCATAAAGGTAGAGGCCAGGGAAAATGCCGCTCCGGGAATTTACAAGATTAATATTGAAGGGCAAAGGGGGAAATTTTTTGAGCTGATCACCATAGTACGGGAAGAGCTGCCCTCTGCCCGGCTCTCCAGTGTTGTCCCCAGAGCGGCCTACAGGGGTGAGGATGTCCATCTCTACGGGTACGGTTTTGGTTCAAAGGGAACCCTGTACCTCAATGAACAGGTTATACCGGCGAAGTCCTGGTCCGGAGAAGAAATAGTGTTCACCACCCCCGATGATGGGGCAAGCGGGAAACTCCGGATCCTTGTGGGGGGGAACGAAAGTAATGTCCTGAACTTTACTGTAAGGGAACGGGGTTTTATCATGTACCCATCAGCCTCTGATATTGAACTGGCTGCGGGTGAAGGAAAAACTATTAATATTACTATTAGCGGGTATGACGACATGGTGGAACTTAGCACAGAATGTGAGGAGAATGCGCCATTTGCCGCGGTGTTGGAAAAATCAGAGATCCGTCCCGGAGATTCGGTCGGATTGACGATACGGGCTGAACCCTTCGCCGCTAACGGCCTGTGGAAAATAGCCATCCGCGGAAGGAGCCGGGGTTTTGAGGTGACTGAGGGAATTACGGTACGCATCGGGAGTTCCCTCATCATTACTACTTCTAAATTACCGGATGGCTATGTAGAGCAGAGTTATTCCGGCGAAATCATCAGCCGTAATGCCCGGGGAATTACCGAGTACCGGGTTATCCGGGGCAGCCTGCCCCCGGGGCTTTCTCTGAGCCTCCGGGGAATTATCAGCGGGCGTCCCCTGGAGCGGGGTCAGTACCCGGTGGAGATTGAGGTGCAGGATGGCAAAGGCTGGAAGGACAGCCGATCCTACACCATCACTGTGTGGGAGGAAATTTGGGGCCAGGAAGGCCGGGATGGAGGTCGGAGCCGGTCGGTGGTATCGGATCTTCCTGCTTCAGGAGATCAGGCTTGGACCGTTCAGGGCAATGCCCCGGTATTACAGATCCTCGGGGTGGAAAATCTAATTATTATCCGCGGCCAGGGCGGCCTTGGGGCTCTCAGGATCAGGGATGGAAGCCAGGCCTGGAAAATTGAAGGCCTTTACAGGCAGTTGATCTGCGCCGGGGGCAGGCTCTACGCTCTGACAGGGGAAACCTTGGAAGTCCGTGACCCCCTTACAGGAAATCTGCTCTGGACCCGGGAAGGGATACTGGCTATCAGTAGCGATGGCGCCACGCTTATGGAGCTGACGCCAACGGCTTTGTTTTTCAGAAACCCAGCACGGGGAACCCTGATCGAGGAAAGGAAAAGAACCATCCCAGTAGCAGAAACTTTGTGGGTATACGGAACCCTGTATGAGATACAGGGGAGCCGCTTGATACCCCTGTACGGTCCCGGCAAGCCCTGGGATGCGGGAGAAGAGATACTCGCCATAGGGGCGGATTCTCGGGGTGGGGTTGCGGTAACAGCCGAATCCCTGATCCTCTTTGACAATGAATTAAGAGAAATACTGCGCGTACAGGGGGCCCACAGCCCTGATACCCTGATATCCCTAACCGAAGCGGGAGTCTCCCTGCTGGACAGGGGGCGCCTCAGCTCCTATAAACGGGATGATCTTTCGCTCCAGTGGCAGAGGCAAATAGGGCTTAGGGATAAAACCGGAGCCGCGGGGCAGGATGATGCTGTACCGGGGAACGGAAAGGAGAAAACCATTGTTGCCGGCAAAGAAGGGTTAAGTGTGTTTAACCGCTATACCGGCGGTAGTATCTGGCGGGATGCCAGGGCCTATGGCGCATTTGCCCTCTACCACGAGGGTATCTACGCCGCAGACACGGATGGTGTCATCCATGCCTTCAAGGGTCACCCGAATATCCAGGCCCCTGTAACAGAACTGCGCGTCACCCCTGCTGCGCCCGATGGCTCCCAGGGTTGGTATACCCAGAACCCATTGCTTGAGATTATCAGCACGGATATTGAAACCTATGCGGCGGAGATCCCCATGCAGCATAATAGTGATTCCTGGGAGGAAGCCCCGGCGTCCCTGGTTCTGGAAGACGGGGAACACATGATCCGTGCCTATGGCGTCGATACCCGGGGCTTAAGGGGAAAAGATGTGCAGGTACAACTTAAAGTTGACTCAGGAGCGCCTGAGAGTTCCTTTACCCTTAGCCCGGTTGAAAGGGAAGGTGGCTGGTACAACAGCACAGTAACCCTCTCTCTGGAAGTCCAGGATAGTGTATCCGGTATAGACTGGATTTGGGATTCCACAGGCGCCTATACCGCCCCGGTGGTCTTTGCGGATCAGGGGGTACACCATTACTCCTGGTATGCCCTGGATAAAGCGGGTAATCGGGAAGAGATTCGCAGTAAAGATATTAGAATTGACTTTGAACCTCCTCTAATGGAAGTTTCGGTATTGTACGATCAGGGAATGGGGGAACTGACCCTGAAGGCCCGGGATGCCCTGTCCGGTGTAGCCCGTATTGAATACCGGGTCAACAATGGCCCGGTGGAAATCTACAGGGAACCTGTTGTTTTTATGGAAGAAGGGGGATACAGGGTTTTCTACCGGGGGGTGGACCGGGCTGATAACAGCGGTTCCTGGCAGGCTTGTGATGTTTGGGTTGCCCCCAACAGGTCGACTGTTTCTATGATTGACCATGCAGAGATAAACGGCGCGGAACGGGCCGTGATGTACCATGCCCATAACGGCATGCCCCTTATCAGAGGCGGGGAAGATATGGATATTGGATCATCCAGCCACAGGGATACTGCGGCCATGACCAGGCTGCCGTCCTACACCCTGGGGGCGGAGTACATACTCTGGGAAGAAGGGGATGAGCTTTTGGACGAAAGGGCTGGTATCCGTTTCCGGGTACTGCGGGACGCCGTGGTCTACCTCTTCCTGCCCAAAAAGACAGAAGCTCCTCCAGCTTGGGGTTTTGTGGAGGAGCGGGGGGAACTTAACCGCTTCTATTATCCCGGCGGTGTATCGGTTTACATGCGGCGTTACGGCGCTCAGGCTGTGGTGGAACTTCCCGGCACACCAGCCGGGTTGTCCCAGCCCCTGATCATGGTGCAGGAACGGGGCAGCGTTGTTGCGGATATTCTGGTTCGGCAGGAAATTGTCGAGGCTGATGCTGTGGAATCCGCGCAACTTGCAACACCGACTTTAGTCGGCAAGTTCCCCGCGCAGGTATTCATCCTGGAAGCCCTGGTACAGCCTTGGCAGTACAGGCGCCGTCTGCCCCTGCGGGAACGCTGGCTGGTCTACGGCGATGAGGGGTGGATGCCCCTGGAGGGAAACCGCTGGGAAGCCGCGGAGGTGGCGATTGGGGAAAGCGGCCATCTGCGGTTCAGGCTGGAACTCTATACCCCCGACGGGGTGGTGGAGTACAGGGCGGAAAAGGCAGTGGAGCTGGACGGCGATTTTGTAGAAGAACAGGAAAACTAAGTGAATATTTGTGTTTGATCCGGAAGGACAGGAAAACTTTGTGCTTGATGCGGGTTTTAATCAGCCTCAAGCACAAAGCGTTTAATAGCCTGGCCGACCCCGCCTTCGCCGCAGTTGCCGGTGATTGCGCCGGCCAGGGCTTTTAATTCTTCGCTGGCGTTTCCCATGGCAATGCCCAGGGCGGCAGCGCAGATGATGTCAATATCGTTGGCACTGTCTCCGATAGCGATAGTGTTTTCCCGGGCCATCCCCAGGGTTTGCAGGATAATGCCCATGCCTTTGGATTTGCTTTCCCCTAGGATGATCCCTTCAAAGTAATTGGGGAAGGCGTTTATCTGGAAGAATTCCGATAAAAGGAGCCGTTCAGGATCGCTGGGCTGCCCTCCCAGGGTAAGTTTGGAAATAATGGCATCGGGGTAGCGGGTAACGAAGTCGTCGGCCCCGGTAATGGGGAGGATATTTTCAGTGTTGCTAAATCTGTCGGGTAGGTTTAGCCCGAAGACGCCGTTTTCCCCTTCAAAAACGCAGAACTTATCATTCTTCAGGTAATAGGCGCAGATTGGGAGGAGTATTTCCCGGGGCGCCCATTTGTGGTACACAGTTTTGTCCCCTATGAGCACCTGGGCCCCGGCGCCGGCGATTATGCCGTCCAGCCATGGCGCTTCCTGCAATTCCTGGGGAATATGGGCCAGGGAACGCCCGGTGCTGAGAAAGATTTTATGCCCCTCCTGGTGGGCCGCGGTGATCATATCCGTGTCCTCAGGGAAAGGGCCTGTCCGATTGATTACCAGGGTTCCGTCAATGTCCAGAAAAATTGCCTTTTTAGCCCCAGTCATGGGCCCTCCCTTTCGCCGTAAGTTCCGAATAGCCTTAGGTTAATTTTATAGAAAGAAGACAAAGAATGAAAGCAGCTGAAAATTTAAGCGCCCAGCATAGGGACTAAATACCGCTTTTTCTTTGTCCTTTCGGGCCGGGTGAAAAGGGTGACAGTCACCTTTCTGTCGTTAATTTTACGAATTTTAGTAAAAAAAAGTAGAAAAATTCTTTTTATTGGTATATTATACTTGTATAGTCAGAAATTGGGGGATATATGTCAGATAGCCCATATACCCGTTTTTGCTCTTTTGTAAGCTGCGCGGGGAACTGCGTTGCAAGTAGCGCTTGTTGTGGAAGCTTATTTATTATATATCTAATAGGAATACTATGATACATTTCTTACCCCCCCCAATTCCGATAGATTTACTAGGATATATCCCGTATCTTTCAAATACCCATCCTCATGCTGCATTATGCCAAGGAGCTGCGCTATGAAAGCAGTGCGCTTTTTTGCCCTGGTCTGCGGAGCCGCCCTCATATTTGCCGGGTGCGACCTTTTTCTCAATAAGCCGGAAAAGGACGCCATTTCCGGGGCGGAATACGAGGTATGGCTGTCCAAGGCGCCCCACCTTTCGGTGCGTATGGAACTGGTCCCCGGTTCGGGCTCTTCCAACCCCCCGGCAGGGCTCATTTCCTTGGCGGACAACCGGCCCAAGCTGGAAGTACCCTTTAACGCCTCCTTTACCGTAAACCCCGGGTTCGGCTTTGTGGAATGGCAGGCTTATCGGGCTGCCGCGCCGGGCGTGAAATTAGAGGCCGAGGTGCAGTTTAGAAGCCTTAACGCTTCGGGGACCGAAGTTGAAGTGACGGCCTTTATCAATGAAGAACTAATCATCACCCCCTTTTGCGCGGCCCTGCCGGTGGTGACGGACCATAACCTGCCCAACGCTACCTTTGAGCGGCTGCCCACCAACTACCCCGTGGAGATACGCTTTAACACGCCGATTGATCCGGAAAGCCTTTCTTTCCTGAATACGGACAATCCCCAGGGAACCATCGCCATTACCGGGAAGGCTGACCAGGGGATGAACCCGGTGGTCCGGGATTTGACGGGCCAGTACGATATGCAAAAGGACCCGGCGGGGCTCTGGATACGCCTGGAGCCCCTGCGGAACGGCGTTTCCCTTTCCAACAACAATATTACGATAGAACTGGGGACCGGCATACGCAGCAGAGACTATCCCATATATATGGCGGAAAGCCGGGCCTTTAGCTACGGGGCTGCGGACGGCCCTGACCTGAACTTCCCGGTGGTTGACAGCGGGCTTATCAGGGGAGCCCTGGGCCTTGAGGAGGAGGATGTCTTTTTTTCCGGGAAAACCATCAGCTATGACAGCGCCGGGCGGACCTGGCCGGCGGAATATGCCCTAAAAAGCGATGAAGATGGCAAGCGGACTGTGTACCTGCTTTTTGACGCCTATAAAAGCTCGGCGATGATAAAGGAAATAAGCATCACCGAGGAACGGGTTATGGATATTGCAGGCCGCGCGGTGACTGCCGAGATTCTGCCTTCCCCGGCCTACCCCAACGAGAATTTGCGGAACGCCGATTCCCCCCTGGCCTTGAAGTACGCCCAGGAATTCCAAAAGACGCCCTTTGTAATCCCCCACACGGTGCAGACCGCCAAGGAAGGGGTCATCCGGTTTTACATACAGCCCCGGGACTCTTTCGGGATCGGGTACAGCTATGTGGATGCCCAGACCCGGGGCCTGTATGTGGAGGCCCTGCTGGACCTGCCCCCGGACCCGGTAGCCGGGATTGGGGGCGTGTATAACCGGGCTGCCGGGACTATCACCCTGACCTGGGCTGATCCGGCCAATGTGGATCTGGATTATATCGACATAAGCTGGGCCGGGGGTACAGCAAAAGCGAATGCGGGGGAACAGCGGGCGGTCCTGGCCGGCATTGATTCCGGGCTCTATAACTTTACCCTTAGCGCCGTCGACCGGGGCGGGAACCGCAGCGCGGCTGAGTTCCCCTTTAACGCGGATTCTACGATCCCCAGCCCGGTCAGCGATCTGCAGGGTTCCTACAATCAGGCATCAGAGGGTATGGTCCTTTCCTGGACTAACCCCGTGGGGGATACGGAAGCGGAAACCATCAAGATTAGCTGGAGCGGTACTGCTGGCGGTTCAGCCTCCCTAGCCTTAAGCGGCCCAAGCCAGGGCTATGTCATATCCGGCATAGCGCCGACCAACGGCGCGGCATACACAGTAACGGTGAAGACCGCCAACGCATTGAAAGAATCCGGCGGGACCTCGGTGACCGTATACCCGGACATCACGCCCCCCGGCGCGGTTACGGTTACCCCTTTTTATAACCAGGGCTCCAAGACCATCGCGGCCAGCTGGACCGATCCGGCGGATGCAGATTT
The DNA here is from genome assembly GCF_000214375.1 of Treponema primitia ZAS-2. NCBI lineage: Bacteria > Pseudomonadati > Spirochaetota > Spirochaetia > Treponematales > Treponemataceae > Treponema > Treponema primitia. The sequence continues at coordinate 2,878,758 of NC_015578.1, read as the reverse complement.
GCAGGAAATATTGCTGGAATGGGGGATCACCGGGGAAGGCATTGCGGGAAGCCAGCGGATAGGCCGGGGGCAGCAATCCTACGTTATTACTGGGGTTGTTTCGGACAGCCGGGGCTATACGGTGCGGTCCTATGCAGTTGACCGCGCGGGGAACCAGTCCGCCGGGACTTCAAAGACTGTAGAAACCGACACCACCCCGCCCGGGGCCGTGTGGGGCCTGGCGGGTTCCTACGACCGGGATGTACAGCGGATTACCGTTACCTGGACCGATCCGGTGGACCCTGACTTGAAAGAGATCCGCCTTGCCTGGCAGGCGGGAACCGGGGTTTTGACAAGCCTTACCCTGAACAAGGGGGAAGAGGCCTATGCCATAGATTCAGTGGGCTATAACAGCGGGCAATACAGCATTACCGTTACTGCGGCGGACCGTGCCGGGAATGTGGGGAATAGTGAAACCGTAAATGTACGGACCGACAGCCGGCCCGCCACGCCGGGTAGTATTACTGCGGTTAATACCCTTAATTCCGGGGAACTTAAAGTAAGCTGGAATAAGGTGAGCGGGGCTTCGGGCTATGATCTGCGCTACGGAACGGTAAGCAGCGGCTTGGGCGCTACAGAGCTGGGCATAAGCGATGGGGGAACGAACCCCAGTACAACCCTGAGCGGCCTTACCGATGGGACCGTTTACTATGTGTGGGTCCGGGCGAAGAACGGGACCGTAAGCGGGGACTACAATACCGTGCCGATCATCGGAACACCGAAAAGCAGCAATGCTGCCCTGGGCACCCTGAGCATAGATGGGGCGACTTTGACCCCGCCCTTTATGTCGGGTACGTCGAATTACTCGGTACTACTTCCGGCGGATAGTAACCAGGTCACTGTTCATGCTGCTGCGGCGGACAGCAATGCGGTGGTTTCTTACGGATTTGACAGCGGTTCTTTGAGCGGTATTAACTACAAGAATATCAACAACGGCGCGGTGGTACAGGCCAAAGTATTGGTAACGGCGGCCGGCGGCGCCACTAATAACTATACCATAACCGTAACCCGGAAACTCGCCGCACCGGCGGCTCCTGCGGTAAGCCGGGTGGCTGGCGCTTTCGGTCAGCTCTCCGTTTCCTGGGGCTCGGTGAGCGGGGCAACGAACTATACCCTGGCGTACAGAAAAACCATCGATGCTGATACCCCAGTAGGCGCATTGACCCAAATTCTTGGTAATGTAACCACCAAGACCCTTACAGGCCTTGAACCGGGCGCCAGTTACTATGTGTGGGTTAAAGCAGGCAACAGTAACGCTGCCGCCGCCGGGGACTACTCCCCAAGTGTAACGGGAACCCTGGGATCGAATACCGCCAAATTGGAAATCCTTTTGGTGAACGACGTCAGTGTAGACACAAGCAGCGACACTCTGGCAGGGGTGACTATCCCCAACACTTCCAATGCCATAGTCTTGATTGCGGTTCCTTGGAACAACGGAACGGCGCGCTATAAATTCGGCGATAATCCCCTGACTTCGACACCCACCGGGAACATTAATCCCGGACAAATAGTACCGGTACAGATTGCGGTAAAGTCTGAGGACGGTTCGGCAACCACATACTACACCATAAACGTAACCCGGCTACAGCAGGCGGGCATAGCCATCGACGGGGCTCAGGACCCCATCGCCATTAGCCCCGAAAAAGCCGTCAGCATAAGCTGGGGCAGGAGTCGTACCCAGGAATTTACGGTGAGCGGAACTGGAATCAGCGATACCATACAGTGGTACGTGGACGGCGTGAAGCTGCCCATCACTGCCCATAGCAATAACAGTGATTACGGCACAACGGCGAGTGTTACCCTGTATGCCCGTGATTACCTGGTGTCGGACCACACCCTTACGGTGAAGGTGATAACAACAGCCGGGGTTTTGTATACCCGGGAATTGAAATTTACGGTTACCCAGTAAAGAGGAAAGATCGCCATGAACATATACAGGAAAAACGGTACTAAAATAGCAATCGTGTTGGCAGCCTTGCTGGCAACGGGCCTCATCCTGGGCTCCTGCGCCAACGCCTTGGGCCCGGAAAACACGCCCATCCCGGAATCTGCAACCCAGTTTCCCGCGCCGGGGATGGGGCGGCTGCAAATCTCCCTGGAACTTCCCCCGGATACGGCGGCGCTCCCGGCGGCAAGCCTCCGCGCCCGGACGATCTTCCCCGAAAACCAGTTTACCAAGTATGTGCTGACCTTTGCGGAAACCAACGGCGACTATCCCGATGTTGAGGCAACCTTGACCAGCGCCACAGCCTCCGTGGACCTGCCCCCGGGAACCTGGAAGATCACGGTGAAAGCCTATGCGGGGGACATCCTCTCCGGAACCGGCGCCGCCCCCGGCGTGCCGGTGAAGGCCGCGTCCCCGGCATCGGTGCGGATACGCCTGGACCGGTACCGGGGAATGGACTCGGAGCCGGGCAAACTCAGCTGGAACATCACCTTTCCCGACGGCAGCTATGGGGGCAATACCCTGCGGGTGCTTGACGGTGATGGGGAAGAGGTTGCCATCACGGGGGATGATCTCACCAACCCGATTCAGCTGGGCGACGAATCCCCGGCGCTGAATGAGGCCGGGGCGGACATAGCGAGCGGGGAATACCTGGTGGAGCTGCGCATAAAAAGCGACGCCGGGACCGCCGCAACCTGGCTGGGGGGCGTCCATGTGTATCCCGGGCAGACCACCACCATCACCCGGGACTTTACCGACGGGGATTTTAACGTCGAGGTCCCCGTGTATGGGACCGTCACTACCGGCGCGGTAGACGTCGTTTCCCGCACCGTGGAAGCCTTTAGCGATGAGGCTTGCAGCACCCTGGTGGGGACCAGCACGGTGGTGGACGGCGCCTATACTCTGTTTATCCCCACCAACCATGCCCAGGTGTACCTGCGGCTCAAGGCCGTGATAAGCGGCGGGGCAATCATCTACTCCTCCATAGGGTCGGCGATCACTACCGGCACCGCCACGGCTCCCATAGAACAGAACCTCGACGGCGAGACCTATACCATCTATGCCATTATCACGACCAACCCCGGTACCGGTTCCGGCGCCATCACCGCCCCCACCGCCGCCTTCAAAGGCAGCACCGTGGCCGTGACCGTAACGCCGGAGGCCAATTCCCTGCTCCAGGCCGGGTCGTCCCTGAAGGTTACCTGGACCACATCCCCCACCTCCAACGTATCCATCAGCGCCGCCAATACCTTCACCATGCCCGCAGCCGCCGTAACCATCAGCGCGACCTTTGTGTCCAAGACCGACCCCGATATGGCCGCGTCCATGAACGGCCTTGCCTATACCACCCTGAGCGCCGCCATTACCGCCGCACAGGGGACTGCGAGCGCCCCGGCGGTGATCACCCTGTTGAATGATGTGTCCAGCGCCCCCATTAGCTTTAGCAACAAATACGTCCAACTGGTGTCCTCCGGTACAGGGGGGAATACCATAAAGCAGAACAGCAGCTCCAACTCCAACGCCTCTCTCTTCACGGTGGGCTCGAACGCCATCCTCACCCTGGGGGACGGGATCAAGTACCTCGCCCTGGAGGAAGGGTATAATAACGCCGCGATGATTACTATTAATGCGACAGGAACCCTGGTCATGAACTTGAACACCATGCTACAGAACCATGTAAATGGCAACCAAACCAACAACAAAGGCGGCGGGGTGTATGTGAACGGCGGGACCTTCATCATGAACGGGGGAACCATCATCGGCAATACCGCCCTCGGCGGCTACGCCTCCGGCTGGGGCCACGGCGGCGGGGTGTATATGGACGGCGGGACTTTCACCATGAACGGGGGAGCCATCAGCGACAATAAGGCCGCTTACGGCGGCGGGGTGTATATGGACGGCGGGATTTTCATCATGAACGGGGGAAGCATCAGCGACAATAACGGCACCTACAGCGGCAGCGGCGGCGGGGTGTATATGTACAACGGGACTTTCACCATGAACGGGGGAGCTATCAGCGGCAATACTTCCTTTACCTCCTACGGGGGCGGCGGGGTGTTTATGTACAACGGGACCTTCAACATGAACCGGGGAAGCATCAGCGGCAATAACGCCCCCGACAGCGTCGGCGGCGGGGTGCTTATGAACACCGGGACCTTCAACATGAACGGGGGAAGCATCAGCGGCAATACCGCCGACAACGTTGGCGGCGGGGTGTATGTGGGCAGCGGGACCTTCAACATGAACGGGATGGCGGCCATCCGCAGCAATGACGTCACCGGCACCACCACCAACGCCACCATCAACGACGCCGGCGGCGGGGTGTATATTGCTCGAGGCAAGTTCTACATGTTGGGCGGAACCATTGCAGGCACCAACACTGCCGCTAGCGGCAAGACCTTGTATAAGGAAAAGGATGGTGTGGCAAAGTACGACAATGACTCGGGGGCCTGGATCGTAGGCGATGAGGAGACTATGGGTTTTAAGGACGAAGAGATAAAAAAAGATCCCTAACCCCCTGTGGGGCGTAAACGGCTCGTAGGGAAGAAAAAGGCGCCCGGCGCCGGAAAACGCCCCCATCGCCGTTTTCTTCCGGATTGCGGTTTAGCTTCACATTTTGCTCTTAGTATGCAATGAAAGTGAGAAAGCAATTTTACGAATTGCTGAAGGGGTAGGATATGGACGAAAAGATGGATTCACCGGAATACGATGTGGACGCCATTGTTGACCGGGTTGCCGGCGCGGTTGCCAAGGGAACTATCACCAAGGAAGAAAAAGGTGCCCGGCGCCGTTTCCGGCGGCCCGGCCCAGCGATCCAAGCCGGCCGCCACGGGGGGATCACACGCCGGTTATGAATTTAACCCTGGCGCAACATCATTTTCCTCAGGGATTGATTTATGCGCGTGGAACTCTCCGACTAAAGTCGGCGTTGCATTATGCGCTTACGCCTACTTGAGGAAAATCTTTAATACCCGATAGTTCATATTGTTCTGCTTCCCAAAGGGTCCGTTTTATTTGCATCGTAAGCCAGCTTTCTGCTGTGGTGTGGGTAGCTTTGGCAATCCGTAATGCCATTACAGGACTCAATGCCGACTTCCCGTTGACAAACTCAGAGAGCGTTTTCCGTGTTATGCCGAGTAATGCAGCCGCGTCGGTAATGGTCAAATTAAGCGGAACAAGAACATCTTCCAAAAAAACCTTCCCCGGATGCACCGGTTTTCGTGTTTGCTTCATTATCCTTCTCCTTCTAATGATAATCCTGATAGTCCACAATGTGTGCGTCATTGTTTTCAAATCGAAAGGTTACACGCCAATTCCCATTTACCGAAACCGACCATACGCCCTTCTCCTGCCCGGAAAGTTCGTGCAGACGGTAACCGGGTAAGTTCATGTCACTGGGTGAAAGACTGGCATCTAAACGATCAAGAATCCGTTCCAGCTTATCTGCGTGAGCGGGAATGATCCCTCTCTTAGTTCCCGTCAAGAAGAATTGCTCAAGTCCCTTGTGCTTGAATGAACCTATCATTATGCTTATATCTTAGGCTGTAACGTGTAACGTGTCAATACATGAGCGAAAAGACCCACAAATCCACGGCGGAAATCATCGGCGAGCTGGTGCGCAAAGAACTAAAAGCCGCCATCTAGCCCCCAAAAAGGGGAGGCAGAAGATAGCCGCGCTGGGGGCCACTAGCAAGCTTGGGGGTGGTGCGGGTAAAGAGATCGTCCCAGTATTCCGCGCCCTTGCCGCCGGGGGAAGCCAAAAGGTGCCTGGCACCGGTTTGAACCATAATATTGGCAAACCCCCTGTTTGCCGGTATACTTACCCTATGGCCGAGATCATTACCTTTGATCCGTCTGCCTTTAAGCATGGCCTTACCGAGGTGGCAATCCGCCACGCCTTTACCCACCGAATCCATGACGAAACGGTAGCGGGAGAAGAAGAAAAGAACCTGCTTATCGACTTTGACGCCAATGCAAATCTGCTTGAAATACTGTATAATGTGATCGAACCCAATAAAATCAACGTGTTCCATGCGATGCCGTGCCGTAAATCCTGGCGCTACTTGCAACGCAGTTCCCCGCGCAGCCTCGCCAACCTATAGGAGGATACTATGGCAGCAATGACCGATGAAGAAGCGGACGCCCTGGATGAGCTGTGGACTCGGACTACACCAAAGCTTTCGGGCAAGCCGGGCTATTACACCACCCACATGGCCCACACCATGGTCGTGGATAATCTCACCGCCCAGTGGGTGGACGCCATGAGCGAAAAAACCCACAAATCTGCGACGGAAATTATCAGCGAGCTTGTGCGGGAAAAAATCGCGGCCTCTGCTTAAGGAAGCCGGACGGGCGCCATGAAATGCCGTATCCATTCCTCAATAATCTCCGGATTATCCATAAATGGGAAGAAGCATGATACCCTTCGAAGCGGGGAAAAGGTGACAGTCACCAAAATTCGTTATCAGGTTCTCTTTTTTCTTGACATTGTATGCAAAATGCATATATTATTGAAATATAGGTAGACAAAGGAGCTTGATATGCCATTATTACAGGTAAGGGATTGTCCACAGGAACTGTATGAAACAATCTCACAAGTGGCAAAAATTGAAAACCGGAGCATTTCTCAGCAAACGATAGTTCTCTTAAAAAACGCTTTAAATCTTACACAGGAAAGAAAATTGCGCCGAAAATCTGTATTGCAGAGAATTAAAAATTTAAATCTAAAGGATGTGGATACGTTCCCTGATCCGGGAAAACTAATACGGGAGGATAGGGATAGATGATTGTTGTATTGGATAGTAATGCTGCAATAGCCATTGTCTTGCAACAAGGAAAAGGAATTGATTTCACTAAAGCGATAGAGCAGTCAGAAAAAGTAGTTAGCTCCGAGTTTTTTAGAATCGAAGTTGCCAATGTTATAAGAAAATACTACAAGGGAAATTTTATAAACCGGGAACAATGCAATGAACTGCTGGAAACGGCGGAAGGACTGGTTGACGAATTTATCCCCATAAGGGAAAACAACATAGAAGCCTTTAATGAAGCAATACGATTGGATTATTCCGCTTATGACATGCTCTATTTGTCCCTTGCCCGAAGAACGGGGGCAACTTTGTTGACCCTCGATCACCCCTTACTTATGCTGGCAAAAAAAGAAGGACTAAGCATCATAGAATGAGTGATCGGCGTTTAGATTACGGACGGGAACAGTAGTATTAAAGTACATACCCTCTACCAGCGGAATGGCGCGGGGACCCTCAGGATTAGTAACTACGAAAATGCAGAGATACGGAATGTGCGGGTAAGTTTCCGGGCCGGGCAGTATACTTCCTCGGAGATCAACTGCGGGACTATCGGTTTTATCGGACGGGGGCGCCAGGCGGACCTGCCCCTGTATGCGGACTTTGCCCCGGCGCAGGAAGCCAAAAGGGAAAAATCGCGGCCTCTGCCTAAGCTATCCCCCCACCTGCGTTTTCCCGAAAAAACAAAAAATCCCACAAAAAATAATTTCCCGCTAAAGTATTTTTCACGGCGGCTCCATACATGGGGTACGGGGAAAAACCTATGCCTTGAAAAAGGTCTTTTATGTACTTGAGCCCTCGGGGGACACCTTCAATATCACTGTCCCGGAAGGCAGCTATTATCCCCATGAATGGTAATGACTTTAAGGTGACTGTGGGTTATGAATGCAGCATAGCTTCCCGTAAAACGGCCGTTAATATTTTTGATTTAATCATTATATTCCTCCGGGCATAGGCGAAAAAAGGCGCATGGCGCTGAATTCGCCTAGTATCCCCATTTTGCTTCGTTTTCCGAAAAAAATGACAAAATATTGAAATTTATTAGCAAGCGTGATATTATTTCCATATAAGGGTCACATAAAAAAGGCAAAACAGGCATGATATCCCGGCAATATAAAGCCCTCTTTTTCCTCCTGTTCCTGGCCTTTGGCCGGTTCGTCCGGCTTCCTGCCCTGGACTTTACCCTGCGGCCCCGGCCCTTCCTGCTTTTCCCCCAGGGCGAAGTAGCCGATCTCTATGCCATGGGCTACGGGGGGGATCTGCTTTTTGACCTGGATGTTTCCAGCATCCTTACCAATCCCTGGGGGCTCGGGTATTCCCTGGGCCTGGAAGGGGCTTTTATCTACGCAGATCTTGCCCAGGGGGCGGAGGGGGATATCCAGATCTATTCCGCCGGGGCGGGGGCGCGGCTTTTCGGCTATCCTCTTTCCCGGCTTGCCCTTTCCCTGGACGGGGCTTTTGGGCTTTCCCAGGCTATTCAGCATTATGGGCACCAGGAAGACGGCAGCGCCGCCTCCTGGTACTGGCGGGCCGGGGCGGAGGCGGGGTTCCGCTTTGCCCCGTTTTTCACCTTTGCCCTGAACGGCGGCTACCGGTATTACCATAACGAGCGCCGGGACGGAGCCCTGTACCAGGGGCTCTACGCTGGGCTTACGTTTCAGTTTACCCTTTCCACCAAAAGCGCTGCGGGCCTGCATCTGGACCTGATCCAGGAGGAGCCCGTATACCCCCTGTTTCTGTCCCTCTACCAGCGGAACGGCGCGGGGACCCTCAGGATTAGTAACTACGAAAATGCAGAGATACGGAATGTGCGGGTAAGTTTCCGGGCAGGGCAGTATACATCCTCGGAGATCAGCTGCGGGAATATCGGCTTTATCGGACGGGGCCGCCATGCGGACCTGCCCCTGTATGCGGACTTTGCCCCGGCGCTGCTTAACTTTACTGAGGACGGCCGCATCCTGGGGGAAGTGGTGATCCGCTATACCTTCCTGGGCTCGGAACGGACGGCGGTCATTAGTAGTACTGTGCGGGTGGTAAACCGCAATGCCTACCGCTGGGGGGATAACGCAAGCCTGGCGGCCTTTGTATCCCCCACCGCTCAGGCGCCCCTGGAGTATGCCAAGTATGTGGTGGGCCTGGCCCGGAGCAAGCGGCGCACCGGCTTAAACCAGAATATGCAGTTTTCCCTCTGGCTCTACGAGGGCCTTCTGACTGCAGGGCTCAGGCAGGGCTCAGGCTCTAACAGGGTTACTGACATTGACAGCATCCAGTTCCCCTCGGAGACCCTGGCTTTCCGTTCCGGGAACGCCGTGGATATTGGTCTGCTCTACGCCAATACCCTGGAATCCTCAGGCATTCCCGCCGCGATTATACCCCTGGAGGATGATTTTATGGTCCTCTATTCCTTAGGTATAAGCCAGGCTGCCGCGGACAGTCTTTTTACCAATATAGAAAATCTTTTGGTTATCAATGATGAAATGTGGATGCCCCTTTCCATGGCGAATTTCAATAACGGCTTTATGAACAGTTGGGAAGGGGGAAGCAAACGGTTGAACCAGGCCTTTGAAGCCGGGGAGGCCCTTGATTTTATCAGGTTTGCCGATGCCTGGGCGGCCTATCCTCCGGTGGTTCCCCCGGTGGAGGCTCAGAGCGCCCGGCCGGAGGAAGGGGCCTTAAACCGCCGGGTGGACACCGCCTTTGGCATATACATTGCCACTGAGCTTGAGCCTAAGATAGGGGCCCTGGAAGCCCAGCTCGGCGCCAATCCTGGGGCTGCATCATTTAACCAGTTGGGCTTACTATTACTGCGGGCCAACCGCCCGGAAGATGCAAAGCCGGTTTTTGAACAGGCCGCTTCGTACGGCTCTGCGGCGGGGATGGTCAACCGGGGAAACCTTTCCCTGCTTGACAAGGATTTTACCGGGGCGGAAGCCTGGTTCAGGCAGGCCCTGGGGCTGAACCCGGAAAACGCCGCAGCGAAAAACGGCCTGGCCCAGATGGCCCTGCAGCGGGGAGAGTAGGGTGGTGCGACTTGCAACGCCGACTTTAGTCGGCAAGTTCCCCGCGCACAAATGCTGCCGGATTTTCCCTGTGCTTATCGCCTTTTTGCTGCTTACCGCTGCCGCCGCCTATGGCGAAAACAGCATTGCCCTGCGGCTTTCCCCGGGCGCCGCCATTCCCTTGGGGGATAGCGTCTTTGTGCCCGGTTTCGGGGCCGCAGGCCTGGCGGAGTGGGCGTTCAGCCTGAAGCCCCAAAGCCGGTTTTTTTCGGGCCTACGGCTGGGGGGTGGGTTTTTCCAGATTGCCGTGGAAACCGGGTCCCCTATTGTTTTTACCCAGGGGAAGCTGGGGCTTTTTTTCCAGTGGCGCGCCCTGGACCGGCTCTCCCTCTGGGTGGAAGGAAACGGGGGTATCTTTACCTACAACTACTCCTGGGATGATACCGCCGACACCCGGCTGCGCCTGGGAGGGAGCCTGGGCGCGGATTTTCATCTTACCCCGTCTATAGCCCTCTATGCCGCCGCAGATTACAACTGGCACAGTATTACTCCCGACAGTTCCCTCACTACCCTGGGCATTAACCTGGGAGTACGCCTGGACCTGTTAGAATTACTGCGCAAGGAGACAAGGGTTGCCGGGGAAAAGAAAACCCAGGAGTCGGTATTTCCCGTTTCTTACGCCTGGTACGAAAATAACCCCCTAGCTTCCGTGCGGGTCACCAACCAGGAACCCACCGCTATAAACGATGTGCAGCTTTCTTTTTACCTGGAGCGGTACATGGGGCAGCCCACCCTGTTTTATACCATACCCCTTCTCAAGCCCGGGGAGTCTGTGGAGGTCCCGGTCACCGCCCTGTTTAATGAAGCCATGATGGACCTGACGGAAAACATCACCGCCAATGCGTCCCTGCGTATTGATTATCGGGCGCTGAGCCAGGTTAAGCAGGCGGAACTGCCCCTGCAAATGCCCATCTACCACCGGAACGCCATGAGCTGGGACGATGACCGCCGGGCCGCATCTTTTGTGTCATCCCAGGACCCGGCGGCAAAATTCTTTGCCCGGCATGTGCAGTCCATTACCGACACCCGGCTCAGGCCCTTTAAGGGCTCCTCAGAGCGTATCCCCCGGAATATCCAATACGCCCTGGGCCTCTTTGAGGCCCTCAAGGTCTACGGCATCAATTATGTCATCGACCCCTCAAGCTCCTATATTGAACTGTCGGAAAACGCAAGCAGCCTGGATACCCTGAACTATCCCTACCAGACCCTGTACTACCGGGGCGGGGACTGCGATGACCTGTCTATCCTGTTCTGCTCGATGCTGGAAGTATTGGGCATAGACACGGCGTTTATCACCATACCGGGGCACATCTACATGGCCTTTGATTCGGGGCTCACGGAAGAAGAAGGGCGGGAACAGTTTTTTCTCCCCGATGATTTGATTTACCAGGGGGGGAAAGCCTGGGTTCCCCTGGAGATAACCCAGACCGCCGCGCCCTTTTATCAGGCCTGGCGGACCGGGGCGCAGGAATGGCGGGACGCCGGATCAGAAGGCAGCTTCTTCCCCATGCGGGAATCCTGGGCCCGCTATAAGCCGGTAAGCGTCAGTGATGCGGCGGACAAGATGCCCGAGCTGCCCGATGAGGACGGCCTTATTGACGCCATAGAGGAATCCCTGAACATCTATGCCGGGTTTCTTATACGCCCCCGGACCCGGGAACTGGAAGGGCAGATCGCGGCCTCTTCATCGGGGATCGCCATGGTGCGGCGGAACGACTTGGGCGGCTTATACGGAAAGACCGGGATGCTCCTCAATGCGGAAACCGAACTAAGCCGCATACCCTCAAACGCCCCGGTGGCGCTCAACCTGGGAAACATAGCTTTTGTGCGGGGCCACTATGATGACGCCGAAAGCCTGTACCGGGAAAGCCTGGAGCGGGAACCGGGAAACATCCTGGCCCGGCTCGGCCTGGCCCGGACCTGCTATGAGCAGGGGGACTATGCCGGGGCGGAACGGGAGTACCGGTATTTACAGGAAGCCAACCCGGAACTGGCGGAACAGTATCCCTACCTGGGAACCTGGCGGGAAACCATGGGACAGCCCCTGAGCTACTCGGACCGCCTGGTAACAACCCTGTGGATGGATGCCCAATGGCAGCTGGAAACGAACAGAATAGCTGCGGAGGCTGCGGAAACGGAGTGGCTTACGGAGGCGGAGCAGACTGCGGTGGAGCAGGAAGAAGAATCCCCCGCCCTGGCCGCTTTCTACCGGGTTGTCTATGGCGACAGCTTAGTTCGCATTGCCCAGCGGGGTTACATCTACGGCGATTGGAGACAGTGGAGACGTATTTATGAAGCCAACAAGGACGCGTTCCCCCTCCGGGGCGATCCGGATTTCATACTGCCCGGCATGATCCTGCGTATCCCGCCAATTTACGGAGAGAAGCGCAGCGGGACATGGTAACTAAGTAGCGCGGGGAACTCTCCGACTGAAGTCGGGCCGACTTCAGTCGGTGGGAAGAAAAAGGCGCCTGTCACCCTTGCGTTGCCACCTATCATTCTCCATCTGCGTCTTGGTTATTCTGAAATACCAGTACCACGGTATTGAGCAAATCCCTCAGAAATCCAGGGGAAACCGTTTCTGTATACTGGAATTGCCGGGCCGCGTAATCAATAGTCACCAGTTGATCCAGCAGAACCACGCCGGTAGTCTTGATCCCCTTAAGCGGAATATACAGAGGGTATTGGCGCTTGGTATTTGATATAGGGGCAAAGACCGCGATATTTGCATAGTCGCTTATCAACTTGTTGCTCAGACAAATATAAGGGCGATACCCCATTTGTTCGTATCCCTTTTTCGGATCCAGGTTTATTTTAATTATATCACCCTGGGTGGGCACACCTTCTACCACCGCTCTTCACCAAGCGCTTCTTCGGGGTTTATCAGTTCAGTCTTGAAGGATTCCCCTGAATAATCCTTAAAGAGATATTCGATGGTCCCCTTTTTAGGCGCCGGGACTTTGGTTATGGTGAGCTTATTATCCTCAAGCTCCAGAAAAACCCTATCATTAGGATGGAGTTCCAAACGGCGCGTTACTTCCGCCGGAAGCCGCAGGGCTTGACTGTTACCCCATTTTGAAACGACCGATGTAACATTCATTTTTTCCTCCACCATAAAAGTATATACATTACGTAGATACATGTCAAGCAAAACTGAATAGTAAGAAGAATTTCACCATTATACTAAATTGTGGGACAGGCTTGGCTGATTGACAATATCCCTGATATCTTCAAGTCTGGCTACTTCGTAGTCCGCATCATTTCTGAGCCCAGGAATACGCTCGGGCCAGAGTCCGCTAATATACTCGGTGGTCAGAATCGTTGTCATCCCCAGTGCCCTGGCGCCCCCCAGTTCCTCATGACCGCCGTCCCCCACAAAGAAACACTGTTCCGGTGGAAGTCCCAGCCGATCCGCCGCAAGCCTGAAAATCCGGGGGTCCGGTTTCAGCACCCCCGCATGGTACGAAAAAACGACTGTATCAAAGAGGGCATCCAGGGGGGATCCTTTCCAGTGGTACACATCAGCCGCATCGGCGTTGCTCACCAGGGCGATCTTGAAGCCCTGTTCCCGCAAGTCCCGGAGCAGGCCCAGGTTTTTTTTCTCAACCCCATAGAGGCCCCGCCTGATCCGCTCAAGCCGGGCGTCGGTTGCCCGGCGTATGAGGCTGTCATCGATGTCCAGGCCTCGCAGGATATGGCGGACCATATCGTAGGGGTCCTGAATTCCGCCGCTTGCCCGGAACGGGTAGTCTATGCCGTTATATGCTTCGAACTCCCGGCGCTCCATACCCAACACCGAATATTCACTTACCCGGGAGTATTCTTCCTTCATGGGGTTGATAAGGGTGAAGAAGAGGTCGAAAAGGACGGCCTGTTTCGGCATGGACAAACTATCCCTTAGGTTCCTGAATTTTGCGGGACCCGGGCTTTACCGCGGGTATCCCCTGCTTGCAGAGTTCGCAGTTGTCCGGTTCCCAGTTTCCCACTTCCACGGTACAGGCCGCGTAGAGGGGCCAGGCCAGGGGAAGGCCGGGACCGCGGCGGTCCACCACGCAGGCCAGGGCCGCTATTTTGGCCCCTGCGGCTTCCAGGACTGCGGCGCTTTCCCCGGAGGATTTCCCCGTGGTGACCACGTCTTCGGCGATAAGTATCCTCATCCCCGGGCTAACCTGAAAGCCCCGGCGCAGGGCCATGGCTCCGGTATCGTCCCGCTCGGTGAAAAAGCCCGGCAGACCCAATTGGCGGGCCAGCTCGTAGGCAACGATGATCCCCCCCATGGCGGGGCCCACAATGGCGTCCAGGGCGAGTTTCCCTGTCTTCATGTCCGCCCTGAGCCGTTCCGCCACCCCTGCCAGGGCTTCCGCTGCCCGATCCGGGTGCTGGAGGAGCCGGGCGCATTGGAAATACCGGTCCGAGTGCCGCCCCGAGGAGAGGAGAAAATGTCCCTCCAGCATGGCCTCCGATTCTTTCAGTAAACTGATGGTATCTTTCATACCCGGATCATATCCGCTTAATTGACGAGGGGGAAGCCTTCAAGTATGCTCTTGTAATGAAGGTTTGGCTTAAACTGTTAATCGGGTCCCTTTTGGGGATCATCCTTGGATACATCCTGCCCTATGATAATCTGCGGGTTCTTTCAATTCTCGGCTGGCTAGAAAAAATGGCCATAGGGATAGGCCGTTACGGAACGGTTCCTATCCTTGTTTTTTCTCTTACCATAGCGATCTACGAGCTCAGGCAGGATGGCCAGTTCTGGGGTTTGCTCTTCCGCTCTTTTCTATTAATAGTGGGGAGTTCTGTTTTTGTGATCTCCGCAGGGATCCTGGTCACCATGGTTTTCCCCCCCGGCCGTATTCCGATTTTGATTGAAGAGCAGATTGAGCTGGCTTCCCTGGACGTAGGCGAAGCGGTACTTCAACTTTTCCCTTCCAATATGTTCACTGCCCTTTTCTCCGACGGGGTCTACCTTCTGCCCCTCTGTGTGTTTGCCTTTTTTCTGGGTATGGGCTTGTCCTATGACCGGAACTATACCAAGTCGGTGATCTCCCTGGTGGATTCCCTTTCCCGGATTTTTTACCATGTGGCTTCCTTCTTTTCGGAGATCCTTGGATTGATCATCATAGTCCTGGCAGCCTACTGGGCCATACGTTTCCACGGGGCCCTTCAGGCGGATGTGTTCCGGGACCTGATCGCCCTGCTTTGGATTTTCAGCGCCCTACTGGGTTTTGTCATCCTGCCTCTGCTCCTCTATTTTCTCAAACCCAGGGTGAATCCCTGGGTGTTGCTCTACGGCTCCTTGGGGCCCGCCATTGCAGCCTTCTTTTCCGGGGACATCAACTTTTCTATTCCGGTTATTTTCCGGCATGTGAAGGAAAACTTCGGGGTCCGGCGCCGTGCGAATACTGTTACGGTAACCCTTTTTACCGCATTCGGCCGGGCCGGGAGCGCCATGGTGGCGGCGGCGGCCTTTATTGTGATCATCAAATCCTATTCCAGCCTGGGGGTGACCTTAGCGGACGTGGTCTCCATCGGCCTCCGGGCGGTGTTGATCTCCTTCCTCCTGGCCCGTCATTCCGGCAACGCTGCCTACATAGCCTTGGCGGTGCTCTGCCAGGGTTACGGCCGGGGCTTTGAGGCAGGGTACCTGATCCTCAAACCCTTGGCCTTCTACCTTATCGCGACCGGCGCCTTTTTGGATGTGATGATCGCCTGTTTTGCTTCTTTCGCCCTTGCCAGGGCCAGTGATTTCCAGGAGGACCGGGAAGTCCGGCACTTTATTTAGGGGCGCGGCCTTTACACGTCCGCCAGGGCTTCCACTGGATCTAGCTTAGCTGCCCGCAGGGCCGGGTGGAGGCCGAAGAAAATCCCCACCACCGCAGAAAAGCTAAAGGCTATCAGACAGTTCCGCCACTGTATTATCAGGGGCCAGCCAAAGGAAGACACTACCAGGGAACTCAGAAGCAGGCCTAAGCTTATGCCCAGGATGCCCCCGGCCAGGGTGATGGTAGCGGACTCCACCAGAAACTGGGTCCGGATGGCGCCGGGGCTGGCGCCCAGGGCTTTGCGGATGCCGATTTCTTTTTTCCGTTCCGTCACCGTAACGATCATGATGTTCATGATACCGATGCCCCCAACCAGGAGAGAGATGCCGGCGATCCCCGAAAGGAGCAGGTTCATGGAGCCCATGACCTGGTTGTACTGGTCCAGGATGGACTGCATGGAGAACACCATTAGTGCCTGTTCGTTCCCTGTTTTTTCCAGGCCCAGGGCCTGGATTTCGGCTTGAATCCGGGGGGTAGTGTTCTGCTCAAGCGCCTGGACCAGGATGTTCCCAGCTTTGGTATCCCCGGGGTTGATTTTCCGGGTATAGACGCTCCGGGGAACAAAGCTGGTTTGGTTAGGGTTTTGAAATCCGGAGCTGTCTGACTCCGCCAGAACCCCTATCACTTCAAAACCCATTATGTATCCATCCATTTGCAGTATTACTGTTTTTCCCAGGGCGTTCCCTTCGGGAAAGAGGTAGCGGGCGCTTTCGGAACCCAGGATCATCTTCTGGGAACCCAGAACCTGCTCGGTGACCGAAAAAAGTCTGCCGTAATCCAGGGCTATGCCCATTATGGCAAAGTAATCCTGCTCCACTGCCTGGATGGAAATTCCCAGATCCAGGCTGCCGTAGCGCAGATGCCCGCCAAAATCATTGTTAAAAACGATATTTCGTATTCCCCGGATTGAAGATGCCAGTTCGTTCCTGAAATTTTCATTCAGTTCTATCTGCTGGGACCGGTTCATGGCCCATCCCGGGTGAATCTGCACCAGATCCAGCCCCGCCTGGCCCAGGGAACGCTTTACATTTTCTGTGGCACTTTGGCCAATGGTGGTAACCATGATCACCGAGGCCACACCGATGATGATCCCTAGGAGGGACAGGAAGGTCCGGGTTTTGTTGGATTTGAAATTCCGCAGGGCATTTATAAAATCCTCAAACAAATTCGTCCTCCGTGATTTTTCCATCCCGGATATGGATGCGCCGGTGGGCCACATTCCCGATATCCGGATCGTGGGTAACGATGATGATAGTGGCACCGTTTTTGTGTATTGTGTTAAAGAGATCGATCACCGACTGCCCGGTCTCGCTGTCCAATGCGCCGGTGGGTTCATCGGCCAGGATGATCGCCGGCTGGGTTACCGTGGCTCGGGCAATGGCGGCCCTTTGCTTCTGCCCCCCGGAAAGCTCCTGGGGGCGGTGCTTCAGCCTATCCCCCAGGCCCACCCGCTCCAGTACCTCCCGGGCGCGATCCTTCCGTTCGTGGAGGGACAGGCCCAGATAACGCAGGGGAAGCATCACGTTTTCCAGGACGCTCATGTTGGCGATAAGGTGATACTGCTGAAACACAAAGCCGATAGTTTTATTGCGCAGCAACGCTAACTCAGGCTCCCGCATTTGGGAGGTACTGACCCCATCGATGCGGATTTCCCCCGAGCTGGGCCTGTCCAGGCAGCCAATCATATTCATGCAGGTTGACTTCCCGGATCCCGAAGGTCCCATGATGGAAAGAAATTCCCCCTTCTCTATGGCAAAGGAAACCCCATCTAGGGCATGAACCTCTGTTTCCCCCATGCGGTAGGTTTTGTGCACCCCATCCAGGGCTATCAATGCCATTATCTTCCCACCCGGACCGACATGCCCCGTCCCCGCCGGGGGGAAGAAAACCCTTCCGCCTTTGCCTGGCCCTTCAACTGGTCCCCGCCTTCAAGGCCCGACAGAATTTTTACCATATTGCGACCATAAGGGATTACTTCTACTGTTACCCGCTCTGAATTTTCAGGCGAAACGATCCGCTCCACATAACTGCGGCCATTTTCATAGGCAATGGCGGCGGCTTCCACGGTCAGGATGCGCTCTTCTTCGCCCCCGAAAATTTCCCCGGTAAAGGAATAGCCCGGCAGGATCTCTTCCGGGGGATTGTCAATGCGGATCTGGGTGTCCAGCACCGTGGCGCCCCGGCTGGTGATCCGGCCCACCGCAGGATAGGAAAGTACCAGTCCTTCAACCCGCATATCAGGATAGCTGGGGAACACAAGCCTGACCCGCTGGCCCGCCTTAAGCCGGGCAGCATCGGTCTCCACTACCTCTACGGTGGCTTTAAGATAGCTGCGGTCAATGAGGTAGCCGAAAATATCCTGGGCCTTGGCATAGTCCCCCTGGGCCAGGGTGAGCTTGCCGATAACCCCGTCAAACCGGGCTTCCAGGCGGCGATCTTCAATCTTCTTCAACAGCACTTCCCGCTGTTTATCCATCAGGGCAAGCCTGCCTGAAGCGCCGCTGATCCGTTCCTGGTTCATCTGAAAATCGTGGCTCGCCAGATTGTACCGTTCCTGGGAATCGTCCAACTGAAAGAATATCTGTCCCGCCCTGACCTTATCCCCTTCTTTAACAAAAACCGCTTCCACGGTGCCGTCCCCGGCAGCCTGGATATTCTGCTGTTGGGCCGCTTCAATATTACCGGCAATCTCGATAACATTTCTGAACATTTCTTCCTGTACTGTATAAACCGCTTCACCTTTCCCAGTAGTACTGTGTCCTTTTCGTAAAAAGAAAAATAATCCGCCCCCGCAAAGCAGGATAAGGATGATAATCGCCAAAATTACCTTTTTTTTATTCTTCTTCATTTTTTTCCTTAAACAGCCCTGCTAATTCCAGGTTGTACAGTTTCCGGTCAATGCCGGCGGTGAGCAGGCGGTTTTGGGCCATGCGGTAATTGGTTTCCGCATCCTGGTAGTCCCTTTCCCGGATTACCCCCCGGTCAAACCAGGTTTTCTGTTCATCTGCGTTTATTCTATACAAATCCGCTTCTTCTTCATAGGTCCCCTGCTGCCAGAGCAGCTCTTCCCTCCGTCGCTCATAGTCGCTTACCAGGGTACCGAATTTTTTTTCCGCTTCCCCAATAGCCAGCAATTCCTCCCTGGCGGCAAGGGATCGGAGCCGGGAATCCAGGCCTGCTATTTTCCATCCCGAAGGTTTCCATTGAAACCCCAGGGTGATGGCAGGCTCACCCATTTTTTCTATGGGCAGGGACACTTTTGCGGAAAGGGAAAGACCGCCTCGTGAAAGTCCCAGCCCTGTAGAAACATGGGTTTCGTCCAAGGCGCTCCCCCCGTTCCCGGCTGCAGCCAGAGTACTCCGCCAGGAATACCCTGCAGTCCCATTCAGGGTAAAGAGCCGGTTCTCTCCCCGGCGTTTCAGGTTATTTAGCCCATGAACCCAGAGTGCCTCTTCCAGTTCAGCGTATTCTTTTGGGTCAAAGGAATCGATAGAAAGCAGTTTTTCTGCGGGCACCATTTCGGGTATCCCCGCCTTTTCCACCCCGCAGGATTCGGCAAATTCCTTCAAAGCCAGATCCAGTTTCCGTTCCGCCTCCCCCAGCTCGCGATCGCGGCTGCGCAAAGTCAGTTCTGCGGTCCGCCAGACCACGCTGGAAGCGCCGTAACCGCCGGCCCGTTTTTCTTCCAGATCCCCCGCGGCCTCCAACGCCGCAGAACGTGCTCTGAGGATTGCATCCTCCAGGGAAAGCAGTTCCTTTAACACCTGGCAGAACGCCCTTTCCGCCTGCTGTCTGTGATCATCCGCCTTTTGTACTGCGCCAATAAAACGCCGCCGGCTCTCCTCAAGCCCCGCCTTCCGGGCATCCCCCTGACCGGTAATCAGTTCGGTGCTCACCGAAACATCAGCGCCGTATTGGGACAGGGTATCACCATTGGTGCGTAGTGGAGCAGCCATGTTCACCCGGGTATTCCGCAGATTGGGAAAGCCCAGCTCCACCCCAGGCTCGGCGGAAACCGCCATCCCAGCCGGAGAAAAGGCAAAGACCGCATCCCCGGAACTCACCGTAAAAGCCATGCCGGTATCCAGGGCATAGCGTTGCAGTTCCAGGCCGGCACGCTCCGCTTCCAGGGTCAGGCGCTTCCCCTGGGAATCCTGTTCGATGTAACCGTGCAGGAGCAGTTCATAATCCGCTAAAGGCAGCGAAACTGCCTCAGGTTGGGTTTGGGCGTAAAGAAGGACCGGGAGAAAAAGTAAAAGGAGCAAATTCATGGAGAGGGTATTCCTCCGGCTGTTGCTATATCACTAAGGACTTCTATGTAGTTCCGTAAATCTAATACAGGCTTGATAATCGGCATACTCGCTGTTATGTTTTTCCTGCGCGGGAAACTGCGTTGCAAGTTGCGCAGTATCCGCCACATTTGCTTATTCTGCGGAGAGCTTCTTGACGGTCTCCATGTCAAGGCCAACGCCTTTGGCTACCGTTTCCGGGCTTACACCCAGGGCAAGAAGATTCTTTGCATCTTCTCTGGCTTTTTCTTCCCGGCCTTCCTCCCGTTGGACTTCGCCCCATTTCACGTTTTTCCATTCGGCTAACAACATGTTTAATACCTCGCTTAAATGTGATTTCAAAAAATCGCGCAGAACATCGTGTTCTATGCAGTCGTCGATTGCTTTTTTAAAAGCACTTTTTGCATCGGGAATGGCTTCTGAGTATTCCCGCACTTTGTCAACAAAAATGCTGTACCCGCTGAGTTCATCGCATTTCTTCAGCATCTCCTCATTATGGCCGGGGTTGATGTTAGTCAAATTCCACTTTATATAAATTTCCCTACCCCTTATATTTTAATCCGAGCTCCTAGTTTAATTCCAGACATAATTATATGTGGCTTATATATACCATGTCAAGAAAATTAAATCTAGGCCCCTTCTTGTTAAACCATAGGACTTTTGGAATACCTTTATACCTGAATATAAGATATTTAATTTTTAATCTTCAATTTTGAATGCAAAATCCTAATATCTTATATCAAATTCATAATTTAACTTGGATGTTAAAAATGAAAAAGAATAATCAAGATGAAACTATTAAGACATTTTCTGATTATCAAATCAAGTCTTGGTTTCAGGACGAAAGCAAGAATATTAAAGTCGAGGACACCGTTTCCAAAATCATTTCCGGTGATTGTAAAACTCTTGAGGTTAAAGAAATACTTCATGGTAATCCTTACCCAACTTGGCGGCTTGTCATTACTACCAATGATAAAATCTATCTTCTTAAAACTTCAAGAGAATTGAAATAACAAATTTTCAATTTAAAATATTAAGGATGATTTTCAAATCATCCTTTTTTATTGTTATTTTCTTTTTGGAACTTTAAAAGGACACCAGATTGTTCAACTAAACATTCCCGGAGAGAACCTTCAAGTTGATTGTAAATATTTAATAATTTCTCTTTTCTAATGTCGGGCGGGTTATCTGTAAACATTTCACCTTCTCCGGTGCTAATCCATTCTTCATTTACATTAAACTGTTTAGATATGATAAAAATAATCCGTTTGTTAACTTTCTTTTTTCCAATTTCAATATCGCCATAAAAACTTTTACCAATAAATATCCGTTCTGAAAACTCAACTTGAGAAATTCCTAATCGGGTTCGTATTTCCTTAATCCGTTCATATACCGTACTCATAGTCCTATATATTCCTATTATCACCATAACAGATAAATCTATTTAACTCAAGATAATTCAGGTGTATGTTTTTTTATACAGTTATTTATGACAATTATAGTCTGAAATTAAGATATTTTGTAGTCCTATTGACAATTATATTGACGGGTGTTAAATTCCCTCTATGTGGGTATTATTACTCAAAGAAGTTTTGAAGATTTCCCGGATTTTTTTATATAGTATCCGTTTTGAAAAAGGGACAGTTAAAGGGGGGCGTTTATGGATGATGAAGAGATTCAAGTAAAAGAGTTATTTAATAATTTTGATAATTTGGATGACACTAATAAAGACAAGTTGTTATTGGTGGGGGAAAAACTTTTGAATATTAAAACCTTGGTCAAAAGTAAGCCAAAGAATGGAAACGTAATATTTGATAATGAAAAACTAGTTTAGGAATTAAATAGTTGAATTTCAAATATTACTAATATATATAGAAATTGAAATTTTGTATTGAGAGTTCAAAATATTATCGACGAATATAAAATGAAAAAGGAGATTTCTTAATGAAAAGATTTTTAGTCGTATTTATTTTAATGGCTTTATTGGTTAGTTGCGACACAACAAACAACACGCCAACTAACTTACCAACTAACTTACCAACTGATGTAATTTATCCTCAAGTACTTCATCGATTAACATACTTAAGTTCAGGAAAATTACCAGTTGATTATAATTGGTCTTCGGTAAGTAGTGATCAAAAAACTAGTGAACTAATAAGAATTTTAGACACGTATCCTGGTGGAGGCGATTCAGTGATTGTTGACGGTCTTACTTATCTTTTAGATTATGATTCGCTACAAGTTGTTACAGGAGGGTTACCAAGCAAAATAATGACTCAATTTTGGTTAGACTTAAATGAATACTCAGCCGGGCTTTGGTCTGTATGGGAATATGTTTATGGAACAATTCAAACTAAAGGAGCTAATGCAGAAGTTTATATAATATTTGCAATGTGCGATGATAAATATAGTAATGAAATTTGGTATATGGCTTCAAAAGGAATTGCAAAACCTAAATAAAAATAATAGACTGAATATACATTAACTTGAGGCTGTTTGAAACAGCCTCAAGAAACATCTCTCGATCTCGATAGATTGGCCATAATTTGAATATATAAATATCAATTCTTATATTTACTTATCGAGTTATAATATTGGGGTTTAAAATGTGGTCAAAAGAATTGTAAGAATTATCAGGAGAATATCTCGAATATTACAGAACCCATGTTAAATCTTTAAATGGCAAGTTTGGAATAAATGGACTTGTAACAAAATTAGTGTAAACGGCTATACTACTTAGAAGGAGCAAGTATGGCCTTTCCAAAAGAAGTCCTGGATGCAATTCTGAAGGACTATCATGGACCCGATGACTTTTACGGGCCCGAAGGGATCATGAAACAGCTAACCAAAACGCTGGTGGAGCGGACGATGGAGGCTTCGAACCTTCGGTTCGCACTGACCGAGCATCTTGGGTATGAGAAAAACGACCAAGGTGAAAAACAAATCTCGAACCGCCGGAATGGCAAAAACACCAAAGCATTAAGAACCAACAATGGGCCGATGCCGATCGAAGTCCCGCGGGATCGGGAGGGAACATTTGAGCCTCAAATCGTTCCCAAACACCAGCGGGAGTTTCGGGGGTTCGATGACAAAATCCTTTCGATGTACGCCCTGGGACTGACCACGTGCCAGATTCAAGATCACCTCAAGGACATTTACGCCGTTGACGTCCTTGAGGTGATCAGCCGGGTAACCGATGAGGTTAAGGAACTGGCGGCCGAATGGCGGGGGCGGGCGCTTGAGCCCTTTTATCCGATAGTTTTCCTGGATGCGCTGCGGGTCAATATCCGCGATGGGGCTACGGTAGTCAAAAAATCCGTTTATTTGGCCTTGGCGATATGTTTGGATGGACAGAAAGAGCTCTTAGGGCTCTGGATTGAACAGAACGAAGGGGCCAAGTTCTGGTTCCTCAACCGAACTGCGAAGCAGTGAAGGTTCCCCTCTTGATGGGCATTATGAATGAACTCAAAAATCGGGGGGTACAGGACATCCTCTTTGCCGCAGTCGATGGGCTGACCGGCTTTCCCGACGCCATTGCCGCAGTGTTCCCCAAAACTGAGGTCCAGCTTTGCATCGTCCATATGGTCCGGAACTCAGTCCGGTTTGTCCCCTACAAAGACCGGAAGGCGGTGTATACTACCAATGCCATTGAATCGGTTAATTACACCATTCAAAAAATTATCAAACACCGCCAGTCTTTCCCGAATGACGAGGCTGCGGTGAAATTAATTTTTATGGGCTTGAAAAACATTTCCAGAAAATGGACAATGCCTATACGGGATTGGGGTGCTGCCCTCAATCAATTCGCAATCATTTATGGGGAAGACAGAGTCCCCCTATGATTACCGTTTACACTAAAAAAATTACAAGTTCATTGAGCGGGACCCGGTTTGGGATCAGTTGCTCATGCGTCAAATTCCCATCAGGATAAGCTATACCAACGAAGAGCGGATTATCCCCGGATTTTGCTAAATAGACACGGTACATCACTGCGGATGGGCCGATTCGGGCATGTTTTGCCTTACCCCCACCGCCACCGATGTCGCTTCCGGCTGGACATTCCTCTTCCCCCTGCGTAACAAGGCCCATCAATGGGTTATCTCCTGGCTGCAGTTCATATTGGACCATAGCCCCTTCCCGGTTTCCGAAATTCACTCCGACAACGGCAGCGAGTTTATCAACAGGGATAACGTCAATCTGGCAAAAACTGCTTGGAATCATGTCAACGTACTGCTCACCAGAAGCAGAGCCCATCACAGCAACGATAATTGCTTCACTGAACAGAAAAACAATGCCTTCGTCAGAAATTACGTGGGGTTTGCCCGCTACGATACTGACAAGGGATACAATGTCCTTGGTCGCATCTATGCATACCGATGTCCGCTCCTCAATTTCTTCGTCCCCAATAAAAATTGCTTGGCAAATTAATCGTGGGTTCGAAGACGGTGAAGGCCTACGACAAGGACCTGAAGACCCCGTACCAGAGGTTTATGGAGTCCTGCATCTCGCTGGAACTGAAAGAAAAGCTGACCGCGACTAAAGCTCGTTACAACCCCGTTCAATTTCGGCAGAATGTCCATCGGGCTATTAATGCTCTTATTGCGGCTCGCAAGACCAAAGGCCCCTAAAGTATCTTTTTTGAAATTAGGCATCACGGGGGAATGATCAATGAGGAATAGCAAACAAAAAACATTCGGCATCATCCCGGGACTGGCAGGGGCGCGAGGCGGGAACCCTGGTTTTACCGTCCTCTTTGCCACAAGAAAGAACTGCTGAACCACGCCAGCTGCGCATCCCGGCTGATGGGGTTATAGGCCTCACCCTGGGGATGGGCGGGGATCCACTTCAGCTGATCCGCAATGGCGGTTTGAATTTCGGGCCTTAGAAGCCAGGCTTTAGCCACCGCCAGTTTTTCTGTTTGCCCCTTGCCGGGCATGGGTATGGCCTGGAGAATCTCCGCCTGGAGACCGTACTCATTCCACTCGGGCCTGCAGGGAAAAGTCTCTGCGGTGAGAAGCCCCATATCATAGGATGACAGTTCCCGCATACGGCTCAGGGGGGCGTAGAGCCAGGACAGCCCTTGCCGAAGGAGCAGGTCCACCGTGTCAAACCAGTAGCTTTCCTGCGCGAGGAACTTGCCGACAATAGTCGGGCCGACTATTGTCGGTGTTGCAAGTAGCTCGAGGAATTCTCCGACTGAATTCGGCGTTGCAAGTAGCGCTTCCTGCCAGAAACGGCTGTCTCCTGGTAGCTCCTCCAGGGTCCGCTTCCAGGTCTCGTCTTCCTCAGTAAATATACCGGGTCTTTCCTGGAGAAGCTGGGATGCCCATGCCCAAAGCGCCTCGTCTTCTCCGCCGGGCAATAATAGTGATCCCTCTCCGGCAGCCTCGGCCCGGTTCCGGGACAGTCCCTGATGGGAGTGTTTGCGGAATACCAGCCAGGGGTCCAAGGCTAAAAGCAGGGTGTCCCGGTTTTCCCCGGCGTCCGCAAGGGTGCTGTCGGGGCTGTCTCCACCTGAGACCTCGCTGAGGGTTTCATCGGGGAAGCGCATAATCCGCACGGCGCCCCAGGCTTTTCCGGAGGCGTCTCCCGAAGTTCCAACATTGCCTCCCAAATCCCCGGAGCTGTCTCTCAAATCTCTGACACTGCCTTCCGAAGTTCCGATGCTATCTCCCGAATCTCCGACGCTATCTCCCAAATCCCCGGTGATGATCCAGCCCGTTCCCCGGCGGGGCGGCCCTTTCTCCGGGGTATAGGCCCTGATGCGGGTAAAGGGCGGATCGTTACGCTTGAGCACAAATTCCCAATCCATGACGAAGCGCTCCTCCACATACCAGGTGGGCCGGGGCCAGAGGATGAGCCAGAGTATGCCTCCTGCCAGAAAAACTGCGGCGGCAATAATGGCTGCTTTCAGGAGCCGGGGAACACGGTTCCAAGGGAATTTTTCTCCATCGCTTATTTTTTCCATTTATTCATCCTTACTTCTTTATATACGCCCGCTCATAGTTTTTATCCGTGTGATACCCTATGAACACACTATTAGTGAGGTCCACCATGCTTAATGGGCCGGTATCGATTCTGCGGGTGGGGACCCCGTTACAGACATATTCATCCCAGGGTATGTTCGCAGTTGGCACGGTCATTGCCTCCCAGGCGCCGGTATAGATGTCGTTTATTGCGCCATGGGTAAGAGTACCCGGTATTTTCCAAACCACCCGTACTGAATTTGAGGTTTGGCTAAATGAAGCGTGGTAGTAGGAGATATAGGGAATCTGTACGCCATTCTCCTTCCGGACAGTGATCATGAGTTTAGTGCCCGCCGAGAGGTAGGAATCTACGGTAACTACCCGGGGAGTTGCATAGTAGGAAGGCAGGTAAACGTATTTGAGGTCACCTGTACTGTTGGCGTAGTAGGCGATATGGATGCCGTTATCGCTGTCCACCGCCAGGTCTACGTACCACCCGGCGAAATCGGCGTCAATAACTTTGGCGTTTGCCTGCCAGTCGGGGGTGGACATGGTGGAAGGATCCAGGGTATTTGAATAGGAATACATCAGCCGCCGGCCCGGGGCATCATGCCAGGCGATAACCCCCCGGCCGTTACTCAGGCCGCCCGCTGCGGTATATAAGCCGCCCTTATAGAAAGTGTTGTTATTGGCAATCACCTGAGCGCTTGGCGCAGTTCCCGGATTGTTGTTGAACAGATCAGTCCCAATACCGCCGGTTAAGGCATTTGGTCCCGTGCTAAGCCCGTACCGGAATATCACCGGGTTATTTTTGTTGTTTCCGTCGTAGTAGCTCATGTAGATTTTTGCGGGGTCCCCGGGAGTCCCGGCACCGGTAACGGCGATGCGGGGTATCTGCACCCGCTCAACATCGTAAATGCCGGTACTGCCGTTATAGCTCAGTTCCAGCCGGCGTTTGTTGGTACCGGCATGGTAATGGGACTGCCTCCCCAGGGATTGGGAGCCCGCCCCCCAACTGTAGAAGGTGAAGGATGTTGCCCGGTCAGGAACGTTGGTGAGGCGGTCAGTATTGGTGGCGGCGCCGTACATATTCCCGCTGGAATCAGATGCCACAGTAGTATTGTGGTACTTGTTAAAACACTGTTCCAGGAGATCCAGTTCGACCCTATCCTTGTTAAAGTACATAGTGTCGGTCTCCCTGCCGTAGGACATATAGACATGGCTTCCGCTGTCCATGCGCATGAAGGGACTGGACAGGGCTGTGCTGTTTATCCAGGGCTGGATGCTCCATACATACAGATTACGGTCATCGGTAAGGGTATTGTTGTTCAAACCATTGGGTTCCCTGTTGTAGGACGCGGTATTATCATTGCGGTTGTTATTGGATTCAATGTTGTTCACCCAAACCGTCAGGGGGCCTGAAACATCGGCGGCGCTTAGGGCGGCTCTTATCCAGGTGGTTTCCTCCCCGTTTACCGGAGTAATACTGAGCCCCCTTCCGTTTAGGGTAACCTTTGTAGCGGCGCCGTTGAAGTTAAAGCCCCTGATGGAGATAGTTTCATTATCCCGGACCGGATACCAACCCAGGGCTGAACGGTCAAAGGCCGAAGGCTGGGCTGGATAGGCTGAGGAAAGCCCCGAATCTATCCTGGCAATATAGGGAACCACATCCACCAGCATCCGGGCGGAAGAAGCGCTGTTCGGCCCGCCGCCTGTCCGGATATCATAAACCCTAAAGGTGATGGTCACATCATGGGCCACCCTGTTGGCGATAGCTGCGCTGTTCCAGGCAAATTTCCAGTTTAATGCATGGCCGTATTCCAGGGTAAAGTTCCCTCTCCCGCTTAGGGTCTCAAAGCCCCAGTCGGCATTTCTCTCAGCCACATCGGAAACGGTGTGCTCTGCCACCGGCCTAATGGCGGATACACGGTCATCCCACTGGGCCAGGATGAATTCCTGCCCCACGCCGCCGCCGCCGTCAAACCCGCTTATCTGAGCGCTAATGTGGGTGAGGCGCTGGTTATCCGCGACCTTTCCCAGAATAATAACACTGCCGCTGACATCAGGAACCTTATCGTTACTGTGTTCGGCGTATTGGACATGGCCCGCAGAAACCCCGCTGCCTAAAACAACGATATTTTCCGTATAGGCAGCCACTGGTTCCAGGATACTGTCCGCATCTCTGCTGTCTTGTTGAACCCTGAACCGTTTCCCAAATGGGGCGATGGCAATCATCGGTTCTGTTTCGTCGATATTGTCAATGTTAAGGCCGAGTATCCTGAAATTTGAAAGCTGTTCCAGTTCGGTTCCCCCGCTCACCATGGTATCCCATGCCTTCAGGAAGAACCGCGCCTGGTTGGGAACGGCCAGGTCGGAATCGGGGATGCCCCCGGTTCCGAAGTCTGCTGCAGTAAAACTGAGGTCAATGCGGTTCACCCCGGCTGGAGCAATGCCAGCCTTGGACTGAGAAGCGGTATTGGAAATAAGTATCTCCCTGGCCTTGCCGCTTGCCCCGGTATACGCCGGGCCTGAGGCGATAAAGGCCGTCCCTGCTATATGATCCGGCGCTCCCACAGAAAGCCAGGCTGAGCCGTCCCCTTCGTTGGTGATCCGGTAGACCCTCCCCGGGATAAGATTTGTGATATCCGTGTCCACCGGGGATTCCCCAGTAATATAACTAACACGGTAGTTGATAGCGTTATTGCCTCCGTTTGAATAGATGGAAAAACGCAGGGTTTTATTACGGCTGGTAAAGTTAGTGGACTCCCAGTTGGCGGTAATATCCTTAGCAGTCCAGACTTCACTGCCCGGGGCATGGCCCACCATGTCCGTTTTAAGGGAAACCCTGGTAATAACCGGGGGGTTGTTCTTGATTATCAGGCCCTTGGTGTAATAGCTGACATTGCCCGCTCTATCAAAAATTGCATAGTGGAGGGTTACCGGACCGTCATACAAACCTGTGGTGTCAAATTCCGCAGACCATACTTTTTCCGGATTGCCCGTAAAGGAGTAGAACCGGCTGATCCCGTCGGCGCCGGTGATAACGCCGTTATTGTTAATCACCAGGACTGACCTGTTGGAATAGGCTGTCCGGTCAGGATCGGTTCTGTAAGACAGTTTAGGGAAGGGGATTGAATAGGGCGCAGCGTTTCTGTCGCCTCCTGATTTTACCATCAGAGTGGTCAAATCAGAAGCCGGCATAGGGCCCATAGCCTTTTCCCTGAGGGATATGTAGGTATCGGCGCCGTTTATCTTCCTTGAGAACCAGGCGGCGATCATATCGACGCCCTGGACGATAATCCCGGCCCCGGTATCCCGCCCTTCCCCGGAAAGGGAGTAGCGGGCAGTGGTGGCGTTGAAATTTCCCGTATAGGAACCTTCAGGGTAGTAGTTGTCTATCTGGAGACTAATGGTGTGTTGGGTCATGAAAGCCACAGGATCGGTGTTGTCCTGGGCCTGGATATCCAGAGTGTAGTATCCCGCATTGTTAAGGTATCTGCCGGAATACCAAGCGGAATTGGTATCCCTGGGTATATTCAGGGTATACTCAAAAAGCTGCACCCCGCCGAAATCCGACGCTTCAAAGACCGATCCCCCCGGAGGAACGGCGCCGTCTCTCCGGGCGATAAACCAGTTTCCCGGTCTGTCATTGGGGGAAGCGCCCAGGGGGGTAAAAAGGCCGGGCCTTCCGCTTCTTATCAGGTATTTTTTGCCCCTGACCAGGGTGTTCCCGGGCATTCTGATCGGGGGAAGTTCAACCCAGGGATCCCTGCCGGGATTGTTCCGGTTAAGAAGCTCCAAATAGGTTCCCAGCTCTTCACCCCGCCATTTAATACTGTTTATGCCCCCTTCATCCCGTATCTTCGCCTGGATAGTAAAACTACCGGAAACCATAAGGCCGGAACTGTAATTATTTACAGAACCGTTCTTGACAATGGTAATATCACTGATGGTAGGAACGGCACTGTCAAATATAAGGGCCACTGAACTTTCAGGACTGTAGGATTTGGGAAGTTCCGGATTTGAGAGATAGGCGTCCCTGGCCCGTACTCGTACTTCCACCAAACGCTGGTCCTTGTCCATAGGATCCAGATTCCCCGAGGCGTTCAGATTATAGTACCAGCTTACAATGGATCCGTTGGCGCCCACTATGGTGGCGGGCGCCCAAAAACCATTTCCGTAATTTCCGGTAATAGGATTCCCCCAGGTATTACTGTTTGTGTTGGTATATTGCCCATCCGGCTGCCTGCGTACTTGTACCTCAACACCGTGGATCCACTCATTGTCAGTGGCAGTACCGCTGATGCGGACTTCGCCGCCAACTACCTGGTTGTTACTATGGCTGTTGATGCTAACCCTGGGCTTGTCGCTGTCAGGGTCAATAATTACGAAGTGGTTTAATATAGTTACATTACCTGCGGCGTCAATGGCTTTTAATTTTAAAGGAAGTTTCCAGAGATTATCATAGGGATTCCCATAGGGGCTTACATATAATTCAGGGTGATTTATAGAAGCGATAGAGCCAATATCGTCAAAGGTCCAGGTCCAGCTGTAGATGCTGCCGCTCCAACTGTTGGGGATGGGCGTAATGAGGTTCGAGGGCGCTCCCCCGGCGCCCAGGCCTGTATCATGCCAGATAGCGTCGCTGTTGGGGTAAACCATCCTGGTTTCCTCTTCTCCCAGGGCATAGTAGAGGGCGCTTACCGATGTTTCCCTGTCCTCGGTGATCCCCTTGAATTGGGTTTGACTGGTTACCTGGGTCCCGTTGGCCGGTTCGTTGATCACTACCCTGGGCGGCGTCTGGTCAACCACAAAGTCCCTGCTGGCGCCGGCGCTCCTCCCGGTAATATCCATAGCTTCCAGGTACAGTATTCCCTGCCCCTTAATGGTTATACCTGAGGGAGGAATAGTGAGGGTGTAGAAGTTTCCACCGGAGTGGGATACCCTGAAAATAGTTCCACTGTTGAAATCTCCGTCCCCTATTTTTGCCCGGACTCTTTCTATGGGATTGGCTCCTGTTACAGACATGTTTACTATAAAATCCCTGCTCCCGTTATAGAAGGAAGGAAATTTACCCAGAATTTTTATCACCGGGTTTGTGGTGGCAATAAGCTGAACCTGTATATATTGGTTGGGGTGCTGCTCCGGCGAAACCGGAACTTTTCCTGTTTCCTCATCTCTAATAGTGTTGTCTGTCCGGTTAGGATAGGTGTTTAGTGTGCCGTTCATATCCTCGACTTGAATCTTGAACCGGTAGGTCCCAGGTTCGAGGTATTCAAAATTACGGGAACCCGGCTCGGGCAGTTCCCAGGCGCCGTTAACCGGAACCGGTTTAACCAGGGGGTAGCTGAATTGGACTGCCAATTTACCATCTTTGTCGCTTAGCATATCGGCGGCCCGCCAGACCCCGTATTTTGTGTCTCCCTCACCGGGCACATA
This sequence comes from Treponema primitia ZAS-2, assembly GCF_000214375.1. NCBI lineage: Bacteria > Pseudomonadati > Spirochaetota > Spirochaetia > Treponematales > Treponemataceae > Treponema > Treponema primitia. The sequence continues at coordinate 2,847,394 of NC_015578.1, read as the reverse complement.
GTCATTAGTATCAATAATGCCATCCCCATCGGTATCATATTCCCTGGGCCAGAACATGATCCGGGGGTAGCCCTGCTTGATACCCAGGGTGTCGCTTGCCAGGCCCATAAGATCGTTTACCACAGGAATATGGTTTTCCTTCCTTGCCAGAAGGGTATTTAAGTTTTCCTTATCAAAGTCAAGTTCCGCAATACCCGGGATATTCAATCTGATCCGGGGTGGCCGGTTCTTTATGGTGTAGGAAAGCTGCTCGGTCTCTGTGGTTTTCCCGGAAGTATCGGTGGTCCGGAATCGTACCAGCATGGGGGCATCGGGCTCGGTGGTGGTATCAAAGGCATAGGTCCACTTGCCGGAGCCTATCTCAAGGGTAGTGATATCCCGCCACTGTTTATTATGGAAGATTTCTACCTTGGCAATCTTTATATCATCCCAGGATGTCCCGGTAAAAAGGGTGGTCCCGCTGATGAAGCTCCCTGAAACGGGGCTTATCCCGAAGTGAAATTTCGGGGGAACCACGTCTGCCTTGGGGCCCAAACCGGGCTGAATAGGGTTTTCACAGGAAAAAAAGAAGATAATCAGCAGTACTGCTGCCCAAAGTAGGACTTTTTTTAAAAATATTGCCATACCGACCCCGCCTTTACACTGAAAATCCTGAATAATTCCAGTAAAAAGCCGAAAAGTGCAGAATATCTAAATTTTTTGTCTAGATTTCCGCCCTTTTCTTATCAAAGTATAGCTCTTCCGGGGAACTTGATTTATAAAAAAAGCAAATTCGCTTCGGGTAACCTATAAAAAGGGATAAACTGTATAAAATAAACCAATACCTATTACAAAAAGTGGTTGGGAAGGTTAAAAAAGCGGCGGTCCCGGAAATAGCTATTTAGCGCCATAATGAGTTCGACATTCGGCAATTTCTACATCTGAATTCATAATTCGATAGACAAGGCGATTTTTTTCGTCAATTCTGCGGCTCCACAAACCGGTTAAGTTACCAATCAGGGGTTCGGGTTTTCCTATACCGGCATTTCCATTCCTGAAAATATCTTTTATAAGTAAATTTATCCGCTTTATGATCTTTTTATCCTGCCCTTGCCAATAGATATAATCTTCCCAGGCGGCAGGATGCCAAACCAGATTATTCATCATCCTCGATCAAATTATGTTGTACGCCTTTTCCGGCATTAAGATCCGCCAGAACATTTTTTAGGTGGGCCATATTATGGGGATTATAAAAATCATCCTGCCGGATGACATCAAAGGGGATACCGTTGTGAGCTACGGCCTTTTTTAAAAAAAGCCGTATAGCCGAAGGGGTATCAAGTCCCAGATCGGAAAACAGGCTTTCTGCATCCTTTTTTAATTCCGTATCAAGGCGGACCTGAATTACGCTTGAATGAGCCATATATATACCTTCATTTGTACTTTATTACAATGTAAATATAATACAAATAACTCTATTTGTCAATGATGTGATGGGGCCTTTTATTCGCGCCCTTTAGGGCGAGGTTTTTGTTTTCCGGAAGAATGGTTCACCATAAGCAAGTTCCGCAGGAACTTGCCGGACTCGAAGGGTCCATTATATATTTTCCCTGCTGATAATCAATCGCTTCCTTACGCCTCAGTAAAGTGGAGATAGGAAAACTTTTCCGGGATGTGGGAATCGTAGACTCCGTGGGGGCTCAGGGCCCAGCCGGGGCTTTCGGCCACTGTTTTGTTGTGGTAGCGCAGGGCTTCAAAGCGGAAGAAAGCCGCCCGGATAGAGTCCCCTTCGGCGGGGGGGAAGCTCCGGCTGGGGAGCAGCTTTTTCAGGCCTTCCCAGGGGAGGGCGATTTCCACGGTCCAGCCTTGGTCTACCGTGGAGGGATCGTTGATGGTCCCTGCGGTCTGTACTGCGGTCCTGAGACCCGGGTAGTCCCAGTCCATGAAGGCCCAGCGTTTGCCCCGGGGGTGTTTTTTGTACCGGCTGCTGTCCTGGAATCCGCAGAGTACATCCACATCCCGCTGGTAGAGGTCGAATTCCGGGGTATCAAACCTGGTGCCCCGCTTCAGGGCATCCTGGTAGATAAAAAAGACCTCGTACACCGTATTCAGGGTGTTAATTTCGAGCTCGTAGTAGCAATCCTCCCCGTCCAGGAAGAGTTCCACGTCATTATCAAACCAAACCAGGGAATCCCGCTCGGTCATAGTGGCCCGCAGGGCCGGTTCCTCCAGCCAATAGGCGAGGTACAGGTTGTTTTCGTCCCAGAGGCTTGCCATCCGGGTGTCAAAAAAGGCGGGCTCCCCGGACACCATGTCCACAAAGCGGGGGGACTTGGGTACCCCCTGCCATGCCGGTTTGGTCAAATCCCCGTCTATGGGGAAGGGGCTGCGGACCCGGCGGCTGGTATACTCAGCTGGAAGGCCGTTCTGAAGGGTATCCTGGTGCATACAAAACTCCTGGTTTAAGGGCATATTTTTTCATCTCTCTTGCCCAAATACACTTTATAGCATATTATGCCCGTTGAAAAAGGCTTATTTTTAAAATATACGCTTTTGGGAATGACCTGTTGCAAATCATTTTAGGAGGAGAAAAAATGAGAAAATTAGTTTTAGTGGCGGCGCTTTTGCTCACCGCCATGACCATGGCCTTTGCCGGGCCGAGCAAGGACACCAGCGGTGCCACCAGCGGTGCAGTAACCCTTACGGTGTACCACCAAATCGACCTTGCGTCCCCCCAATACGAGTATTGGCCGGTTACCCTGGCGGCCTTCGCCGAGAAGTACCCGGATATCAAGCTGGATTTTGAGTATGTCTCCGGGGAGCAGTTCCACGATAAATTCCAGGCCATGGCAGCTACCGGGGATATTCCCGATATCTTTACCACCTACGTAGGGTCCCGTTCCAGCTACATCCTGGACCGGGGTTTAGTGAAGGATCTTCGTCCCTACCTGACCGATTCCTTCAAGGCCAATTATACCCCCGCCATCTGGGGGCCCCAGGGGCCCAACGGAGAGATTTACATCATTTCCCCCAATATGGCGGTCTGTACGGTGGTGTATGTAAATACTAAACTCCAGAAAGAACTGGGGCTCACCACCCCCAAAACCCTGGATGAAATGATCGCCCAGGTTCCGGCAATCCGCGCCGCAGGCTATACCCCCCTGATGTTTGCCAATAAAGGGGTCTGGCAGGCCCAGTCCCTGCTCCTCTCCATGCTGGTAGACCGCATGGGCGGCACCGCCTGGTTTGACAAGGCCCGGGCGGGAACGGCGAAATTCACCGACAAGCCCTTTGTGGATGCCCTGGCGGTGATCAAACGTATGGTAGACACCCAGCTTTTCCCCGCCGGTGTGAACCAGCTTGAGGGCCCCGAAGGATGGGGCGACTTTGTACAGGGAAAATCAGTATACCTCCTGGATGCAGGCTGGCGGGTTGGGGCTCTGAAAGGCGCTGCCGCCCCGGCGGACTACGCCCAGTATGAAGCCATCGCCTTCCCGGAAGTACCCGGCGAAGTGGTCCACGGCTCAAGCGCCGCCACCCTGGGGGAAGCCCTGGCAATGAACGCCAAGCTCACCGGGGCAAAGGCTGATGCGGCGTGGAAATTCCTCAGCTTCATCTACGGCCAGGAAGGGTTGGATATATTGATGAAATACGGCACCGTGCCCACCTACAAGCTGGATTATTCCAAATACGATCTGGACTCCCTGAACCGGCAGTACATCCAACTGACCAATTCCCAAACCATGGGCTATGTCATTGACGCGGTGATGGACGGCGAGGGAGTAAACAACCTGCTTAACCCCGGCATACAGGCGGTAATGATGGGGAGCAAGACCCCTGCCCAGCTTGCAGCGGAATACGAAGCCTGGGTCGCCGCTAACGACTCAAACCGGAAAAAATAGTTTCTATCCCCGAAGGGCAGAGCGCCTTTCGGGGAATATTGATTCAGTGTCCGTCTATGATGTACATCATAGATGGACACTATTTACCGGCGGGGGTGTGTTATGAAGTACCAACTTTCACGGAAAATCAGCCATTACTGTTTTATCCTCCCCGCTTTTCTTATATTTATCAGTGTTATGATCTTTCCGGTGTTTTTCAGCTTTGTATTGGGGTTTACCCAGTGGAAGGGCTACGGGGAGATGCGCTTTGTAGGGTTTGATAACTATATCAGGATGTTTCAGGACCCGGTGTTCCATATCGCCCTGCGCAACAACATCCTTATCGTCCTCATTTCCGTGTTCGGCCAGATTCCCCTGGGCATGCTCCTGGCTTATATGCTCCACCGGAAGATGGTTAAAAAGTCGAACGTCTTTGAGGTACTTATTTTCCTGCCCATAACCATATCTTCGGTTATTATTGCCCAGCTCTGGAACCGGATGTTTTCCCCCGTAGGGATACTCCCCGCTTTAGTGCGGACCATTACGGGCAACAAGGATTATATCATCACCATTGTGGAAAACAAGGATCTTGCCATCATACCCATCATGTTTGTCCTGCTGTGGCAGCATACCAGTTTGTATATGGTAATTTTTCTGGCGAACCTCCAGCGTATACCCAACAGCTTTATTGAAGCGGCCCAACTGGAGGGGGCGGGGGAAGGGACCATATTCCTTAAAATAATCATGCCCATTTTAGGGTATGTGATCTTTATCAACTCAATCCTTGCAATTGCCGGAAGCTTCAAGAGCTTCGATTTAATATATTCCATGAGCGGCGGCGGGCCTGCCCATTACACCGAGGTTATCGCCGTGTATATGTACAATACCACCTTTGTCCATCAGAATTACGGATACGGGAGCGCCCTGTCCATCATCATTATCGGTTTTATTGTCCTTTCTCTGCTCCTCACCCGGGGAGTATCAAAAATTTTCAAGGTAGAATAGGGGGTTATGATGGAAACACCATTACTGCGCAAAGCGCCCCTCAATTGGCGTATAGCCGCATACTTTTTAATGGTAGCCTTTGCGGTGCTGACCATATTTCCCCTGGTGTGGCTTGGGTACTCCAGCCTTAAACCCCATGCGGAAATCGTTCTTCACCCCCTGCGCCTGCCTCAGCACCCATCGCTGAACAATTATTTCAGGGCCTGGGAATTGGGCAATCTGGGCACGGCGCTGTTAAATAGTTTTATTTACACCATTGTAGCTACCGTAGCGACACTGTTCCTGTCCCTGGCTGCTGCTTTCGGAATTGTCAAATTCCACTTTAAAAGCAGCGCCTTTTTTACCGCCGCCTTTGCCGTAGGGCTTATGATTACCGTCCATGCGGTGATCATCCCCCTGTTTCTCGCGGAGGTAAAAGTGGGGATCATAAACCGGCGTATCGGGGTAATTTTGCCCTATATCGCCTTTGATCTTCCCATGTCGGTGATGATCGCCATTTCCTATATCAGAGGTATACCGGACGCGCTGATAGAATCGGCGGAAATGGATGGCGCCAAATACCGGCATATTTTCTGGGCCATGATAGTGCCCCTGTCTACTCCGGTGATCGCCACCATGGTGATCCTGTCTTTTCTGCGGCATTGGAACGAATTTCTCTTTGTGTTTATTTTTACCACCAAGGCGTCCATGAAAAGCCTCCCGGTGGCGATTACCCTGTTTGCAGGGCGGAACAACATTGAATACGGAATGCAGTACGCAGCGTTGGTGATCGGTATCATTCCTATGATAATTTTTTACTTCTTTTTCCATGCCCAGCTGATTAAGGGTTTTGGGGAAGGGGCACTTAAAGAATAAGGGGTCTTTATGCGTATTCTGATTGGCGGCATGAACCATGAGTCTAATACCCTGAATCCCATTATCACCGGGGCGAGGGATTTTTTAATTGCCCGGGGAGCAGAACTGCTTGTGCCGGGCTACGCTCCCCAATCTGCCATAGCGGGAATCGTGGAAACATTAAAAAAAGCGGGCTGCGAATTGGTTCCGGCCCTGATGGCCCGGGCAGTACCAAACGGGGTGGTGTCCCACTCCTTGTACGAGGAGCTTAGGGCTGAATTTATCCTGAGTATCCGGGAAGCATTGGCGGCGGGGCCCATAGACGGAATTTGTCTGGCCCTGCACGGCTCAATGAAGGTAGAAAACCTGGGCTGCGCCGAAGGGGATCTCCTGGCCCATATCCGAAAAATCCTGCCCCATGTCCCGTGCACAGCATCCCTGGATATGCATGCCACGGTTACTAAGGAAATGCTGGATGCGGTAAACGGCTTTGTGGGCTATAAAACCGCCCCCCATATTGACTGCGCTGAAACCGGCGCCCATGCCGCAGCAATGCTGTTGACCAGTCTGAAAACCGGAAAAAAGCTCTACACCGCCTACCGCCGGATCCCCATGCTTATCGCCGGGGAAAAGTCCGAATCCGAGGCGGAGCCCATGTCCTCCCTGATTGAATTGTGCCGGGAAGCGGAGAAACGCCCGGGCATCCTGGGGGCATCTTTTCTGCTGGGCTTCCCCTGGGCGGATGACGAACATAATGCCGCCTGCGCCCTGGTCACAGGGTTTTCTGAAAACGAGACTTCAGCCAATACAATAGCTGCGGTAACAGAAAACCTGGCGGCCCAGTTCTGGAAACGCCGCAGGGAATTTGCTTTCCGCAGCGAATATTACGATTCGGCGGCAGCCATGGAGGCGGCTTACCGGGCGGTGCTGGAGAACCATGAAAAGCCGGTGTTTGTCTCTGATTCCGGGGACAACCCCACAGCCGGAGCCGCCGGGGACTCTACGGACCTTTTGGAAAAAATCCTCGCCCGGCTTGACATGGTAGAAAAACTGCCCACACCGTTACTGTACAGCGGCTTTTACGATGCCCCCGCTGCTGCGGTCTGCGTCAAGGCGGGAATAGGCGCAGTGGTAGACACCACCCTGGGGGGGAACTGGGACACCCTGAACGGCAAAAAGATCCCTCTGGGCCTGGAAGTGCGGAACATTGTCCGGAATTTCGGCCCCCATAAATCGGACCTGGTACTGGCATCCTCGGGAAACATTCTTTTTACCATCACCTCCGCCCACATCGGCTTTGGCGACCCGGATCTGCTCCCCAGTCTGGGGGTAAAGGCGGAAGATTACAGCCTGGTGGTAGTAAAGCTGGGCTACCTGGAGCCCTGTTTCCGTACCATTGCCCGGCGGGCCATCCTCGCCACCTCCAAGGGCTGTTCCAATGAAGTGCTGGAAAGTATCCCCTATAAACGGGTTACCCGGCCCCTGTATCCCCTGGATGAGGACGCGGAGCTCTAGTACCTCAAAACAATGTTTGCCGCCTCTGCGTTGCCTATTTATACATTTTTAAAGGTAAATACTCGGCCATTTCGTTAAAATGTTTATCCCGTGCAACTAATGATAAATTATTTTGCAAGCAATTTTGTGCAATTATTAAATCTGTTATCCCTATATCATTGTATCCATGCTTATAATTTTTAACTTGAATATTCTGTAATTCTTTCCAGTCAATTTCTATTTCATATTTTACTACACTGTTAAGTAATACTATTAAATGTTTTTCTTTTTTATGAATCATTGACGGCAATAATTCTGTTAAGATTAAATCATTGGTGCATATTGAATTATTGTCTATGAGATCGTCAATAAAGGCGTAATCTTTATAGGTCTTGAAATATTCTATCCATGCCGATGAATCCACTAGTATATTATTCACCTTTTCCTCATTTTTTCAATGTCAATTCCAAGATCAATTTTTCCGGCATAATCTTTAATTCCTTTAATTTTTTCTGCACGGATTAAATTTTCCAATGCTGTCATAATAACTCCTTTTTTCGTGGAAATATTGGTTATTTCCATGGCCTCTGCGACTAATGTTTCAGGTAAATCCAAGGTCGTTCTCATGAATATCCTCCTATGCATATTTTATAGGTAAATGATATGCCTTGTCAATTATTTTTAGGCATATTGTTTGATTTTCTTTTGCCATTGCTGAACGGCACCAGGCGCCGAATTTGCCTAGTATCCTAGTAAACCTATCGGTGGTGGGGGGGAGTACTAGTTATTTTAGTTACTATGGAAGCGGCGTGTTTATATGCGTCGCCTGGATTGTCCATGTCATACCCCCCTTTTTTTCGTGTTAGCTACTGAAAATATATCGCGGGTGTTTTAAAAAATCAAGAATTATCCTCGGATATAGGTGACTGTCACCTTTTGGAAAGAAGGGTCCATTATATATTCCCCTTCCTTTTTGTTCCTTCGTGGTGAAATTTCTTCCTCATTTATCCAAATTTCCCCCAAAACCCGCTTGACATAAAAGTTAGGCCTTGCTATCTTTTCTTTATAATTAGTTAGTCCTATAATACATAGTAAGCAAATTCTAACTAGGGGGTTGATTTTGCGTAAAAAGTTAGTTTTATCTATCTTGATAGTGGTCATGGTAAGCATGATTTCCACGCCGGTTTTTGCCGCCTTTGCATCCTGGAATGAGATAGTGGATGAAATGCGGGATGTGATAAACCAGTCTTACAATACCTACCTGACCGGGGACATTGATACTGCCAAAGATCAGGTGGATACGGCCTATTTTGGGTATTATGAAAAACTCGGCTTTGAAAAAACCGTGATGGCCTATGTCTCAGGCGCTCGGGCCGCCAAAGTGGAGTACCAGTTCAGTATTATTAAGAAAGCTATGACCAATCGCGCCCCAAACAATGAGGTGCGCCAGGCCCTGGATCTCCTGGTGCAGTACCTTAGGGAGGATGCCAACCAGTTGGACGGCAAAGGGGAGAGCGCCCTGGGGGTTTTCCTGGGTTCCCTGCTGATCATAGTCCGGGAAGGCTTTGAGGCGATCCTGGTGGTGGGGGCCATTGTGGCCTACCTTTTAAAAAGCGGGAACAAAAAAAGTACCAAGCCGGTTTACTGGGGGGCGATTCTGGCCCTGGGCTTCAGTGTGGTCATGGCCTTTATCCTGAACGCCTTGACAGGCAATGCCAGCGGGCAGGGCCAGGAGATTCTTGAGGGGGTCACCATGCTGGTGGCCGTGGCGGTGCTTTTCTATGTAAGCAACTGGATGGTATCCAAGGCGGAAGCCGAAGCATGGACCTCTTATATAGAAGGAAAGGTTCAAAGTTCCATAACTAAGGGTTCCGTGTTTTCTCTGGCCTTCGCAGCGTTCCTGGCGGTTTTCCGGGAAGGCGCCGAGACGATCCTCTTTTACCAGGCTCTGCTGGCCCAAACCCAAAGCTATGTCAACATGGTGTGGCTCGGCCTGGGCATAGGCGCAGTGATCCTGGTGGCTGTCTATATCCTTATCCGGGTGGTGAGTTTCCGTCTGCCTCTGAAGCCCTTTTTCCTGGGCACCAGTGTGCTGCTCTTCCTCATGTCGGTCACCTTTATTGGTAACGGCATCAAGGAGCTTCAGGAAGGAAATCTTATCGGGGTTACTCCGGTTTCCTTTGTCGGTTCCGTGGATATCCTGGGGATCTATCCCACCCTGGAAACCCTTATCCCACAGATACTGCTGCTGGCTGCCACGGTCATAACCTTTGTGATGCAGCTCAAGCGGAATAAGCGTCTCAGTTCTGCGGCGGCAGTGTAGGATTATTAACAATGGTATTAACTCAAGGTATTTAAGCCATGAGAAAAAAATTTAGGAAGGAGTGAGTACATGAATATCAGAAAACTGATGGTACTTCTATTGATTGCGGGCTGCACCGCCTTTGCCTTTGCCGGCGGCGGTCAGCAGGGAACCAGGCCCGCCAGCGCGGTTGCCCCCGGCGAGGTTGCGGGTTTCGAGGAATTTCCTTTAGGGGATGATTTTGAATTAGGGCCCCTCAATGTGGCGGGCGTCTATTTCCAGCCTGTGGATATGATCCCCGCTGCTGCAGGTCTTCCTGCGTCCCAGTCGGATATACACATTGAAGCGGATATCTCCGCCCTGGAGAACGAGCTGGGCTATGGGGTCGGTGACTTTGTTCCCAACCTTACGGTCCGGTATGAGATTAGCCAGCCCAGCGGCTGGAAAATCGAAGGGACTTTTATGCCCATGAACGCCAGCGATGGCCCTCACTACGGCGCCAATGTTAAACTCAACGGCATCGGGGAGTATACGGTCAAATTCTTCATCCAGAATCCCGAAGCCCAGGGTTATGTGCTCCACGTGGACAAGACCACTGGCGTACCCGGCCGCTTCTGGGGCCAGCCCCTGGTTGCTGAATGGAACGTGGCCTATGCAGGGCCTCAGTGGTAGTATAACTGATTAGTGAGGAATTAGTAGTTAGGAATGAGGGGTGAAGCGCAAATCTTTCTCCTTGTTTCCTAATTCCTCACTTCTTATTCCTAATTACTAAGTGAAGAAAGGGGTTTCATGCTTAGGTATCTCATTCAGGTTGTGCATACTTCGCTGACCACGGCGATTCTCACCGCTTTATTATTTGCGGTAATTTTTAAAAAAGGCGACCCGGGCCGGAAGAAATGGCTGGCTGCGGGGAGTATAGCCGGGGTAGTTGCATCGGCGATTCTTGCAGTTTTGCGGCGTACCACTGCCCTCATAAACCGGGGGTTTTTTAATACTTGGACTTTATCCATCGCTATCATTGGGGGGATCGTGTTTATCCTGCTCCTTTGGGGAGTCTTGGAAAAAAGCTTTCCAAAACTGCACCGCCGGACCATGGATTGTGCAGGCGCTGTTCTTACGGCGTCCCTGTTTTTTTACGTCCTTCCCACATTATTCCTGTATCCAACAGAATTCCTCCTGGCAGGGGAAAGTGTCTTTAGTACAGATTTTCTTTTTAAGATCATAGGGTTCTTTGCGGGGCTTGGGATCGTCCTGATTACCGCCCTGGCGCTTTTTAATGCCGGCACTGTCTTGCCTGACAAACTTTTACGTCTTTTTCTCACCCTTGGCCTTGTTATTAATATGGTAAATCAATTGTCTGCGATTATTCAGTTTCTCTTTGCCCGGCGTATCATACCCATGGTACGCTGGGTTTTCAGAATAATTGTGGTGACGATTAACAATAATGTGTTTTTTCTTTATGCTATCATGGCTATAGCATTTTTTCTGCCTGTTTTCCTGTTTGTGAAGAGTTTCTATCCTAACCAGAATTACAGCAACCCTGCGGAACACCGGAAGATCCGCTCTGCCATGCGCCGGAACCGGCGTTGGAGTATCGCAGTAGTTCTGGGCTTTGGGGTTTCCCTTACCACCCTTACGGCGGTTAAATCCTATGCGGAACAGGGGGTAACCCTTTCCCCGGCGGAACCCATGAGCATTGTGGGGGAAGAGATCATTATCCCCATTGACCAGGTCAGTGACGGGCATCTCCACCGTTTTGCCTTTAACACTTCTGATAATACCGAGGTGCGGTTCATCGTGATACGGAAAAACGAAATCGCCTATGGGGTCGGCCTTGACGCCTGTGATATATGCGGTGCCACGGGGTATTATGAACGGAAGGGGCAGGTCATCTGCCGGCTCTGCGATGTGGTGATGAATATTTCTACCATTGGTTTCAAGGGGGGCTGCAATCCGGTTCCCCTGGCCTACGCCCTCAGGGGGGGAACCATGGTGGTGTCTACCGGGGACCTGGAAAACGAAAAAGGGCGGTTCAAATAGTATGTTCTGGAGAATGGTACGACGTGCGCTTTTCCGCCAAAAGGGGAAAATGCTGATGATAGCCTTTACGGTTGCCCTGGGAGCCTCCCTGGCCACAGCAATGCTGAACGTGATGCTTGATGTGGGGGATAAGGTAAACCAGGAGCTGAAAACCTACGGCGCCAATATCAACGTGGTGCCCCGGGGCGCTTCTCTGCTGGACGATCTCTACGGGGTCAGCGACGGCGGCGGGGTGTCGGACAAGTATTTGCCGGAATCGGAGCTGGGCAATATCAAGACCATATTCTGGGCTTTTAACATCGTCGACTTTACCCCCTACCTCAACACCCGTGCAAAGGTCAACAGCAATACTGAAGATGTTAAGGTAGTGGGAACCTGGTTTGGTCATCACCTGGACCTTCCCACCGGGGAATCCCTGGATACGGGGATGCGGAACATGAAGTCCTGGTGGGACACCGGCGGCGGCTGGCTCAATGACGGGGATGACGGTCAGGTCATGGTGGGCCGCTTGGCTGCCCGGCGCTATAATATCGCTGCGGGGGATACTATCACCATCGGTGGCCTTGCCCGGGCTAAAACTTTCCGGGTGCGGGGGATATTTAACGCCGGGGGGGACGAGGATGGGTGGATATACACCACCCTGGCCGCGGCCCAGGAACTGGCGGGCAGGCCGGGCCTGGTGAGCAGCGTTGAAGTCAGCGCCCTGACCACCCCGGATAACGAGCTTTCCCGCCGGGCCGGGCAGGACCCAAAAAGCCTTTCCATTAAGGAATGGGAGACCTGGTACTGCACCGCCTATGTAAGCGCCATCTGCTATCAGATTGATGAAGTAATCAGCGATGCGGTGTCCAAGCCCATACGCATGGTTGCTGAATCGGAAGGCGCTATTCTGGAAAAAACACAATTGCTGATGCTCCTGATAACGATACTGAGCCTGGCCGGTTCAGCCCTGGGCATTTCCAACCTGGTTACCACCAGCGTCATGGAGCGGGCCAACGAAATCGGCCTTCTCAAGGCGGTGGGAGCCTACGACGGCCCGGTATCCGCACTGATACTGACGGAGATCATTATCACCGGAATTGTTGGAGGCGCGGCGGGGTATTTCGCCGGCCTGGGATTCGCCCAGATCATCGGCCAGTCCGTGTTCAGCCAGGCAATAGACATAAAACCCATGGTGATACCCTTGGTAGCGGTTCTGGTGCTCCTGGTCACCCTGGTGGGAAGTATCCCTTCAATACGGCTGCTCCTGTCCCTGCGCCCTGCGGAGGTGCTCCATGGCAGGTAAACGGCAGCGCTTTTTCATAAAAATGGTGGTCAGTTCCATTGTCCGGCGCAGGTCCCGGATGTTCGTAGCATTGCTGGCAATAGCTATTGGCGCAACGATACTGTCGGGACTTATCACGGTTTACTACGACATCCCCCGGCAAATGGGCCGGGAATTCCGCTCCTACGGGGCCAACCTGGTTATTGTCCCGTCGGGGCTTGAAACGGTATTGACCACAGAGACCGTGAAGGCTGCGGTAGCATATCTGCCTGGGGAGGAACTTATCGGCGCCGCCCCGTACAGTTACCGGATGGTGAAGATCAACGAGCAGCCCTTTATGGCAGCTGGGACGGATCTGGCCGAAGCCCGGAAGGCAAGCCCCTACTGGTTTGTGTCAGGCCGCTGGCCTGAGCGGGAAGGGGAGGCCCTGATCGGGCAGCAGGTATCCGAGATGATCCGCCTTAACCTAGGGAGCCCCTTTACCATTACCGGGACCGACAGCCGCGGGCAGGGAATGAGCCGGGAATTTACCGTCTCAGGCATAGTCCAAACCGGCGGGACCGAGGAAGCCTTTATCTTCATGTCCCTGTCTGACTTTGAGGCCATGATGGCCGAAGGGGATAGAATTGATGTGGTGGAATGCAGCGTCAGCTCCTCAGGGGAGGATCTCCAGGCCCTGGCAGATCGGATAAGCGCCGGTATTCCCGGCGCTGAGGCCCGGCTGGTTAAGCGGGTTACCCAGTCCGAAGGTGCGGTGCTTACCAAGCTCCAGGGCTTGGTGTACCTGGTTACCGTGATAGTATTACTGCTCATCATGATCTGTGTGGCCACCACCATGATGGCCGTGGTGGCTGAACGCCGCCAGGAAATCGGGCTGCGGAAAGCCCTGGGGGCGGCGAATTCCGCCCTGGTTCTGGAATTTCTGGGGGAGGGCGCCTTCCTGGGGGCTCTGGGCGGGCTCCTGGGCGCAGTATTCGGCTTTATCTTTGCCCAGGCTGTGGCCATGAACGTGTTTAACCGGCCCATCAGTTTTATACCCCAGTTGGCACCCCTCACGGTTATTGCGTCGGTGTTTATCACCGGCCTGGCCTGCCTGATTCCGGTGCGGAGCGCCACAGAAGTTGACCCTGCAATAGTGTTACGGGGAGAATGAAGGCAAAAACACTGTTTCTGTTTTTTAGGAGGAGCATAAGTGGATTTACTTGAGTTACGGGACATTTCAAAAACCTACGGGAGCCTCAAGGCCCTGCGGGATGTTAACCTCACAGTCCGGAAAGGGGAATGGCTTGCCATCATGGGCCCTTCGGGTTCCGGAAAAACCACCATGATGAACATCATAGGCTGCATGGACAAACCCTCCACAGGGGATGTCATCCTGGACGGCGTTAATATTGCTAAGGAGAGTTCCAAAAACCTCACCACCACCCGGCGGGATAAGATAGGCCTGATATTCCAGCAGTTCCATTTGGTAAAGTACCTCTCCGCCCTGGAAAACGTCATGGTAGCCCAGTACTACCACTCCATGCCTGACGAGAAGGAAGCCCTGGAAGCCCTGGACCGGGTCGGCCTGGCGGATCGTGCCAGGCACCTTCCCAGCCAGCTTTCCGGAGGCGAGCAGCAGCGGGTCTGCATTGCCCGAGCGCTGATCAACTACCCCATGCTGATCCTGGCGGACGAACCCACGGGCAACCTGGACGAGGCAAACGAATCCATGGTCCTGGAAATTTTTAAGACCCTTCACCGGGAGGGCAGCACCCTTGTGGTGGTTACCCACGACCCTGAAGTTGCCGAGGACGCTCAGCGCACGGTAGTGTTAGAACACGGGAGGGTCGCGAGGATTATTGATAATGAGGAAGCGGCAAGCGCTAAGAAGGAGGGAGTTTTATGAAAAAGATATTTTTTATTATAGTACTCTGCGGGGCAGCGTTACTGTTTTTTTCATGTAGTAAAACTGCGTATAAGGACGGTACCTACAGAGGAAAGAGCGCCCTGGACGATACCGGCGCCTGGGGGGAGATCGCACTTACCCTGAGGGATGGCAAGGTTACTGATTGTGTGTTTATCACCCACCAGAAAGACGGAAGTATAAAAGATGAGAACTACGGCAAGGTCAATGGTGAAATTTCCAACCAGGATTTTTACGACAAGGCCCAGCTTGCGGTACGGGCCATGGCCCAATATCAGCGGCAGTACATGGAAACCCAAAGCTTGAAGAACCTGGATGCCGTAAGCGGCGCCACTATTGCCTATAATCAGTTTATTGAGGCAACGGAGCTTGCCCTGGAGGCGGCGTCAAAGTAGGAACCCTGAGGGGTTTCTCAAAAACAGCAAAATACGATCCATGAAAACCGGAATAATCGTCGCCCCTTTCTTCGATTATTCCGGCGGCGGTCAATCGGCTCATGCCCTTTCCGCCTGATTGGGTCTGAGTATTTTCCCGGAGACCTTCTAGTAGTGCACGTTGTGTGGTATGAAAGGGACTCCGGGTTTTTTTACCCCGAATGCCGGTAGGCCAGTGCCCGGAATCCTTTGCGTTTGAAATCGCCCAGCCGGGTAAACCCCTTGGGCTTCTCTCGGTCAAATCGTTCTGCGCCAGAGGAGGGCAGGGCGATTACCCCAACACCCCCGTCTGCCAACAGCGCCGCAAGCCCGTCCCAGTACGCGCCCAGCCGGTCGGTCTGGGGAACCAATTCCGGAAACAGCGTAATAAAACTGTAGGCGCCATGAGCCGCAGCAGCCAGCACTTCCCTGTCCATGAGCAGATCCACTGCGGGCGCCAGGATAATGCCGAAGGCGCCAGTTTTCCTCGCGCTGCTTTCTCCCGCGCCGCAATTCCTCGTATCGTTTCCCCCCATGCCGCCTTCCAGGGCAAGAAAGCTGTTGTGTCGGGCCGCTTCCAGGGCCAGGATATTTCTGCCGCTCAAGACCAGCAGGCCGGTTATGGCTTGCGGGGGTTTCCCCGTGCCCAGGTGCTGCAGCAACCACGCTGGGAAATGCCCCTGGTCCGGTTCGTGTACTAGGATCGGTCCTGCTGCCGGGCGCAGTCCTAGGCGTTTCACCAGCTTTGCCGCTGCCTGAACCGCGCCGCTTGGGGTATCGAAGTCCGCCACACCCTGGAAGGCGTCAATGTGGTAGGAACAAGTTTCTATCTCAAAGTCTCCGGCGTCTCGAAAATAAGCCGGCCATTGCCGGAGAAAACCGGCGGTTCCTGTCCCTTCCGTCTCAACTTCCTCCGCCATTTTCTGTGGGCTTATGTCGGGCCGGGGGCCAAAAACCAGAACTGTATGCCCCTTTCCGGTTTCATCCCGGATCAGCGCTAGTCCAAGCTCAATGATTCGGGACCGGATTAGATCGGCAAGGGTATTAACAATTACCAAAGCTGTCCTGCCACCGGGACTAAGCAGGGCAGCGGCCCGGGAGATAAAGTCTAATAGCACCGGCTTCCCCGCCTTGGCGGGAATATTGGATAGGATCAGATCCCAGGGAGCGCCGGGGCCGGCAAGGAGCGGTTCCGTATAAGCCTGTAATGCAGAAGGGAAAACCCCGTTTAGGGCGGCATTAAACGCCGTAAAGGCCCGGGCCAGTTCATCCCGGTCCTGGGCGCGGACCCACAGCTGCGAAAAAAGGTGACTGTCACCATTTTCGGCGGCCAGAGCCCGCCCTGCGCAGATGCCCAGTACCCCAACCCCGCAGCCTGCATCAAGCACGGATACCGGCAAAGGCCGACCAGCCGCCTTATCGTCATCCCACATTTGGGAAAGCACCCTGAGGAGCAGCCGGGAGCCCGTATCAATGTCGGCGGAACTGAAAAGCCCCTGGGACAGGGCAAAACGAAAATCGATCCCCCGAAATTTGAAGGGGACCTCTTTGGTGATGTATGGCGTTATATCAGGATTAGCTATTCACCCGCTCCACGTATTCATTGGTTTCGGTGTTCACCAGGATCCGTTCATCCTGTTTGATAAATAGGGGAACCCGGACGGTCAGTCCCGTTTCGGTAACGATGGGCTTGGTAGCTCCGGAAACCGTGTCGCCTTTGATATAGTTCTCGCTTTCCGCCACCGTGAAGACCATTTTTAAGGGGATTTTGATATCAATCACCTTAGTTTCCCAGATGCTCAGATCGTAGACATCCCCATCCTTCAGGTAGCACTTCTTCTCCACCATATCGCTAATGGGTACCTCATATTGGTCGAAGGACTCGTTATCCATGAAGTGATAATTATCGGAATCCGCATACTGGAACTGGCAGGTATGGACATCCACCGTGGCATCCTCAACCTCCTGCTGGGTAGGGATGGTCATGGTCAATACGGCGCCATCCTTGATACTCTTCATTTTAACCCGCGCAATAGCGGTTCCTTTGCCGGGGTTATGAAATTCCCGATCTACCACCAGGTAGGGCTGGCCCTTCTGGAGCAGACAGCTCCCTTTGACTATATCTCCGCCTCGTATCATAAAATCCTCACCCTTATATAAAAATTAAGACGATATAACGCCTGAAAAACACGGGTATAGAATAGTATACAGATTTTTGCGGTCTCGTCTACGGGGATATAGCAATTCTCGGTTTAACCAAGGGTGGCTCATTCTCCGGGAGGGGCGGGTCAACACAGGGGATACAGGGTATTGCGTACTATTATGTTTAGCCTTAGCCTAAGGCATTCCTACAGTTACGTATAACAATGCTTTTAGTATATACGGAAATAATGGCCGGGGAGGGAGGGCAATGCCCCCCGACCCGTCTCTGGAATTCTCTGCTGGAGGAGACCCGCAGGGGCTCCGTAAGCAGGTTCTACAGGTTAGGGTCGGGGGGCATTGCCCTCCCTCCCCGGTCGGTACCCCAGTACAGTCATCATAAACTGAGAATTACTGTTATACAGGACGCCTTATTGAATTACCGGCGAATCCCCGGACCGGTCAAAGCTCATGGTGAACCGGGGAAGGTACTCAATACCTGTGCCGACCAGTACATCCCCGGTGAAACGGTAGCGGACATTCCGCATGGCGATGACCTGATCCAGCACCTCCCGTTTCATGTTAATAAAATTCATCAGGAGATACAGATCCCGTTCCGCCGAACCCTGGGGTGGGATCGGCATGACTTTGGTTTCCTTACCTTCTGCCCAGTAGCGGCCTGCGCCGTAGAGTTCGTAGGCAAAAGATGAAAGTTCCAGGGGAAAATTGTTCGGATTGTCGATTCTCAGCCGTACCTTGAAGCGGGTATTGATAAGTTCCGCCTGTACCACCGCCATGGAGGAAATGGTAAATTCCGGAATCTGAATCCGGGGAAAATCAATCTCCGTGCTGACCTGCTCCCGGAGGCTTTCCCCGCCCTGGTAGTGCAGGATCAGGCTCAGGGTTATACCCGCATTATACTCAATAAACCCGCTTTTGTCCGGCAGGGCCAGGGCTTCTCCACCCAAATGTATCGACAGAGGAACGGTTCCTGATGAAAGGGCTTCCAGGGTTCCCTTGTCCAGGCTCACCGCTATGCCCTTCTCCACCTTCGCCCCGTTCAGGAAAAGCTCCCATTCCCCCAGACTGATATCCAAAGCCGAGGAACGGGGGTTCTCCCCCTCCACCGCAAAAAACAGGGTAATATCCTCAGGCGAAAGGGCTTCGATATGATCAAAGCCCAGGGACAGCCGCGCCTGGGGCTCCTCCGGCGGCGGCGCCTTGGTAGCGCAGGAGATGCACAACAAAAAAGCCCCAACCAGGGGAAAAAGCCACTTCTTCATACCCCACAATATCGGCAACAATTCCTGTTTACCCCAAACAGCTGTCATAAACTGAGAATAGTTGCTATACTGTATTCATTATGGCAAACGAATCACGCATACCTTCCCGTTCCGAAGTAAAGCCCCAGGATACCTGGGACCTTTCCAAACTCTATCCAAATGACGGGGCCTGGGCAAAGTCCCTTGAGGAATATGAAACCCTGACCGGGCGGATTCCCGGTTTCAGGGGTACCCTGGGCAAATCCGCAGAAACCCTGGCTGATTACCTGGACTTTAGCCGGGACCTGGGCCTGCTGGAGGAACGCCTGGGGGCTTACAGCAGTCTCCGGCAAACCGAAGACGAGGGGGACAATGCCGCCCAGACCATGAGCGGCAGGTTTGTCATGGCGGAAGCCAAAAGCCTGGCCGCCGCTTCCTGGGACACGCCGGAAATCCAGGCCATCCCGGAGGCGGATATGCGGGCCTTTCTGCAGCACCCCCGTATTGCCGATTATTCGATCTACCTGAAAAAACTGTTACGTTATAAGCCCTATATTCTGAGCGAACGAGAGGAGCGGATCATCGCCCTCCATGCGGAAGGGGAGAATGTCCCCTCGGAAACTTTTTCTGTGCTTACCAACGTTGATTTCGACTTTGGGGAGCTGGATACCCCGGAAGGCAGACGGCCCCTTTCCCAGTCCCTCTGGTCAGTCTTTATGGAGCATCCGGACCGGGAACTCCGCCGCCTGGCCTATCAGCAATTCTACCAACAGTTTGAAACCCACAAGACCACCCTGGCAGCCCTCTATAGCGGCTCTGTCAAAAACGATGTGATCCATGCCCGGGTCCGCGGCTACCCTTCGGCCCTGGCGGAAGCCCTCTTCCCGGACAATGTCCCCCAGAGCGTCTATGATAACCTGGTGTCCACGGTGAACGCCAACCTTGCGCCCCTGCACCGTTACTACGGCCTACGGAAAAAGGCCCTCAAGCTGGATGAGCTGCGGCATTACGATGTCTACGTTCCCCTTGCCCCCCGGGCGGCAACGCGGACCACCTGGGATGAGGCGGTGAACCTGGTAGCCGCTGCCCTTGAGCCCCTGGGCAGCGAATACGTTGACACCCTGCGCTCGGGCCTCCTGGGCCGCTGGGCCGACCGCTATGAAAACAAGGGCAAACGATCCGGCGCCTTTTCTTCCGGTTCCTATACCGGGGACCCCTATATTCTGATAAACTACAAGGAAGACTCCATCCGGGACATATTCACCATGGCCCATGAAGGGGGCCACTCCATGCACTCCTGGTATTCCGCCGCCTCAAACCCCTTCATGCACTACGGCTACACCATCTTTGAAGCCGAAGTGGCCAGCACCTTTAATGAGGAACTCCTTTTCCGCCAGCTCAATAAAACTGCGGACTCCCGGGAACTGCGGCTCTACCTGCTCAGTAAACGTGCGGACGACATTCTTGCCACCCTGTACCGCCAGACCATGTTCGCAGAATTTGAAAAGCGGACCCACGAGCTGGAAGAAAGCGGCGACCCCTTAACGGCGGAACTTCTCCGCAGCGAATACCGCGCCCTACAGGAAAAATACTTCGGCCCCGAAATGGTCTTTGAGCCTGAAAGCGATCTTGAGGGCCTTCGCATCCCTCACTTCTACAATGCCTTCTACGTGTATAAATACGCCACCGGCATTTCGGCTGCCCTGGCCCTGGCTGACCGGGTCCTGGGCGGCGGCGCAAAGGAGCGGGAGGATTACTTCGCCTTTCTGAAAAGCGGCGGCTCCCGGTTCCCCATCGATTCACTCAAACTGGCCGGGGTGGATATGTCCTCCCCGGCGCCGGTGGAAAAAGCCTGCCAGGCTTTCGGCAGGATAGTGGATGAGTTAGAGGGGCTGCTAAAGGGGTAAGCTGTTTAAGCCTGAGCTTTGGGAAACAATCACCCAGGGTCAGCCTATTTTTTGTCCGTGGCTTTAATATGCGCCGCCAGTTTCAAATCCTGGCCCTTGATATGGCCCACCAGCCAGTCCCCGGCGGTTTTGCAGAGCCTGTCCGTCAGCTCCGGGGTAACCCCATTAAGGATAAGCTGGTGGGACAGATCCCGGATCGTCGCTTTAAAATGCTCGTGGAGCTTTTTATGGTTTTCGTAATCCGGATAGTTGTACTTTTTCTGAATCTGTTCCTCATCAAAGAAATGCTTGATAGTATAGTTGTTTAAGAAATCCAGGCTTTTCTTGATTTCCTCAGTCTTTCCCTGGCCGCTCACCCGCAATAGATCATTGATAGCGGCAAATAATTGCTGGTGCTGTTCGTCAATCAGTTCCTGCCCCGTGGCGAGGCTGAGATCCCAAGTATATGCCATACAAAAACCCCCTTTTTTAGAAAATTCTCCAAAACTATAGCATGTCTGATGGATTTTTTTCCAGACCCTGGTTCTGTAATGGGGTCGCCTGGGGTGGGAAGCCATGGCAAGCCAAGGGCGCCAGGCACCGTTCCGGTGCCGATCAGTCTAATTTTTGGATTTTTTCGCTGATTATGCGGCCTAAAAAGTCGTAAATATCCTCCAGAGCCGCTTTTTGGTAGTTTTTCATGGTTGTTTTGGCGCCAGGCACCTTTCCTATTTTCTTGAACCGATGTATTTTTACAAAGGAAGTTTGTAATGAAAAACGGCGCGATTACAGGCAACACGCTGATTACGACACCCTCATCGTAAAATATTTTAAGTGACTGGCAGTGGTAGACCGCATTATAAGGGGAATTGGCATGAAGAAGAACAAATTGATTGTGACGGGAGTCTTGGCAGCATTGTTGACAGTAGGGCTGGTTTTGGCAGGCTGTGATAACGGCACCACCACACCCACACCTGTACCGGAGCCTACGCCTGTACCGGAACCTACGCCTGTACCGGAACCTACGCCGGAGGCTCTAGCCATGGCTATTCAGTTGGCTGCGGACATCAACGCCATAAAACCGGGAAGCGCGGAGGCGAACAGTGCCACCGTAAAAATTACCGGCAGGGTAGGCGTCACCGACCTCACCGTGCCCGTTGGCGTTACCCTTGATGTTACCGATGTTTCGGGCGACCCCTCTGCGGCCATCTTGCTGCACGATGTGACATTGACCGTGAACGGTACGTTGAACGCCACCAGTAACGCAATCCGTTTGGAAGATACCGCAAGTTGGGGGATCATCAACGGGAGCGGGACCATCTACCTGAAGGGCAAGGGCTACCTCCTCGAAGCCCGCGGTAATAAAAATGTTGATAACCGGAAACTTACCCTTGACGGCGTTAGGCTGGTCGGACGGGAAGACAACGACAACTCATTGGTAAGGGTGGGTGCAGGCGGCGAGTTTGTCTTGAAAAGCGGCGCGATTACGGGCAACACCACTACCGGCCATGGCGGCGGTGTGTCCGTGTATAAAAGTAGTTATACTAATAAGTCCGGCGAGACGGTGGAGGGCAGCGGGAAGTTCACCATGGAAGGCGGCACGATAAGCGGCAACAACGCCACCAACCACTCCGGTGGCGGGGTGAAGGTCAACGAAAACGGTACCTTCATCATGAAGAGCGGCACGATAAGCGGCAACAACGCCATCGGTGAAGGCGGCGGTGTAGATATCTGGATGGGAACCTTCACCATGGAAGACGGCACGATAAGCGATAACACAGCCACCACCGGTAGCGGCGGCGTGCAAGTCGGCGAAAACGCAGTCTTCACCATGGAGGGCGGTACGATAAGCAGCAACGCATCCACCGAATCGAGCGGCGGCGGGGTGGAAGCCTGGAAGGGAACCTTCACCATGAAGAACGGTACGATAAGCGGCAACACAGCCCGGGACAGCGGCGGGGTGAGCGTCGGTGATACCGCAATCTTCACCATGGAAGGCGGTACGATAAGCGACAACACGGCCACCGAATGGGGTGGCGGTGGGGTGGAAGTCTATAA
Source organism: Treponema primitia ZAS-2 (assembly GCF_000214375.1). Taxonomy (NCBI): domain Bacteria; kingdom Pseudomonadati; phylum Spirochaetota; class Spirochaetia; order Treponematales; family Treponemataceae; genus Treponema; species Treponema primitia. The sequence goes on along the minus strand of NC_015578.1, from coordinate 2,824,931 downwards.
AGGAACCTTCACTATGAAGAATGGTACGATAAGCGGCAATACGGCCAATAACGATGGTGGCGGCGGGGTGTTTGTCAACAGAGACGCAATCTTCACCATGGAATACGGTACGATAAGCGGCAACACAGCCAAGTACAGCGGCGGTGTGAGGATCGAGAATGGAACCTTCATCATGGAAGACGGTGAGATAAGTGGTAATACGGCTATCGATTATCAAGGCGGCGGGGTGCGGATCGATGGAACCGGAACCTTCACCATGAAAGGCGGTGCAATAAGCGGTAATACGGCCAATCATGAAGGCGGCGGCGGGGTGTGTGTCGACGACGAAAACGGAACCTTCACCATGAAGGGCGGTACGATAAGCGGTAACAAAGCCCTCGAAGCGGGCGGCGGCGGGGTAGGTGTCAACAAGGGAACCTTCACCATGTCAGGCACTGCGGTCATCAGCGGCAACACAGCCAGGGAAGGCGGCGGTGTGATGGTGAATGACAATAGTACTTTCACCATGAACGACAACGCCACGGTCAAAGATAACACCGCCACCACAACCGGCTCTGATGAGGCGAGGGCGGGAGGTGTACTCGCAAGAGGCATTTTCATTATGAACGACAACGCCACGGTCGAGGGCAACACCGCCATCGCAACCGGCTCTGGTGAGGCGATGGCGGGAGGCGTACGCGCAAGCGGCACTTTTACCATGAACAACAGCGCCTCGGTCAAAGACAACACCGCAACCAGCCCTGTCAAGGTCCATGGCGGCGGCGTGGTCGTAGACGCCGGTACTTTCACCATGAACAACAGTGCCACGGTTAAAGGCAACCACGCCACCACAACCGGCTCTGTCAGCGGCGAGCACGGCATTGGCAACGCCGAGGGGGGCGGCGTGGTCGTGAGCGGCACTTTCATCATGAAGGATACCACTATGGTTGCGGGCAACACCGCCACATGCAACACTAACATGGCCGAGGGTGGCGGCGTGGAGATGGATGGTGGCGTTTTCACCCTGTCTGGCGGCACGGTCTACGGCGACAGCAACCACGGAGTGGATCCAAGCCTTGCCAACACCGTTACGTCTGTCAACGGTAATACCCGCGGCGCAGCGGTGTATGGCCACAACGGCACAGTAAACAACATCACACTTACCGAGAATGAGGGTATAGCCGCGAGTGACACGATGCACATGCCGTAATGGTATCAACTGACTTGGAAAAAGGCGCCTGATGCTAAGATAGAGGGAGGCGGGCGGCAATTGCACAAATTTTCCGTATTGATTATGTTATTTCCATGTTTCCAGGCAAAATCACCCCATTTGGGAGCCCGTGTAGCGGATTGCAGTCGGCGGGACATAAAAACCGCAAAGGAGTTGTTCACATGAAGAATAAGTTTATTGTAATGGGAATGTTAGCAGCGTTACTGACATTCGGTTTAGTTTTGTCAGGGTGCGGAGATGACGGTTCAAACAAGACCCCATGGGCATACCCTCCGGGGCCCTCGGCTGCGGAGCAGTTCCGTGACACCCTCAACGCCCTTTATCCGGGCAAAGTCGCAGTAGTGGGCGCGTAAGTGGCCACCCTTACTAACCTGACCCTTGCCGACGATGTCAGCGTTCCTTCCGGCGTTACCCTTGTGGTCTCCGATGGCAATACCCTGACAGTGAATACCGGGAAGACCCTGGACCTTACCGGCGGTTCCCTCGCTCTAATGAACAATGCTACCTTCACCGTGAATGGCACGGTAAATGCAAAATCCACCACAAGCGAAACCAGCTACGGAATTGTCATAGTACCAGGGGAAACAACGGCAGCCGCCACCATTAACGGGAGCGGCATAATCCATTTGACAACTCCGGGCATCCTCCTTGCCGTCTCGGCCGGGCAGAAACTTACCCTTTCGGGTACTGTTATCCTTGACGGGCTTACCACTGATACAAACTACCCCGGAACATCCATACCCTATCCTACAGGGATTGGCGGCGACCCAATAAACAACACCTACAGTTTAATTTTTGTCGGAGGCGAATTGAATATGCAGGGCGGAACTATTACCGGCAATTACAACTCCGATACTAGTCAACGCGACGGCGGCGGCGTAGAAATCAATAAAGCTGAATCCGGTAACGGCGTTGCCAGGTTCACCATGTCAGGGGATGCAAAAGTGTCCGGCAATAAAGCCGCCCAGGGCGGCGGCGGCGTGAATGTCTGCCAAGGCGGGACATTCATCATGAACGGCGGCACAGTGTCGGGCAATAGCGCCGCCTACGCCGGCGGCGTGCGTGTAGAACCTGGTAATAGCGGCGCAGTCACTACCTTCACCATGATCGGCGGAACGGTCTACGGTTCGGGTGAAATTGCTCCTAACGCCAATAGAGCAACTGGCTGGGGTGCTTCGCTCGGTAAACGCAATGGCGGCACTGCGCAATATGGCAACTTAGCGCCTATTGCGCTGGATGAAAGCAGCGGCAGAGGCACCAGCACCACCCTCACCGGACATAACTAAGAAGGTAACACGGCATGTCGAAAAGCGTGCCTGTCACCTTTTAGCCGGTTGGGACTAAGCGCCGGCGTCATTTTCTGAATAGCAACAAAAAGGCGGTAGGGGTTGGACCCTGCCGCCTTTTTTGTCTATGAAAGGTCAACGCAAAGGCGTACCCGTGCTAAACATTCCGGCATGTGATCCCGTAGACCTCCATCAAACCATCCCGATATGCGATACCTGTTTCCCCATGTTGACCATGTCACCGGGAGGGGCGGGGATGCCTCTGGGGGCGTCTATGGAATTCCCCGCCGTAGCAGACTCGCGAAGCGAGGCTGACGGAGGCGGACTCAACATGTTAGCCCCCAGAGGCATCCCCCCCCCCCCCCCCCCCCCCCCCCCCCCCCCCCCCCCCGGTGAATGAGCCGCCTTGTTTAAACAGCGACCGCCTATTCCCTCCCCGCAGCAGTCTTAAACGCCGTCCATATCCGGCTATGCTCTTCCTCTGCCGGCTCTTCAATGTTTTTGATAGTCTCCATGTTCACATTGAACCCCGCAGGCAGGGTGAGAAATTCCTTAAACTCCGCATCAATGTAGGGATCCGAAGCGGAGTAAGTGCTGTAGTAACCCAAGTACTCAAAGCACTCGGCGCCCCGCTGGGCATCCAGGATGTAGTTGAGGAAGGCGTGGGCAGCATCGCTGTTCGGGGCTTTGCTAGGGATGAAGGCCCCCATGATCCCGAATCCTATTCCCTCCTTGGGGAATACCACCTTCAGGCCGGGGTTCTCTAACTTGGCCTTGGTCACCTGGGAAGTATACATCACTGCGGTGGATATCTCTCCTGAGAGGAGATCGTCCTCCAGGAAATCGTCCTTGATCAACCGGATGTTCGGCGCCAGGGTAAGGAGCCGTTCACCGGCGGCGCGGATCACTGAAAGATCATTGGTGTTGTAACTCTGCCCCAGGGTCTTGAGCGCCAGACCGTTGATCACCCGGTAATTGCCGATAAGCCCCAGGCTGTTCCGGAGACTGCTGTCCCAGAGATCCCCATACCCCTGGATATCAAGCTTTACCTTTTGCGGATCGTAGACAATGGTCTGAACCCCGGCGCCGTAGGGGACCGTGTACTCATCATTCGGATCGTAAAACTGTTTCTGATAGCTGGGGTTGATATTGCCGTAGTTGGACAGTTTTGCTTTGTCCAGTTTTTGTGCCAGCCCCTGGGCAACTACGGTTTCAATAATATAATCATCGGCGATGATCAGATCGTAGTCTCCGCCCTTGGCTGTTTCTAGCTTGGTCAGCATGGTTTCGTTTTCATCAAAGTTGACATAGTTGATCGTATACCCTGTTTCTTTTTCAAACCCGTCGAGTATCTCCTGGGGGAACATTTCGGTCCAAGTATAGATGGTAAGCCGTTTTTGGGCTTTGGCGTCCCGGGACCCGCCGGCGTACACCGTGGTGAGAGCTCCCAGCGCCAAAGCCAGGACCGTGAGGGAAACTAATAATCGTTTCATTGTTTTTCTCCTTTTGTTTCTTTCCGAAATATTTTCTCGTCCCCTATGGGACGTTGCGTTCCTGTTGGCGTGCGGGCAAAGTAAGCTGAACAAAGACAGAGCAGCGCCGTGACGGCGAAGATCAAAGTACAGAGGGCGTTGGTTTTTGGGGTGACCCCGGTTTTTATCTGGGAATAGATCCTGATAGGCAAAGTATTAGTATTGGGCCCGGTAACAAAAACACTGACGATCACATCGTCAAAACTCATGGCAAAGGAAAGCAGCGCCCCGGAAATTACCGCCGGCAGTATTAGTGGCAGGGTAATATCATAGGCGGCCCGCCATTCCCCAGCCCCCAGATCCCGGGCGGCCTCCACATAACTTTTATCCAGCCCGGAAAGCCGGGCCTTTACCAAAAGGTACACATAGGGTATGCAGAAACAGGTGTGGGCTATAACCAGGGTCAGCATACCCAGGGGCAGCCCCAGCAGGGCAAAGAAGGCCAGGGAAACCATGCCCAGGATTATTTCGGGTATCATGATGGGCAGGGTCGAAAGGTATTCCATAATTTTACTGAACACCCATACTATTTCCCCGCGCCCCCTATTTCTGCCCGGTATCTTCACCACCTCTCTCTTCACTCTGCTTGATCCCAGAGCCCCCAAGGTTCCTATCACTGCGGCGGACAAACTGGCAAGCAGTCCCAGGACTACGCTGTTCCGCAGTGCCGTGAACATGGCCCGGTCCCGGAAAAGCTCCTCATACCACCGGAAGCTGAATCCGTCCCACACCGAAGACAGCCTGCTGGCATTGAAGGAATAGATTATCACCAGCAGTATAGGTATATACATGATGAGTAAAATAACTACGATATAAATTTTAGGCGCTGATAGCTTTGCTGCGTTTTTCATACCAGCCCCTCCAGGTCCCCGCTCCCCCCAAGGGATCGGGCAAGACGCCGGTATAGGGAAATAAACACCGTGGTCATCACCATCAGTACCACGCTCAGTGCTGCTGCGAAGGGCCAGTCGTGGGCTCTCATCAACTGTTCATGGATCAGGTTCCCCACCAATACCACCTTGTTGCCCCCCAGTATATCTGCGATAAAGAAGAGCCCCATGGAGGGTATGAAGGTAAGTACTACGCCGGAAAACAGCCCCGGCATAGTCAGGGGCAGGCTCACCGTAAAGAAGGCCCGGGCTGCCGAGGCGCCCAAATCCCTGGCCGCTTCCACCAGTTCCCAGTCCAGTTTTTCTGCGCTGGCATACACCGAGTAGATCATGAAGGGAACCAATGCGTAAATCATCCCGGTTACCACCGCAGGATACGTGTAGAGCAGTTTCAGAGGTTCTTGGATAATGCCCAGGGCCATCAGTATGCGGTCCAGGGTCCCGTTAGCCCGGAATACGATGATCCACCCATAGAGCCGCATCAGGGAACTGGTCCAGAAAGGTATGATCACCAGCAGCATCACCCGGTTTCGCCATACCGGCCTCAGCCGTGCCATAAAGTATCCAAAGGGGTACCCGATTAAGACAACCATGGCGGTACTGAACAGGGCCAGCTGTATGGACTGACTGAAAGTCCCCGCATATTCCGGAATCCCTATGCGCCGGTAATTCCGCAGGGTAAATTCCGCCGCCACCCCCCAGGCCCCCTCCCGGTGCATAAAGCTCAGGGCAACCATGTACAGCAAAGGCCCCACCACAAAAGCCAGGGTAAAAAGGTACATAGGCAGCAACGCTACTTGCAACGTAGTTCCCCGCGCAATGAAGGTCCCCGAAGCCCGTGGCAAACCCTTGCGGCGGCTCATATCTGGTTCTCCCGGTCCGCAATAACCGCCTGCCCAGGCTTGGCCGGATTCGCCCGGTCCACAATAACCGCCTGTCCAGGCTTGGCCCAATTCGCCCGTACCCGCTGCCCAGCCTCTAGCAGCGAATCTATCCCCTGCCTGCTGGCGCAAATCTCTGTCCTGTCCTCCAGCGCCGCGCTTATCCGCAGCTGCCCCCCGGCAAAGCTCTTCTCAGTAACCTGAGCCTCCAGCCCTTCCTCCCTGCTGCCGCCGTTTCCCGGCAAAACCGGTTCCAAGATCAAGTACTCAGACCGCACCGCCAGGGTCAGTTCCTGCCCCGGGGCAATAGGCTCCCCATTATTCTTAACCCAGGCCCAGCCGTCAGGCCGCTCAAAGGTAATAATCTCTCCCGCCCCATCTGTCTCCCGTATCTTTCCTGCTTTGTCAGTCTCCCCCGACTTGTTGTCCATGGTTAAATTTTGATTTCCCGAAACTACCCCCGCCCGTCCCCGCAGTATATTAGCATTCCCCACAAACTGGGCCACATAGCTGGTTTTCGGCCTGTCGTAAATCTCCGTGGCTGAACCAATCTGCTCAAAGCGTCCTTCCCGCATCACCGCGATACGGTCCGACATGGTCAGGGCCTCCTCCTGATCATGGGTTATATATATGAAGGTAATGTTCAATTGCCGTTGCAGCCGTTTCAGTTCTGTCTGCATTTGCCGACGCAGCCGCAGGTCCAGGGCCCCCAAAGGCTCATCCAGAAGCAGCACCTTAGGACGGTTCACCAGAGCCCGGGCCACTGCCACCCGCTGCCGCTGCCCCCCGGAAAGCTCCCCGGGCAGTCGTTTCCCGTATCCCCCAAGCTGGACCAGGTCCAGGGCCTCTGCCACGGTCCCCCTTATCTCATCCTTAGGCCGGCCTTTCAGCCGCAGACTGTACCCGATATTTGATTCCACGTTCATATGGGGGAAAAGCGCATAATTCTGAAACACCATGTTAACGTCCCGTTTATTAGGCGCCAGGTCCGTCACATCCTCCCCGGAAAGGAACACCCGCCCCGCATCGGCCTTTTCAAGCCCCGCAATGATCCGCAGGGTAGTAGTTTTTCCGCACCCCGAGGACCCCAGGAGGGTGATAAATTCCCCAGCCATCACCGTAAGGCCTATACCACGTAAAACCGGCGTATCCCCAAAGGACTTCTCAATTCCCTCCAAACGCAATAATTCCTGACCGTCCACAGCTTCCTTTCGTAACATACTGATATTAACAATATAAAAATAGTAGGTTTTCCTTAAAGTCTAGGTTTCAAGCCCTGCAATGTCAATATAGCGCCTGAGTGGAATTGCTTTAGGAAACCATAACCCTGCCTATTGCTGTTTCGCGGCTTGACATTCTGATAAAATATTGATAATATTATGATAATTGGAGTGCCTATCTATGATTCAAATCAGGCCGGTATCAGACTTGCGGAACAAATTCCCGGAGATAGAGACCCTCGTTAACGAGGGGGAGCCAGTGTATTTAACCAAAAACGGCCACGGCGCAATGGTGGTCTTAAACCTTGAAAAATATGCGGAACTTACAAACGATATTGAGATAAAACTCGACGAAGCCGATCACGCCGCCGAAGTCTCAGATCTGCGGTATACCCACGAGGAAGTATTCGGGCGGCTAAAGCGAAAACATGGATAAAAAATGCCGCTTGCGGTACTTACCCCTCTTTGAGCAGGACTTGGCCGCCGCAAGGGATTATATTGCGATAAAATTGCAAAATCCAGTCGCCGCCGAACGGCTTGTTGAAGAAACAGAGAAAGCGATAAAAGAGCGCCTTTTCGCGCCACTATCCTTTAAAGCATATAACTCGATCAAAGACCGAAAACATAAATACTATCGTATCTATGTAAAAAATTATGCCGTCTTTTATGTTGTTATTGATGATGTAATGGAAATTCGCCGTTTTATCTACTCAAAGAGGGACATTGACAATTTGATATAATCCTCACGCCCCGCTCAATTTTTGCAATTTTTCCCCTAATTTCACCAAAACCCCCTTGCCTTTCCCCATCACTTTCTGATACATTCTTTTAAGTCCTTGTCTCATAGGATTTTTATAGCGGTTGGTAAAAAATTGCTAAAAACCGCTTGACTATTTTTTATGTTTTTGCTAGAGTGGCTTACCTAATCGAAGGCCTTTTGAATTTAAGGGAGTTTTTAGTACATGCCAACAATTAACCAGCTGGTTCGCTTTGGACGGCAGCAAGTTACCTCCAAAACGAAGTCTCCTGCTCTTCAATCTTGTCCCCAGAAACGCGGGGTTTGTACCCGTGTGATGACGGTTACCCCGAAAAAGCCGAATTCTGCCCTTCGGAAGGTTGCCCGTGTGCGCCTTTCCCATGGTACGGAAGTAACCGCCTATATCCCCGGCATTGGTCATAATCTCCAGGAACACTCGGTGGTCCTGGTCCGTGGTGGCCGGGTTAAGGACCTTCCCGGTGTCCGTTACCATATTATCCGGGGCGCCAAGGATACCCTGGGCGTAGAAGACCGCAAGCGCAGCCGTTCAAAGTACGGCGCCAAGCGGCCTAAGGCGTAAGGGGGTAATCATGGGACGCAAAAAAAAGACCGTGGATCGGGGTATTTTACCGGATCCTAAGTACAATAGTGTGGTGGTTTCCAAGTTTGTGAACCGTATGATGTGGCAGGGTAAACGTTCGGTTGCTTTGCGGATAGTTCATGATGCCCTGGGTACCCTTCAGGCAAAGGCCGACAAGGAGCCCCTGGAAGTTTTCCTAAAGGCTATCGAAAACGTAAAGCCCAATGTTGAAGTTAAGTCCCGGCGGGTCGGGGGCGCCACCTACCAGGTTCCTATTGAAATTCGGGAATCCCGGCGGGAAGCCCTGGGTATGCGCTGGCTTATTAATGCGGCCCGGGCGCGGTCCGGTCATGGCATGGATGAACGGCTTGCAGCGGAAATCCTGGATGCGTATAATAATACCGGTACCGCCTTCAAGAAGAAGGAAGATACCCATAAAATGGCAGAAGCTAATAAGGCTTTCGCTCATTATAGGTGGTGAGAAAAATCCTTTGGATTTTTCTTTGGAGAATCCAATAAATTGGATTCTCCAGGAAGATGGAATGGTTCGGGCCTAGCCCGGAATGGTTATTTGAAATAAAAATCCGGCAGTTTTAATTGCCGGATGATGATTACCGCGCCGTGCGGATTATCGGGAGGTGGCAGGAGTTCTGTTGCAGAAAATAGTCTATTGCTCGTCGATAGCAAAATGATTGATGAGGGCGGCGTGGAAGTCTCGATAACCTGGAGCAGTCTGCTCAAAGGGTTATTGTCCAAACCGATCATCAGGTGGCTTGGCGGGGCGTTGAAAAATTGGGTTTTTTCAATGGCTTTATGGATTGGGTTGATGAGGATCCTTGCGGATTCTCAGGATGAGATAGGTGGAACGGGACGGCTGGTACAGAAAAATCCCCTTTGGGTTTTTTGTAGGTACTTTCCTTTCGCTTCTTTATCCTGAATCAATTCTTTAACCCTCTGCTATAGGTACCGCTGTTAGCGGACTTATTTGTAAGTTTGCACTCTTTAGAGTGTTTAGCTATATTAGATAACCCCTTTTAAAGAGGGGGATAAATTGATTTTAATTGTGTACCTAATAAATGTAAGGAGGACACGTTATGGCAAAAGATAAGTTCAATCGAACAAAGATTCACATGAACGTCGGGACGATTGGTCACGTTGACCATGGTAAAACCACCCTCTCCGCTGCAATAACCATGCACTGCGGAAAGAAGTACGGCGACAAGGTCATGAAGTACGACGAAATCGACAATGCTCCGGAAGAAAAAGCCCGGGGTATTACCATCAATACCCGGCACCTGGAGTACCAGTCTGAGAAAAGGCACTATGCCCACATCGACTGCCCAGGACATGCTGACTACATCAAGAACATGATCACTGGCGCCGCCCAGATGGACGGGGCTGTCCTGGTTGTGTCCGCGCCGGATTCGGTTATGCCCCAGACCCGGGAACACATCATCCTGGCCCGCCAGGTCGGTGTGCCCAACATGATCGTATTCCTCAACAAGGTTGACCTGGTTGATGATCCTGAGCTGATCGAACTGGTTGAAGAAGAGGTTAAGGAAGTTCTTACCGCCAACGGGTTTCCCGGCGACAAGGTCCCCATCATCAAGGGTTCCGCTTTCAAGGCCATGACCGAACCGGACAATGCCGAGGCTACCAAGTGTATTGATGAACTTCTGGACGCCATGGATAGCTACTTCCCCGACCCGGTCCGGGAAGACGCCAAGCCCTTCTTGATGCCCATTGAAGATGTATTCACCATTCCTGGTCGTGGTACTGTAGTAACCGGCAAAGTGGAACGGGGTGTGCTCAAGCTGAACGAAGAAATTGAGATCGTCGGTATCCGGCCCACCAAGAAAACGGTTGTTACGGGTATTGAAATGTTCAATAAACTTCTTGATGATGCCCAGGCCGGGGATAACGTTGGTACTTTGCTCCGGGGCGTTGAAAAGAAAGAAGTTGAACGCGGACAGGTTTTAGCCAAGCCCGGTTCCATTACCCCCCACAGCAAGTTTAAGGCACAGATTTACTGTCTTTCCCAAGCGGAAGGTGGTCGTCACCGACCCTTCCTTTCCGGCTACCGTCCCCAGTTTTATTTCCGGACCACCGATATTACCGGTACCGTCAACCTCCCTGAAGGGAAAGAAATGGTTATGCCCGGAGATAACGCCGAGATTCAGGGCGAATTGATCCACCCCATTGCCATGGAAAAGGGTCTGCGTTTAGCTATCCGTGAAGGCGGCAAAACCGTCGCCTCCGGACAGGTTACGGAGATCATCGAATAACGGATGAGAGATTGGCTATAGGTTTTGTGTCCCGGCCAGCCGAAACACAAAACCTAAGCTATCGGAGGAATAATGGCTAAGGAACGAATTCGCGTACGGTTACGCGGTTTCGATGTAGAATTGATAGATCAGAGCGCGAAGTCCATCGTTCAAACGGTTCAGAAAGCGGGCGCCAAGGTCACCGGACCTATCCCCCTTCCTACCCGGATCAACAAGGTGACGGTGCTTCGTTCTCCCCATGTGAATAAAAAGGCCCGTGAGCAGTTCGAGATGCGCACCCATAAGCGGCTGATCGATATTATTAATCCTTCATCAGAAGTGATGGATTCTTTAATGAAGTTGGAACTGCCTGCGGGTGTGGATGTTGAGATAAAACAGTAGAAAGAATCTGCGGTTGAAAACCGCTTTGGAGTTTACTATGTTGGGGCTAATGGCCAAAAAAGTGGGCATGACGCAGGTTTTTGACGATGAGGGTAACCTTGTTCCGGTAACGGTTCTGAGGATTGATCCAAATGTTGTCGTTGCCCGGAAAACTGAGGAAAAGGACGGCTATTCCGCCGTGCTCCTCGGGGTTGATGATAAGAAAAAGAGCAGGGTGACCAAACCCTATGCCGGGCAGTTTTCGGAAAATATCAAGCCGAAAAAGAGCATCAAGGAATTTCGGAACTTTGAAAAAGAAGTTGCCGATGGTGATGAGCTGGGTATAGAAGTGTTTGAAGGGGTCCGGTACGTTGATGTAACCGGGGTGTCCAAGGGTAAGGGTATGGCAGGCGTTATCAAGCGCTGGGGCTTCAGCGGCGGCCGTGCTTCCCACGGTTCCAAGTTCCATCGGGAACCTGGTTCCACCGGGCAGTCCACCTATCCGGGCCGCACTTTCAAGAATATGAAGCTGCCAGGCCACATGGGATGGGAGCAGGTAACGGTTCTCAGCCTGAAGCTTATCAAGGTTGATACGGAAAACAGGCTTATCATGGTGCGCGGCGCCGTCCCGGGGATCAATAAGGGTCTCGTGGTGGTCAGAGCTGCGGTGAAGAAGTAGCGGGGAAACAATGAATCGGAAAGTGTATTCCAAGGATGGCAAAGAACTTCGCGACATAGAACTGGATGACGCCGTATTCGGCCTTCCGGTCAACGAAGATCTTATCTGGTACGCCATCAACAATGAACTTGCCAATAAACGGCTGGGCACCGCCAGTACCAAGGATCGGGGCGAAGTCCACGGATCCAATGCCAAGCCCTATAAGCAGAAGGGCACCGGCCGCGCCCGTAGGGGTGATAAAAAATCTCCTATTATGGTAGGCGGTGGGGTTGTTTTCGGGCCTAGGCCCCGGGATTTCTCCTATGCCATTCCGAAAAAGGCCAAGCGCCTTGCCCTGAAGACCATTCTGAGCCTGAAAGCCCAGAGCGATACCCTTAAGGTGGTGGAGGATTTTTCCATCGACTCAGGGAAAACCAAGGAGCTTGCGGGGTTGCTGAAAAATTTCGGTGGCCATGAGCGGACTGTGGTAATTCTTAAGGATGATGATCCTGAACTCCGGCAAGTCGGGGCCAAACTCCGGCAGGCTGGGGCCAATATTCCCTGGCTCAGTTTCCTTGCTTATAACCGTTTGAGAGCCCATGACCTGTTTTATGGACGCAAGGTTATTGTTTTGGAAAGTGCTGCGAAAAGTCTTTGTAGTTTTTATACCAGCGATGAGACGCCTGGGGAGGCCGCTGAATGACCATCTATGAAAAAGTTCTTATTGAACCGGTGCTTTCCGAAAAGGCTAATACCTTGCGGGAAGAAGGTAAATATGTTTTTAAGGTCGATCCTTCGGCCACAAAAATAGAAATAAAAGAAGCGATCCGCAGGCTCTTTAAGGTCCACCCTATTGCCTGTTCGGTTATGGTGGTCGCCGGTAAGCCCAAACGGCAGCGGAACCGGTCCGGGCATACTTCGCCTTGGAAGAAGGCGATTGTCCGCCTTCCCAAGGGCGAGAAGATCAGTATTTTTGAGGGCGTGTAGGCCGAAGGAAGCAGGGGAAATATATGGGAATTAAAACGTATAAACCGATAACAGCTGGGATGCGCCAATGGCAGAGCCTGGATTATTCGGAGCTCACCAAACATGTGACGCCTGAAAAATCCCTCACCTCAGGGCGCCCGGAAAAAGCCGGCCGGGACTCCAACGGGCGCATCAGCGTCTGGCATAAGGGTGGCGGGCACAAGCGCCGCTACCGGACCATTGACTTTAAACGGGACAAACTCGGCATTCCCGGCAAGGTCGCTACTATTGAATACGATCCGAACCGGAGCGCCAATATTGCTTTGATAAACTATGTTGACGGTGAAAAGCGGTACATCCTTGCCCCTAAGGGGCTTGTAGCAGGGGTCTCTATTATAAGCGGTCCCGAAGCGCCCATTGAAGCCGGTAATGCCTTGCCCTTGGAGAATATTCCCCTGGGCTTCACGGTCCACAACATTGAACTCACCCTGGGCCGGGGCGGTCAGTTGGCCCGTTCGGCCGGTTCCAGCGCCTTGGTTGCCGCAAAAGAGGGGGACTATGTTACCATTAAGCTCCCCTCCGGAGAGATGCGCATGGTCTTCAAGAAGTGCTATGCCACCATCGGCGCCGTAGGGAACGAGGACCACATGAACGTGCAACTCGGTAAAGCGGGCCGCAAACGCTGGCTGGGGGTGCGTCCCACAGTACGCGGTATGGCCATGAACCCCGTCGATCACCCCCATGGTGGCGGCGAGGGAAAGAACAAGGGTATTCATCCGGTCAGTCCCTGGGGACAACCCACCAAGGGTTTCAAGACACGGAATAAGCATAAGCCTTCAACACGGTTTATCGTAAGCCGCGGTAAGAAAAAGTAGGAGAGAAGGGTGTCAAGATCCATTAAGAAAGGGCCCTTTATTGAAAAGAGCCTCTATAAGAAAGTGCTGGAAATGAGCAAGGCCGGGGACCGGAGGATGATTAAGACCTATTCCCGTTGTTCTACTATTATTCCTGAAATGGTTGGGGGAACCATATCCGTGTATAACGGTAAAAACTGGGTTCCCGTGTACATTACGGAAAACCTGGTAGGCCATAAGCTGGGCGAATTTTCCCCCACCAGGATATTCCGGGGCCATGCGGGTTCGGATAAGAAAGCTTCCAAAGGGTAGGATGATATATGGAAACGAAAAAAGTAAAGTCCGGTTATAGGGCCATATCCAAATTCCTCCTTGCCTCACCCTATAAGGTTAGGCCCGTGGCGGACCTTATCCGCCGCAAGCCCTATCCCGAAGCTATGTCAGTACTCGAAAATATTCCTCACAAGGGCGCTAGGCTCCTTCGCAAGACCGTAAAGTCCGCAGCCTCCAATGCCCTGAATGCTAACAAGCAGCTTGATGAGGATATGCTCTACGTAAGGGAAATTCTGGTTGATGAGGGCCCCCGAATGAAGCGGATCTGGTTCCGCGCCCGGGGAAGGGCGGATATGCTTCTGAAAAGAATGTGCCACATTACCGTGGTAATTGATGAGACAAATAAGGCGGGGAAATAAATGGGACAAAAAGTTAATCCTATTGGATTGCGGATTGGTATCAATAGAACCTGGTCTTCACGGTGGTATGTGGATCCAAAAGA